>JAPLOD010000685.1 GCA_026692735.1 Planctomycetota bacterium | reverse complement strand
TATTCCGTTTCGTAGGGCACAGCGTCCTTCCGAAGCAGGCGCGTCCCCCCCTGAGGGCAAGGCCAGGCGACAAGCGACCTGGGTGAGGCGCCCCTGCTACGTCGCCAGCGTCAGTCTCCCGAAGCGTTCCTTCGCGTCCTGCCACACGCCGGCGTCCTGTGGGCGATGAATGGACACGGGGAACGACTGCCGGACCACGTCGCGGGCGGCGGCGAGCGACGGCAGATGCCCCAGTCCCAGTGCCTGGATGAGGATGTTGCCGATGGCCGTGGCCTCGACCGTCCCCGTATGCACGGGCACCTGCGTCGCGTTGGCGCTCAACTGGTTCAGCAGCGTGTTCTTGCTGCCGCCGCCGACGATGTGCAGGCGGGCGATCTTCTGCCCCGTGACCGTGGCGATCTCGCGCAGCGTCCTGTCGTACAGCAGCGCCAGGCTCTCCAGCACGCAGCGCACCGTCGCGCCGACGGACTCCGGCGGCGTCTGGCCCGTCTCGCGGCAGTAGCCGGCGATCTTTTCGGGCATGCCGCCGGGCTTGGCGAAGCGCGCGGCCGCGGGGTTGATGAAGCGCTTGAGCGGCGGGGCTTCGTCAGCGAGTTTCGTGAGTTGGTCGTAGCTGTACTCCTGCCCCGCGTTCGCCCAGGCGCGGCGGCATTCCTGCACGACCCACAACCCGATGATGTTCTTCAGGAAGCGGATGGTATGGTCGTAGCCCACTTCGTTGGTGAAATTGTACGCCCGGCTCTTGTCCGTGATGATCGGCTTCTCGCTTTCGATGCCCAGCAGCGACCACGTGCCCGAGCTCAGGTACGCCCAGTCGTCGCCTTCTCCGGGAACAGCGGCGACGGCGGCGCCGGTGTCGTGCGAACACGAGGCCACCACTTCGACGCCCTGCAGGCCGGTCTCGGAGGCGATCTCCGGCAGCAGCGGCCCGAGTTTCGCGCCCGAGGGCACGATCTCGGGGAAGATCTTCGCCGGCAGTCCGAAGCTCTTGATCAGCTCCCGCGACCACTTGCGTTTCCGCGGATCGTAAAGCTGCGTCGTGCTCGCCAGGGATACCTCGACCTTCTTCGCGCCGGAGAAGAGGTAGTTGAAGTAGTCGCCGATCGTCAGGAACTTCTCCACCAGCTTGAGCAGCTTCGGGCGCTGCTCGAGGTCCGTGAGCAACTGGTAGAGCGTGTTGAGCTGCATGAACTGGATGCCGCTCTCGGCGAAAATCTTGTCCGCCGGCACCTTGGCGAAAGCCTTCTCCATCGAGCCGTCCAGACGCGCGTCGCGGTAGTGGTAGGGCAACCCCAGCATCGGCTCGCGGCCGTGCAGGAAGACGTAGTCCACGCCCCACGAATCGGTGCTGACACTGGCAATGGGCAGTCCGCGCGCCGCCACCTTGCGCAGGCCGGTCTTCAGCTCGTCGAAGCTGCGCAGGAGGTCCCAGCGCAGCGATCCGCCGATGCTTATCGCCCCGGTCGGGAAGCGGTGGATTTCCTCGATGGCAACCCGCCCGTCGCTCAGCGTCCCCAGGACCACCCGGCCGCTCTCCGCGCCCAGGTCACAGGCCACATAGTGATAGGTGCTCATGCCCAACCAAGCCTCCTTGAGCCGTCGGCTTTGCACACGACTGACGACACGTGATGCCAGGACCGATAGAGTAGGATTCCCGCGCAACGGCTGCAAGCGATAAAGCGGCGGAGGCGAAGCAACCAGGGACTGCGCGGTTGAGGCAGACGTGACCGAGTCGCGAGTGCCCTACCGGACCTGAATGAGCAGGGCGCCGTCGCCGGGGAGGGAGAGCTTGACCCCTTGCCCGACCAACTGTCCCACGTCGAGCTTCGAAGCGGCTGCATCGTCCGGACCGGCAGCCGGCGCCGCGCCGGCGGTGCCGGCTCCCGGATTCGCAGCCAACCTGGTGGCAGCGACCGGACGCTCCAGCGGATACGGCAACTTCTCCGGATGCAGCGCGCAGGTGATCTCCTTCGCGTCCTGGTCCAGGTTCGCCAGCAGCAGGTAGGCCTCGCCGGGGCGGCTGTAGATGGCCGAGGCACAACGGGCGTCGGACAAGCTGACCGCCTGGTTCCGCCAGTCGGCGAACCGATACGACTCGAGGTCGCCGAGCGGTCTGAACAGTGGCAGCAACTCAAAGGTCTGGTCGCTGGCCGGCCAGGGAGCTACGCCGCCCAGGAACGCTTGCAGGGCGAACTGCCGGTGCAGCCGTGGCGGCGCTTTGCTGTCAATGGTGCCGTAGCTGATCACGCCTCGGGCGCGCGCGCCGGCCAGGGACCACTCCAGCGGCAGGGCTTGGAGGTCCGGCGCGCGGTCGGTCCACTTCTTGTAACCCCACTCGGTGGCGACCACATAGTCGGCGAAATTCTCGGTGGCGACCATCGGCGTGGTGGTGTTGTGGATGATCACCAGACCGTTCGGACCCACGCGGTTCCGCGTCCACTCCATCAGGTCCAGCAGTTCGTCAATGTCCCAGTGGCCTCCGTGGCCCCCCTGGCCTCCGGCGGGCGCGTTGGCGGCTTGCTTCGCCTCGTGCGCTGGATTGCAGCAGAACAGTGCGACGTTCCAGTCGTAGTACACGCCGTCAAGCGGATGGTTCTTGAGAACCCGGTCAATGGAGAGTTTCAGGAACTCCAGCCAGCCAGACCGCAGGCACATCTGCGCGCCGAACTCGCTCTTGCCGCGGAAGAAGTTGTGCTGAAGATCGCCCTTGCGGTTTTTCCGGCCCCACTCCGCGCCGTGTTCCTGGAATTCCTTCGTGCTGGGGTGCAGTTCCTTGTCGGAGAAGTACGTCGCGGTGCGGATCCCGACTTTGCGGCACTCCTGCAGCACCTTGTCGTAGCGGTCCATGTCGGGATACGGCGGGTAAGCGCCGTCGCGCCAGAACAGGCCGTCATCGTAGTAATCGCCGTCGTTGTGGCAGTGAACCGTCTGGTAGCCCTTCGCCGCCCAGCGCTGGATTTCTTCGGCGGCGACCCAGTTGCCTTTGTTGCGGTTGAAGGAGGTATGCAGCCACGGCCTTTGGGCGTGCCCTTCGAGCAGCGGGACAGCCAGGTAGAAGTCAAAGGCGAACGTATTCGTCAGCGCCACGGCGTCCGCGCCCGAAAGCGGGGAGACGGATAGCGCCAGGCCGGGCGGGTCCTGGCTGGGCTGCAGCAGGCACTGGCCCTGGCCGCGGCGCCCGGTGAGCTGCAGGTCCCATTGGGAGAGATCGGAGCCCACAAACCATTCCAAGCCCTCGACTCCGGGGTCCGCGAAGATCATTGAACGCGGCACGTAGCGGGTCTGGAGCGGCCGATCTGCGGGCTGGCCCAAGCGCAGCTTGCCCCAGCGGTTGCTCCCAAAGGAAAACGGCGGAGCGCGTTCCTCTTCCGTGAGGCCCTCCCGGTAGCCGTAGTCGGTCATGCTGGGAGCAAGGATAGTGGAGAGGAGACACACTTCCCGGACGCGAACGCCGCCAGCCGGAACGAGAAACTCTCTGTGTACCTTGACGTAGCCCCAACGGTACTCGAACGTGGACTTCACCCGCACGCCAGACGCGCGGCCTTCCTGATCCACAAGGGCACACTCGACCGTCACGATCTCGTTCAGACCCGCCTGGCGGTGCGTGACCTTGGGCGCGGCGTCCCTCAGGTCGGTCAGCACTGCGCCGTTAGCATCCAGGAGACGAGTCTCAATGGGCCGCACCAGGAGGTTGGCGGCCTTGCCGTGCGTCAGTCTGATCCGCGTGATAGCGCCGCCCTTCTTAAGGTCGTGCTCCACGGTGCAATAGGGCGTAGTGAGGACGAGGGCGCCAGCGCCATTGTCCTCCTGCACGGAGTAAGCTTGGGGCCATGTGCTGCTGGCCTTTGGCCCGGGCTGGGCGGCCGCCAGTCCTGGCGCGAACATGGAGAGCGTGGCCAAGCAGAGAGTGGCCGCCCCGGCCGCCAAACCGGTGTTCTCGTGATGCCGGCGGCGCCCTGCGGCCTGTCGTGGGCCAATCTTCTTCATGGTATCGCCCCCTTTGACCGTGCCTCTCGCCAACTCAGCCCCCGGCCACTCCTGGGCGTCGTAGCGGTCAGACTTCTCCGCAGATCGAAACCTGCATCCCCAGTTCCTTCATGGCGGCGGCCTTGGCGAACATAGCTTTCCGCGCCGAACCCTTATCGTTCGCGTATACGACCTGGATGTGGTTGGCCTTATGCCGCGCCATCATCTCATCGCGGCTGACGCCCTGCAGCACCGCGTGCATAATGGGCCACTGCGGGGTCGTGAGCTTCCAACGGTCGTCGGTCTCGGCCTGCGGCAGCGCCACGACCTCCGCCAGCCCCGTGTCGAGCTTCAACTTGCCCGCCTCGACGAACACGCGGCTCCATACGATCCACCCCGGCTTGGAGATACCCTTCACCGTTCCGCCGCCAAACTTGAAGTACATGGCCGGTTGCCGTTCGGACGACGTGCCCTTGTAGCCGCCGATGAAGTGCGCCGGCGGCGCGGCGCCGGAGATCAGGAACACCCACACGTACGCGTCCAGGCCGTTGCCCTTGTAGTGCCGGCCCCAGCGGATGTCATGGAGGGTGTTCTCCGGCGGCTGGCCCAGTTTGCGCCACAGGTAGTACGTGATCAGGCCGTCGAGGCCCGCGCACTCATCCACCTCGTTGAAGTGCGGCAGCGCCTCGCCCGGGAACAGTTCCTTGCCCGTCTGCTCGTGGTACACCGGCGGCCGCTCGACGTTGTTCAGCAGGCCCTCGACGAGGTCCGACGCCGGCGCCAGGTCCTTCAGGCCCTGCTGGTACTGGATGCCGATGCAGGAACAGCCGAACTCGTCCGCGATGCGCACCGCGGCGATGTACATCTTGCACTGTGTCAGCACCTGCTTGATGGTCAGGTCCTTGAGCTCATCGGTGCCGAGCTTGAACTTGAGGCCGCGGGCGACGCACCAGTCGTAGACCTTCTGGGCGTCGGCGTCGGAGACGGTGAGCATCTTGGCGTAGAGCGCGGACTGGCTGAGCCGTTCCTTGAAGACGCCGATGGCGTGGAGCAGTTCGTCGGGGATGATGGCGTTGTACATGCCCATGCAGCCCTCGTCGAAGATGCCCATGATCATCTTGTTTTTCTTCAGCTCCTGCGCGAAAGCCTTGCCGGCCTTGGCCGCGTCGGCGGGGACCTTCATCTTTTCGAGCGGATGCACGTGCGGCGTCTTGTGCTTGACCGTGCCGGTCTTCAGCCAACTGCGCAGGCCGTTGAGGAAGCACTCGTCCGTGAAGTCCTCGCTCCACAGCGTGCTGTACTTCTTGCCGGCCTTGGTGAGGCAGCCGTTGAGGTTGAGCATGCCGACCAGGCCGGGCCACGTGCCGCTCCAGTTGGCGACGGTCAGGATTGGGCCTTTGTGGGACAGGAGGCCGGGCAGGACGTGGTTGCTGTACTGCCACACCGCTTCGGCGACGATGAGCGGCGCGTCGGCGGGGATCGAGCGGAAGACTTGCAGGCCGTACTTCTGGCTGTCAATGAAGCCGTGCTGCTTGACCGGATCGTACGCGTGGCCGCGCTGGACCGTGAAGCCTTCTTTCTCGATTGCCGCCGTGAGCTTCTTTTCCATCGCCGCCTGAGCTTCTTCGCACGTCTGATTGGCAGCAATGCGGAGGTCGCCGCTGGCCACCATGATAATCGTCTTCTTCGCCATCGAAAGTGTCCTTTCAGCCTGGTTCGCCCGGCAACACACGCCGCACGGACGCACGTGACGGGTGACAGAATGTTGCGCTTTGTGAACTCACGCCGATAGACTATGGAACGCGCCAAGGGCGTTCAAGCGGAAAAGGACTCTGCCCCAGGCGCGCGGACGCGCCCGCTCGCCGCGCAGTCACATGAGGCGGCCCAGACTTGTATAGACACGTGAGGGTCGCTCCCCTCTTGTGGCTGCAAAGCATCTTGTGGCACCACGAAGATAGGTTACACTACCGCCAGCCACGGAAGGGGGTTGGATGTCGGGAGAGAGTGTCGCCGCCGCGGGCGCCACAGGTGGGCCCATGCTGCAAATGCGGCTGCTGGGGCGCACAGGTATCAAGATCCGCGAGATCGGATTTGGGGCTTGGGCCATCGGCGGCGGGAAGAACGTCGCCGGCCACGGGTTCGGTTATGGCGCCACTGACGACCAGACCAGCCTGGACGCTCTGCAGCGCGCTTTCGAGCTGGGCGTGAACTTCGTTGACACCGCCGACGCGTACGGCATGGGTCACAGCGAGGAACTGGTCGGCAAGGCCACCAAGCTGGCGCCCTGCCGGGTGCACGTGGCCACTAAAGTCGGCAATGTGCGCCGCGACCCTGAAGCGCCGTTCCAGGACTTTTCTCCCGCTTACGTCAGGATGGCATGCGACCGTAGCCTGGAACGGCTGGGCGTCACCATCATAGACCTGTACCAGCTCCATGGCCCGCCGCGCGCGGTGATCGAAAGCAACGCCATCTGGGACACGCTGCGCGAGCTGAAGGACAAGAGCAAGATCGCGCACTATGGCATTTCCATTGGCAACCCGGAGGAAGGCCTGCTCGCCATCGAGAAAGGTGACGTGGAGACCATCCAGGTGGTCTACAACCTGCTGCAGCGCGAGGCCGCCAAGGAGCTGTTCGAGGTCGCTCTCAACAAGAGCGTGGGCATCATCGTGCGCGTCCCGCTGGCCTCAGGGCTGCTGACCGGCAAGTACAAACCCGGGCACCAGTTCGCGGACAATGACCACCGCAAGGATGCATACCCCCCAGAGAAGCTGGCGGCCGTCCTGGAACGGGTTGAGAAACTCCGCTTCCTCGCTGAAGGCACCGGCCGCACGCTGGCGCAGGCCGCACTCAAGTTCTGCCTGGCGCACCCGGCGGTCAGTGTTGTGATCCCGGGCATCAAGACCCCCGAGCAGGTGGACGAGAACGTGGGCGCCGAAATCGTTCCGGACCTGAAGCCGGAAGAGCTCAAGCGGATTGGGGAGATGTGATTGCGGATTTCAGATTGCGGATTGCGGATTGCGGATTTGGGATTTGGGATTTCGCGCTTGGGCCTTTGCGGTTCCTGGCCGGGTAACGCATGTTCACAGGCCTGATTCAGCACATCGGCTCCGTCACCGCCGTGTCGCACGCTGCTGCCGGCGGCGCACGGTTGAGCCTGGACCTGGGGCCGCTGGCAGCGCACAGCAAGCCCGGCGATTCCATAGCCATTGACGGCTGCTGCCTGACGCTCGCCTCTCTTGCCGGAACGGTGGCGACCTTCGACGCGGTGCCGGAGACGCTGCAGCGCACGACGCTGGGCGAACTGCGTGCCGGGGCGCGCGTGAACCTGGAGTGCGCCCTGCTGCCGCACGACCGTCTCGGCGGGCATTTCGTGCAAGGCCACATTGATGCAACCGCCGTCGTGACTGACACGGTGGAAGGCGGGCGCTGGGCCGAATGGCACCTCAAGCTGGACGATCTCAGGTTTGCCGAACAGATCGTTGAGAAAGGCTCCATCGCCGTGGACGGCATCAGCCTGACGGTGGCCGGTTGCGATCCGCGCGAGGGCACCTTCTGGGTCGCGCTCATCCCCGAGACGCTGTCCCGAACAACCATCGCTGGCAAGAAGAAGGGCGCCCGCGTCAACGTGGAGACCGATATCCTCGGCAAGTACGTCCTCGCCGCGCTCAAGGCCCGCTCAGGCCCCGCCCCGCAGACGACGTTTGGCCTCGACGAAGCGCGACTGCGCGAACACGGGTACTGACTTCCGGGGACACCGCGCCCAATCGCGCCGTCTTCCTGTTTCCTTTTCTCAACAATGCAGCGTGGTGCCTCTGTAACTCCGTGCGTCGCTACGGTAGATGGTATCATGTGTGCGGAAGGTGGCCTTTTCGTCAAAGGAGCTTGAAGACATGCCCCGAGTGTGTTCAGATAAGCTTCATTGATGGAAACCGAATGGCGCACGTCTCTGCTACTGAACGGAGGACGTTGATTTATGGCTGACCAACCGTCGGTGCGCGCGCCCGGGGTGGATGTAGAGGGCAAGAAAATCAGGTTCGATTTCATCAAGAGCAATGCTTTCAGGGTCATCTACGTACAGGGAGCTATTGGTGGGGTCGGCCCCCGTGGCAACATTCAAATGGCCGTGTGGAACGAACGCTGGCCCATTCCGCGGCAGACGACACATGAGTTGGGCGCCGAGGGAAGACTTGGCCACGAGATTACGAAGGAAAGGGTAACGCGCGAGGCCGTCGTGCGCGAGGTCGAGGCCGAGTTGGTGATGGATCTCCCAACGGCCCAGAAGCTCAAGGACTGGCTACAGAAGCAGATCGAGCACGCTGAGGGAACGAAAGCGTCTAAGGAGGGAACCTAGAAATGGATGGAGCTTACGTCCGGGATAGGGACTCAGCGACCTCCGCCGGCGTTTTCTGCCTGGAGAACGCCCTGAGCGTTGCCGGAACCGTTGCGCTCGGAATCACGCTCCAACTCACGGGGGAAACGTCCTTGGCGCAGGTCAGGTACGACGTGGCTGGGAAAACCTTCCCTGCAGCATTGTCGGAGCAGGATGCCGTTTGCGGCGACTACCTTGAGTACGTAAGTCAGAAGCGTTCGTGGTTTGCTGCGGCTGAAAGGGCATTACGCGACATGAGAGAGATCAAGCACAACTGGAACGGTTACGGTTCCGAGGCCCCGAACGCTTGCGCCCTGCAGAACGCCGAAGACGTCCTTGATGTCCTCGCCGACGAGGACTTCGATCTCGCTCCAACAAATGTGGTGCCGTCTGCGGACAACGGCGTCGGCATTTCCTTCCGCAACGGCGAACGGTATGCGCTGATTGAGTGCTACAACACAGGCGAGATTGCAGCGGTTGTTTCTAACGGGCCTGGACATGCCGACTCATGGGACGTTGCTCCGGCAGAACTGAGACAAACCATCGAGAGATTCCATGACCATCTCCGTGGCACCCATTCCGCATGAGATGAAGCGTAACGGGCGTCCCCCGGATCCGCAGTTCGACCCGGAGGAACGGCTGTTCATGCGCTTCGCGCATCTGTCTGGCGCGCATGTGGATGCGACAGAGATCCGCTGCCCTGACCAGTCCGTGAACCGCGGGAAGTATAGCAAGCAAGAGTGGGTTCTGTTGCCGAGTTGGCGCGACTGGGGGATTGCCTGCTTCCAGGTGCGAAGTGTGCCGCAGCATCTCCTCGGCGGCGGCACCGCCCAGAGCTACTTCATGGTAGAGCATGTGCCCCTGGACGATAACTACTCCCACTCGGAGATCCAGGCATTCGCTGACCCCGTACGCCAGCAAAGGCAGAAGAGAACGAGCCCCGCAGTGGGGTTACAGTTTAGGACGCTATTGAGTCAACAGACGCTTGTGCTGCAACCACCTGCCGGTGCTTCCTAATCTCCGCCAACTTCCGGTGACACCACGTCTCTTTCCGCCGCTTCCCAATCCCTTACAGCCGCCACGGCGCGCGGTAGGGCCGCGAGCGCATCTGGTTCGCCATCTCGTCTCCGGCGAATTCCTCCTTGGCCGGATCCCAGCGCAGCTTCCGCTCCAGCGTAAGGGCGATGTTCCCCAGATTGCAGACCGTCGTCGTCCGGTGTCCCGTCTCCGCCGGCGCCGCCGTCCGCTCGCGCGTCCGCAGCGCCCAGACGAAATCCTGCATGTGGTCGCCGTGCGATTCGTGCAAGCGGATGTCCCCCGGCCGGATCACGGACTTCAGCAGCCCAGGCGGGCTGCTCTCCTTGGCCTCCTTGATCCAGCCTTCCGTTCCGATAAACTTCACGCCGTACGAGTCGCTGGTGCAGACGAGCGTGACGCCACAGGCATATTTGTACTCGAGGCGGAACTTGTAGAAGGTGTCCCACAAGCCCGTCCGGTGATACTCGCCCTCCCCCTCAACCTCAATCGGGCCGGATTCGTCGGCGCCCAGAGCCCACTGTGCGATATCCACAGCGTGCGCGCCCATGTTGGTCAGGTCGCCGCCCGAATACGCCCGGAGGAAGCGGAAGTTGTAGTGGCAGCGGTCCTTCGTGTAAGGCTCCCACGGCGCCGGTCCCAGCCATAAGTCGTAGTCGAAGCCCTCGGGCACAGGCTCCGGCTCCCACGGCTGCGGCTTCACCGGACGCATGCCCACGCCGATCTCCACCGTTTTCAGTCGGCCGATCCGCCCGTTGACCACCAGTTCGCACATCCGGCGGAACGCGCCGTCCGAGCGGCGCTGCGTGCCGCACTGCAGCACGCGGGCATAGCGCCGGGCCGTCTCGGCCATCGCGCGGCCCTCGGCGATAGTCAGCGACAGCGGCTTCTCGCAGTACACGTCCTTGCCGGTCTTCATGGCCGCGATGGCGATGAGCGCGTGCGTGTGATCCGGCGTGCCGATCGCGACGGCGTCTATGTCCTTGCGCTCCAGCAACTCGCGGAAATCGCTGTACGAATCGCATGTCGAGTCGGGGCCGTACTTGTCGCGCACCTTGCTGGCCGTGCTCTCGCGCCGCGGGCGGTCCACGTCGCAGACGGCGACCACGCGCGCGTCGCCGTGCCCCAGCAGCGCGGCCAGCAGGTCGCCGCCGCGGTTCCCATTGCCGATGACCGCCACGTTGATGCGGTCGTTGGCGCCCCACGCCGAGCGCGGGATGATGACCGGCGCCGCCACGACTGCTCCGGCGGCTAGTTTCAGGAATCTGCGGCGCGTTACGCGGGAGATGTTCATGCCGTCCTCTCCTTATCGTCCGGTTCCGTCGGCAGTCGTTGCTGAACCCGCATGGTAGCCCATAGAGTGCAGATCACGAGTTGCGTTTTCAGAATTGCCTATTGACGCGCCGCGCCTCTCCCGATATTACTTTGTGAGACAAAGTGAACGGCTTTCCCGCTTTGATGCTGGAGGAGTCTGAAGTGCTTCTGCCTACCCCCCTCGCCCAGGACGAGGCGCTGCGCGCGCTGGCCGAGATTCGCGCGGCTGTGGACCGCTCCGCGCGCTATTCGACCTTCTCCGCGCTGTCGGGTTTCATCGCGGGCGGCGCCGCGTTCGTCGGCAGCGGCGTCTGCGGCGCGCACCCCGGTTTTGCCGGCGCTCAACCCGCGGCGGGCTGGCCGTTCGTGGCGGTGTGGAGCGGCGTGCTGGCGGTGACCGCGCTGGCCCTGGCAGTCCTCACAGCCATGAAAGCCCGGCGGCGGGGCGAGGCGGTCTGGACGCCCATTGCGCGCACGGCGTTCGCGGCTTTGCTGGGGCCGGGGATGGCGGGGCTGGCGTCGAGTGCCGCACTGGCGCTGACAGGGCGTTTTGAGATGCTCCCCGGCCTGTGGCTGGTGCTGTACGGTTGCGGCCTGTGGGCTGTGAGTTTCTTCGCGCCACTGTTCCTGCGCGTGCTGGGGGTGGCTTTCATGATCCTCGGTCTGTGCGCGTGGTCGAAGATGGACTGCGCCGCCCTGTGGCTCGGCCTAGGCTTTGGCGGGCTGCATGTGCTGTTTGGCGCGGTGGTTCTGGCGAGGTACCACAAATGAGATCCGGCAGCGCGACAAAAGCCCGCTCGCAGTCGCCGCTTCCCTTGTTCGCCGCGAGGCTGGGCGGAAACGCTTCGGCCTCGCAGAAGGGGGGCGCAAAGGGTGCACGCCGGCCCGACATGGTGCGGCTGGACCCGCTGATCCACGAGCGGACCCGGCTGGCCATTCTGACGGTCCTGGTCATGGCGCCGGGCGGCTGTTCCTTCTCCGACCTGCGCGACACCCTGTCCCTCACCGACGGCAACCTCACAACCCATCTCCGTACTCTGGAAGAGGCCGGGCTGGTGGAGCGGTTCAAGGAAGGCGCGGGACGCGCCAGCAGTACCACCGTGCAGCTCAGTGCCGGTGGCCGTGAGTCGTTCAGGAACTACCTCGATCAGCTTGAGACATTGGTGCGCGCGGCGCGGGGCCGTTGACCACCACCGGGAAAACGTATTCATGATACCACCGTTCATGCTTTCGCCAGCCGTAGCCCGCCCTGCCGCGGAGACCGTGTCGCACGACGTGACTCGGCGCTCCGGGTCGAGACCCGAGCCGGACGATCTGGTTACGGCGCTGTGCGCGGATGCGACAGCCGCCGCGGCCCTCAACGTGCCTCGGCATCTGGCGTTCGTGCTGGATGCCCCGCGCCATGCGGACCCGGCCGGCAGTCTTGAGGCGCTCCGCCACACCGTGGCTGGCTGCCAGGAGGAAGGCGTGCGCTGGCTGAGCATCCTGCTGCCAACGCCGGAGAACGGGACCACCGCCGCCTGCGAACGCCTGCTCGCAGCCCTGCGGCAGTATGTGCACCACGAGGCAATCGCTCTTGCCGCGCGCGGCGTCCGGCTTGCGGCGCTCGCCAGCGGATCATGGGACGCCTGCGGTTCGGCCGCGCACGCGCTTGTCCGTGCGCTTGAGGAAGCGAAGCGGCGTCCGGTCGCCGCCGAGGCGCTGCAACTGCGGTTGGGCGTCGCTTGCGGGGGGCGCGCGG
>JAPLOD010000684.1 GCA_026692735.1 Planctomycetota bacterium | reverse complement strand
GCGCAGAGGCCATCGAGAATATGCGGGCGCTCGGCATCGTGGCCGTCCTCCAGCCTGCGTGGCTCTACCTGGACGGCGTGACGCTCCTGGCGCAGTTCGGCGAGAAGCGGCTGAGCTACTTCCAGCCGTACCGCGCGCTCTTTGACCGGGGCGTGATCGTCGGCGGCGGGTCGGACCACATGCAGAAACTGGACAGCCTGCGCTCGATCAACCCGTACAACCCGTTCCTCGGGATGTGGATTGCGCTAACCCGCCAGCCGCGCTGGACGGATACGCCGCTGCATCCGGAGCAATGCATCACGCGGGAAGAGGCCATCCGTCTCTACACGATCAACTGCGCGTGGCTGACGTTCGAGGAGAAGGAGAAAGGGTCGCTCGAGGCCGGGAAGCTGGCGGATTTCATCGTGCTCGACAGGGATATCCTCACGTGCCCCAGCGGCGAGGTGAGAGACATCAAGGTCCGCGAAACTTGGCTCGGCGGCAAGCGCGTGTACCGCGCCCGTTGACCGGGTCCGGGCCAGAGCGCGTCAGTTCTTCAGCAGTTCGAGCATGGCTTCCCCGAATGCTCTGCCGATCTTGCAGAAGGTGATCGCACTGCCCAGGTAATGGTAGCCGAAGTCCGAGCCGACTTTCTTCCAGGCGTCAATGTTCTCACGCCACTTGCCGACTAACGCTGCAGCATTCGTATCCCAGAAGACATCGGTCTTCACGACCTTCACAGTGCCTTTGAACTCGGGGATCGTCTCCAGGGACGCTTGCGCTTCCTTGATGACGGTCATGCCGCCCTTGGCCGCGGGACCATCCTGCCCCATCTGCCCGATCACCACAGGCAGATTGGGGACGCCCAGGTCGCGGCGCACGTCCCGGATCAGATTCGCCAGGTTCGCTGCATACTCACTGGCGAGATCGGGCTGCAGCATGTCGTTCCAGCCATGGAACCAGACGAACCCGGCAATCTCATACCCCTGGCCTTTGTAGTCGGGAAAGCGCGTCTGCAGTTCCTTCAGCACGGTCTGAATCTCGGTCATCATCTCACGATAGGACTTGCCGTATGCGCTCTTGAACTCCTCCATGGTTACTTCGGGGCGTTTCCTGTCGGCGTTCTTCTCGTTCTGATTGCGCGTTCGTATGTTGGTATTGGTCTCATCGAGTTTCTTCTTCAGCACCTCATCGGCCGGAAGTCCGGAACTCGGAGGCCGGAAATCCCGCCCGAGGCTTCGGCCGCCCCAGGCGGTCTTGATCAGAAGGACCTGCTCGGCGAAATAGTCGCCGACCACGTTGCCGAACTCCAGCTCGGGGCCGATGCAGTTCGGCGACCCGAAACCGACTGTCAGCTTGCCGCGACGGTCCAGGAAGTTGATCCAGACATCATCGCGCACCACGTACTGCCCGTCCTTGTGAAGGTGCTTGAAGAACTCCTTCGTCTCCGGCGCGGTGATCTGATAGTTCAGCAGTTCCAGCTTGGCTTTGCCTTCCATGTTCGACTGCCCGGCAAGGATGAACACCTTCACTTTCTTCGATGTGTCCACCTCTCCGGCGACGGCCGCGATGCTCACGGCACAGACCGCCGCAACGCACACCAAGGATGTCAGCATTCGTCTCATCATTGTCGCATCCCGCGCCATGGAACTGCCGAGGCCCGGACAGGACTACGCCACCATATACCCCGTTGGCCGGCTGCGGTATCGTTCTCATTACGGCTTGAAGGCTTTCAGCATGGCGGCGATGGCGTCAAGGCGCTCGGTGTTGGGGCTGCCGTCGGGGTTGAGGGTGGGGCACAGCCAGCCGCCTTCGTCGTGCTCGTTCCACGCGTAGACGATGATCGCCTGCGCGGGACAGCGCTCCTTGTTGCGCAGGCAAAAGCGCATGGCGTCTTCGAGGTGCGCGGCCAGTTCCTGCGGCGCGGGGACCTGGTAGTATTTCTCCATGCCTGCGCCGGGCTGCTGCCACTTCTCCCAGGGAACCGGGTGTTCGATGCGCGGCCTGCGGTCCCAGCCGGCCGTGGCGAGCGGAACAACCTGCGCCCCTGTCGCCGCGCACGCCTTCCAGAAGGTCCGGGCGGCGTCCGCAAGCTGCGCGTAGGGCGTGCCGTTGTTGCCGCCATGGCCGAATATCGCGTACGCGGTGATGGCCTCGGCGCCGATGGCATCGGCCATCTTCTTGCCGTCCGGGGCGTTGTCGTTCATGGCGACGAGGTAGGGATCGCCGTGTCCGGCCGCCTTGACCGCGGCACGGAAGTCATCAAAGAGCCGCCTGGCGTTTTCGCGGCCGCCCCATTTCCCCAGCCATTCGTCGGTGACTCTGAAGACGTACAGCAGCGGCCGGTTGCCCGCGACCTTCAGGTAGCTCGGCTCCGCCATCAGTTTCAGCAGGCGCTGCATTCTCTCGCGGAAGACCTGCGCATCGCCGAATATCTCCGGGCCCGCGATCGCGCAGAAACGGACATCCTGTTTCCGGCTGCTGGAGAGGTACAGCGACAGCCCCTGGCTCATCGAGCTGTCCGGGGCGTAGAGCAGGAACGCCCAGTAATCAATGCCGCCCGCCTTGGCATAGGCGATCTCCTGGTCAACGGTCGCCTGCGTGTAGCCGTCAATCTTCACTTCCTTGTCCGAGACGACCTTCGCGAAAAACGGCAAGCGATAGTGGTACTGCTTGGGCGCCAGGGAGATCTCCATCGCTCTGACCGGGCCGTCCGCATGGCCGGGACGCACCTTCGACCACGGCGTGTGCCAGGCGTCCCAGCGGATGGCGCCGATGAGCGGACGGTCGGCGGGGGCCGGCGCGTCGCCGGCCTCGACGCACGCCGCCACGACGATCCCGACAACGAGCGCCAGGACGCAGCAGGAGAAGCTTGTCATCGGCAGGGCACTCCAGCCAGAGGCAACAACACCGAACCTCGAAATCCGAAGCTCGAAATCCGAAGGAAACAGAGAACAGGCAAAAGGTCAAATGCCGATATGGCGCCGCTGGGATGCGGAGGGGGCTCAAGTTTCCGCGATACCTTGTGACAGGCGGAGGTGCTGGTAAAATGCGCGGGGGAAGAGCAACACATTCTCACTGAGCATAGCGCGCCGCGGAGAAAGCCCCGGCGGGAAAGGAAGCGCATCATGGCTCTAAAAGTCGGCGTTGTCGGCATCCGCGGGATCGGCGACAACCACACCAACTGCCACTCGAAGGACCCGCTGGCGAAACTGGTCGCGGTCTGCGACATCGTGAAGGACCGCGCGGACCAGGCTGCGAAGAAGTACGGCGTGAAGGCGTACTACAGCCTGACAGAGATGCTCCGCAACGAGCAGCTCGACATCGTGGACGTCACCACGGGCGGCTACGAGAACGGAAGCTGGCACTTCGAGCCGGCCATGGAGGCCATGGAGGCCGGCAAGCACGTGCTCGTGGAAAAGCCGCTCTCCAACGACGTCGGCGAGGCCCGGCAAATGTGGGCGAAGTCCGTCGCGAAGAACGTGTACCTGGGCTGCAACCTGAACCACTACTTCACGCCGCCGGCGGACAAAGCCAGGGAATACATGGCTCGGGGGCAGATCGGCGAACTTGTCTATTGCCTGCACAAGATGGGTTTCTCGGCGGGCGAGATCAACTACAAACCCGGGAAATCGTCGCGCTGGTGGGGATTCCCGTACGCGCACTTGAAAGCGTTCCTTTCGCACCCGTTCAGCGTGATGCGCTATTTCTGCGGCGATGTCACGCATGTGCAGGCATTCCTGAACCGGCCCGGGTGCCGGCGGACGGCGAGCGACGTGATGCTTTCGACGTGCGGCATCCACGTGCGCTTCGCCAACGACTGCGTGGGCTACCTGCTGAGCCAGCGCGGCGACGCGACGTACGGCCTGGGGGGCTGGTGGAGCATCGAGGTGGCGGGCACGCGCGGGACGTTCTGCATCGAGAACTGCATCGAGAAGTGCACGTTCTGGCCGGCGCCCGATCCCAGCAAGGCGGCGAGCCCGGAGAAGATGGCGGGCGGCGCGAGCGGCGGTCCCGAGGTGCTGAACACGGGGATCACGGACTTCGGGCAGACGTTCCCGCGGCGCATCCACGCGTTCCTGGAAGACGTGACCAACAAGGTGCCGCGGGAGAGCCTGCGGGCGTCCGGCCGAGACGCTCTGGCGGCGCTGGAGTACACGTGGGCGGTGATGGAGTCGTATGAGCAGGGCGGCGCGGTGGTGCGCCCGCATCCGCTGCCGCCAATCCACGGCGACCCGGCGACGATGAAGGACTGAGCAGGGACCGGGTTCCGGGTTCCGGGTTTCGGGTATCGGGTTTCGCACGAAGGCGCGGAGGAAACGATGTAAAGGCGAAATCCGGGTGGAGGACGGAGAGCTGATTGCAGAGCGGCATCGTTGTTCTCTTACTGGAGGCAAAGGCTGATATGAATGAGTTGCGCACAGTCTTCAAACAGGTTGGCTACGCCCTCGATGGCCTGCTCCATTACATTGACGTCGGGGACATTGGCTTGCCGGAAATCCAGCGCCCTTTCGTCTGGCCTGCAACCAAGGTGCGCGACCTGTTCGATTCCATGTACAAAGGCTTCCCCGTTGGCTACCTGCTTTTCTGGTCCAACGCCAGCGGAGACGGTGCCCGCCAGATCGGCCTGGACGACAAGGCCCATAAGGCGCCTGCGCTACTCATCGTTGACGGCCAGCAGAGGTTGACATCGCTCTATGCCGTCTTCCGTGGCAAGCCGATCATGGATGAGAACTACCAGACGCGCCGCATTGAGATCGCCTTTCGCCCACGCGACGGCAAGTTTGAGGTGTGCGATGCGGCAACAAGAAAAGACCCTGAGTTCATACCGGACATCTCCGTCATGTGGTCGTCGGGAAGCTCAAGCCACAAGTTGGTAAAGACCTTCCTCAAGCAACTGGGCACAAAGCGGGAACTGACAGAGGATGAAGAGGAGAGCATCAGCCACAACCTGGATCGCCTCTTTGACCTACAGAAGTTCCCGTTCACGGCCTTGGAGATCGCGTCCTCTGTGGACGAAGAGCACGTCGCGGACATTTTCGTCCGCATTAACAGCGAGGGAGTCAAACTCAACCAAGCGGACTTCATCCTGACTTTGCTGTCTGTGTTTGGCGAAGACCTGCGCGTGGCATTTGAGCGGTTCAGTCGCGCGTCGCGTACGGTGCCAACTTCCGGAAGCGGACCGTCACCCTACAACCACTTCATCAGCGTGGCCCCCGACCAACTGCTTCGGGTTTCAGTTGCCGTGGGGTTCAACCGGGGGCGGTTGAAGAGCATCTATCAGGTGTTGCGCGGTAAGGATCCAGACACAGAACAGTTCTCTCCTGCTCTTCGTGACAAGCAGTTCGCCCGGCTGCGCGAAAGCCAGACGAGCGTGCTGAACCTGACGCACTGGCACCGGTTCTTCAACGCTTTGATCGGGGCTGGATTCCGAAGCGGCGAGTTGGTCTCTTCACAAAATGCTCTTCTATATGCGTACGCGTTCTACTTGATCGGCAAGACGCGGCACAACGTCCCCGATCATGAATTGGAGAGGCTCATTGGCCGTTGGTTCTACGCTACGTCGCTTTCTGGACGATATACGAGTTCGCCAGAGACCATCATGGATGGCGATCTGAACCTAACGAAAGAGGCAGGAGACGGCGCTGCCTTCGTGGCGGTGCTGTCAAAACTCATCAACGACACGCTCACGAGTGACTTCTGGACCATTGCCCTGCCCAACGACCTGGAGACCTCTGCGGCCCGGAGTCCATCGCTATTTGCGTATTATGCCGCGCAGAATGTGCTAAAGGCCCCTGTTCTCTTCTCGAAGAAGCGTATTCCAGACCTTCTTGACCCAACGCTACAGACGAAGAAGAAGGCCCTTGACCGGCATCATCTCTTTCCACGCGCATGCCTGGAATCCCAGGGCGTAGAGGACCTCAAGGTAATCAACCAAGCGGCCAACTTCGCACTTCTGGAGTGGCCGGACAACATCGACATTAGCGACACGCCGCCTGCCGAATATGTGCCCAAGATGAAGGCGCGGTTCACTTCGGTGGAATGGGAAGAAATGTCTCGCATGCACGCTCTACCCGACAACTGGGACAACATGCCGTATCTGGAGTTCCTGCAAAAGCGTCGGGCACTGATGGCGCAGATTGTGAAACAGGGATACGAGACGCTGTAACTGCGGAACCGGATGAGGTCTAGCCAGTGACTGTCGTTGAGGCCACCGTCGAATCCGCCGTCATGTCTTGGCTCGCCAGCCTGGACCGACGCTGGCGCCCGGCGAGCCGCGCGCGGCGGGTGCAGAGATGGCGCCTCGTGCCAGCGCGCCCCGTTGGGGCTTTGCGGTCTTTGTGGTGTCGCGTTCCAGGGCCTTCGCCCCGGGCTATTTCAGCTAGGCCTTTCAGGCCAAGGAGCCGCCCGCAAGTCGGGTAATGCACCCGGGCTGGCGGAGGTCCCAGGCACGTACTTGTCTGGGTCAAGCGGCTCTATATAGTACCGGAGACGGCAGGGAGCGGTATGGAGGAGACGTTGTGACCACAGGCTTGGGGTATCTGCTCCGGCATTCCGCGGAACGCAGTGTGGCGCTGCAGCGCATCATCCAGCCCGTGGCGGCCGATCTGGCGCGTTCGGAGGAGATACTCTCGCGCTACCTGACCAGCCAGTACGCCTACATCAACTCGCTGTTCCAGCACATGGAACGGTTCAAGGGCAAGCGTCTCCGCCCCGCCATCCTGCATCTGTCGGCTCGCGCGTTCGGCGGCGAGGCGCCCCTGGCCAGCGAGGTGGCGGCGCTGATCGAGATGATCCACCTGGCGACGCTGTGCCACGACGACATCCTCGATGAGGCTCAGACGCGGCGGAACGTGCCCACGGTCAGCGCGCAGTGGGGCAACAAGCCGGCGGTCATGTCCGGCGACATCCTGTTCTCGCGGGCGCTGGAGCTGCTCAGCCGGCTGGACGATCCCCGGCCGCTGCGCATCATCGCGCACGTCAGCCGCCTGATCTGCGAAGGCGAGCTGCTGCAGGTGGACAGCCGCTTCAGGCTGGACCTGGACGAAGACGCGTACTTCCAGCTCATCGAAAAGAAGACCGCGGTGCTGTTCGGCGCGGCGGCGGGGCTTGGGGCGCTGCTGGCCGGCGCGGCCGACGGGGAGAACCGCCGCATGTACGAATACGGCCGGCGGCTGGGGCTGGCCTTCCAGATGGTGGACGACTGCCTGGACCTGGTGGGCATCGAGCAGAGCGTGGGCAAGTCGCTGGGCAGCGACCTGCGGAACGGGGAACTGACGCTGCCGGTCATCCACGTGCTGGCGAACACCACGGGCGCGCGCAAGCGGGAACTGCTCAACCTGTTCAAGGCGCCTTCCGGCGGGCCGCCGCGCGATTCTCTGCGGCCGTACCTGGAGCGAGCGGGTTCGGTGGCGTACACGCTGCAGATCGCGCATGCGGAGATCGAGCGGGCGCGGGATGAGATCGGCTTCCTGCCGGCGTCTGCCGCGAAGCGGGCGCTGCTGGACGCGCCGGATTACATTCTGGACCGCAGCTCGTAGGCCTTCTCACCACGAAGAACACGAAGAAACGAAGAGGGTTCCGGGTGCAGGGTTCCGGGTACAGGGTTTCCGCGATTCGTAGTATACTTGAGGACGAAGGACACAAAGAGCAGGACGAAGAGCGTCCCGTCCTTCGTGGCCTTCG
Organism: Planctomycetota bacterium; assembly: GCA_026692735.1. Lineage (GTDB taxonomy): Bacteria > Planctomycetota > SZUA-567 > H5-PLA8 > H5-PLA8 > JAPLOD01. Next base: position 10,613 of record JAPLOD010000684.1, on the reverse strand, counting down.
TGGTTATTGCCGGGAACAGATATGCAGGAGATGACTCCAAAGAGGTTCGAGAGGATCGCGCGCAGGGCGCTCGCCAGTCTGCCGCCGATGTTCCAGCCCTATGTGCGGAACCTGGTGCTGACGATCGAGCCGTATCCGTCGGAGGAACTGCTGGACGACTTGGGCGTGCCAGAGGACGAGGACCTCTTCGGGCTGTACGAGGGGCCGTCGCTGACCGAGCAGAACGCGAGCGATCCGCCGGAGTTGCCGCCGCGCATCATCCTGTACTTCGAGCCGCTCCTGGACGCCTGCGAGACGGAAGAGGAGTTGATCCACGAAATCCAGGCCACGGTCCTGCACGAGATCGGGCACTTCTTCGGGCTGGACGAGGAGCGGCTGGCGGAACTGGGATACGAGTGATTTTGGATTTGCGATTTTCGATTTTGGATTGAACGGATGGTTGGACGGAGTTCACCGCGGAGACACGGGCAAAGGGTTTTCGGTTGGGGGCGGTGCCTGGGGTCGGCGCGCGAGCCGAAGGGCCGCGTTACGAGACACCGCAAGCCCATCAGGAATGCGGCATGAGCCGCGGGCGCCTTACTCACCGGGTGGCACGAGCTTCTCCAATTGCGCGATGAGGGGTGGCAGCTCCACAGTGGCCACATCCCACACCAGGTCAAAGTCCACCGTCAGATAGTCATGGACGACCTTGTGCCGCATGCCAATGATATCCCGCCACGGTATCTCCGGATGGGCAGCCTGAAAGGGCGGCGAGACGCGGCGTGCCGCCTCTCCGACGCTCTGGATCAAGTGCGCCATAGCCAAGCGCAGGTTCTCGTCGCTGTCATAGTCAACACGCTGCTTCCCACGCGTCTTCTCGGCGGCCTTGCGCGCCATATCCGGCATATGACCAGCGTAGGTAAGGTCATCTTTCTGCATACTGAACTTCCGCTGCCGCCAGGACGCGGTCGCGAATGCGCGGGTTGAGGTACTTCTGGTTCACCAGGTCAACCTTGTGGCCCCCGAGCAACTGCGAGAGCTGCTCCTCGAGACGGAATATTCTGAAGCCGAAAGTCTGCCCCGGCTCAAACTCGACCAGTACATCCACATCGCTGTCGGGACGGAAATCGTCACGCAGCACGGAGCCGAAGAGCGCCAGTGTGCGGATGTGATTGTGGCGGCAGAACTCCGCCAGCCTTCCTTTGTCCAGCTTGACCCGAGTGCTCATCGGACACCCCGTCGCGATGCCAGCCTGCTCACCGCCAAGATTAGCCGGGGCCATCAGCTTTGCAACAACGCATGCGCCGGGCGAGGTAACGGCGTAATGGGGGGTTCACCGCGGAGACACGGAGAACGGGCAAAGGTCACTGGTCATTGGTCAGCCGTCATCTGCCATCCGTCGTCAGCGGCCCGCGACTGACAGCGCGATGGAATAGAGTGACTTGCGGGCGGTGATGAAGAGAGTCTTCTTGTCGTCGCCGCCGAAACAGAGATTGGCCGGGGATTCGGGGACGAGGATCTTGCCGATGAGGGCGCCTGCGGGAGTGAAGATCTGAACGCCGTCGCCGGCGCTGGAAAAGATGCGGCCGGCTGCGTCGCAGCGGATGCCGTCGGGCAAGCCTGGGTCAATGACGCAGAACACTTTGCCGCCGGCCAGCGTGCCGTCGTCCTTGACGTCAAAGACGCGAATGTGGTGCGGCTTGCCTGAATCGGCGATGTAGAGTTTCTTCTCGTCCGGCGAGAAGCACAGGCCGTTGGGCATATCAAAATCGTCGGCCACCGTTTTCAACTCCTTGGTCTTGGGGTTGAGACAGAAGACGAAGTTTTTGGGCTGTTCCTTCTTCTCGCCCTTGGGAACGCCGTACGGCGGATCGCTGAAGTAGATCGTGCCGTCGGATTTCATCACCAGGTCGTTGGGCGAGTTCAGCTTCTTGCCATCGTAGCTGTCGGCCAGCACCGTGACCGTGCCGTCCTTTTCGGTGCGCGTGACGCGGCGCGCGGAGTGTTCGCAGGTGATCAGCAGGCCGTCCGGGGTGAGCGAGTTGCCGTTGGCATTGTGGCTGGGCTTGCGGAAGGTGGTCACGCCGTCCTTGGCGGTCCACTTCTTGAGTTCGTCGGCCGGAATGTCGCTGAAGACAAGATAGCCGCCATCGGCTGCGATCCACACCGGGCCTTCAACGAACTGCATGCCGCCGGCGAGTTTCTGGAGCTTGGCGTCCTTGGGGACGATCTTGGAGAACTCGGCCGCGTCCTTGATGTCAAAGTCGGCGGCACGGACGGCCAGGACGAGGAATGCGGCAAGCATGACCAGGAGCGTGGGGTGCATGTGTTCCTCTCTGCGCTTCGTAGCGCTGGGGCGTTGATACCATCGTAGGATACACCAGACGGGTAACGAGTGACGAGTGACGGGTGATGAGTGACGAGTGACGCGGAAAAAGCTAGTTTGGTGTTGACAACGCCAGCGGGCTGGGTTAGGGTTATTTTAACGTGAGGAAATGGGAACGGAGGAGGTGGGGCGCGGGGAGAGATGTGCGCTGAGTGAGCGCGTCTGTGGCCGCCTCAGCTACAGCGATATAACGATATGCACGAAGTGCGTTTGTGGACACGGAACCGTTCAGTCCTGCACCGGCGCACCCCTGGCACCCCCTCACCCGGCGCGCTCTTCAGCGCGCAACCCTCTCCCTCACGGGGGAGAGGGTGAACGGTTGGGGGTGATCGCACTGCACGACGTGCAGTTCTGGACACGGACGAGGCGTTGGAATGGCTGGGTACTGGGGTGACAAGCGCGTCGTCGTCACCGGCGGCGCAGGGTTCCTCGGGTCGGTTGTCTGCGAACGGCTGCGGGTGCTCGGCGTGCGGGAACTCATTGTGCCGCGCCGCAAGGACTTCGACCTGACCGACGTGGCGGCGGCGCAGCGGCTGTATGCCGAAGGGCGGCCGGATGTCGTCATGCACCTGGCCGGGGAAGTCGGTGGGATCGGCGCGAACCAGGCGAACCCAGGGCGCTATTTCTACGCCAGCATGGCGATGGGCTTGCATCTCATCGAGGAAGGGCGCAAATTCGGGCTGAGGAAGTTCGTGCAGGCCGGCACGATCTGCGCCTATCCGAAGCATGCGCCGGTGCCCTTCAAGGAAGAAAGCCTGTGGGACGGCTACCCCGAAGAGACCAACGCGCCCTACGGCATCGCGAAGAAGGCGCTGCTGGTGATGCTGCAGGCCTACAGGCAGCAGTATGGCTTCAACGGCATCTACCTGTTGCCCGTGAACCTGTATGGGCCGCGCGACAACTTCGACCCGCAGACCAGCCACGTGATCCCCGCGCTGATCCGGAAGTGCGTCGCGGCGCGGCGGCGCGGGGACGAGAAGATCACCTGCTGGGGCACGGGAGCGGCCTCGCGCGAGTTCCTGTACGTGGCGGACTGCGCGGAAGGGCTTATCCTGGCGACGGAGAAGTATGACGGCCCGGAACCTGTGAACCTGGGCACGGGGCGCGAGATCGCCATCCGCGACCTGGCCGCGCTGATCGTGCGGTTGACCGGCTACACGGGGCGGATCGAGTGGGACACGAGCAAGCCGGACGGGCAGCCGCGCCGGCGCCTGGATGTGGAACGGGCGCGGAAGCTGTTCGGGTTCCAGGCGCGGGTATCCCTGGAGGAGGGCTTGAAGGAGACGATAGCGTGGTATCGGGATTTCGGATTTTAGATTTTGGATTGCGGAGTTGGGATTTGGGACTTGGGATTAGGGATTAGGGTTGAACGGCAGGTGAGACGTGGGCGACGCCGATATCCATCCGATACCCGAGCATCCGGCGAGCGGCATCCGCAGGCAGGTGGGGCCCGTCCTGGCCGGCGGCAAGACGCTGTCGGTGGTGATCCCGGCGTACAACGAGAGCAAGCGCATCGAGCAGACGTTCCGGGAGATCCGCGCGTGGCTCGATGAGCATTTCGCGCGGCGGTACGAGGTCCTTCTGGTGGACGACGGCAGCCGCGACACGACGGCGGCCATCGTGGAAGCGGAAACCGCGCGGTGGCCGGAGCTGCGGCTGCTGCGGCAGCCTCGTAACCTGGGGAAAGGGGCCGCCGTGCGGCGCGGCTGCCTGGCGGCGCGGAGCGACTACGTCCTCTTCATGGACGCCGACCATGCGACGCCGATCGAGGAGCTGCGCGCGTTCTTCCCGAAGCTCGAACAGGGCTTCGACATGGTGGCGGGGGTGCGCACGTTTCAGGAGAGCGAAGACCGCTCGCGGCGCATCATGGGCCTGGGGCTCCTGATCCTGGCGCACCTGATCGTCTTCCGCAAGGCCGTGGTGGACAGCCAGTGCGGCTTCAAGCTGTTCAAGCGCGATGTGTGCCGGACAATCTTCACGCGCTGCCGCATCAATGGCGGCATGATTGACGTGGAGCTGTTCCACATCGCGCACCTCCTGGGGATCCACGTGTGGTACGCGCCGGTCTACTGGGACAAACCGGAAGCGAGCGGAAAGGAAACGTGACGCGCCGGCCGTGCCCCCCTGCGGGAGAGAGCGCGAAACGCGGGCGGCCTGAACTGGCAATCGTGCGCAGGCAAAACTAGAATCGCGCGCGGTTGTCAGGGCAGCGTCGCGCGCCGGAGAGGAAATGGCTAAGGGCGGAAGCGCAGTACCGCGGCTGGGTGTGATCGGCTTGGGGGACTGGGGCGGCGCGGTGGTCACGCGCCTGCTGGATGCCAGGTTCCCCGTCTGTTTCTTCGACACCAACGTCACGCGCGCTGCTACGCTGCGCGGCGCCCACGCGACAGCGGCAGCGTCGCCCGCGGCGGTGGCCGTGGCAAGCGACGTGATACTGCTCAGCCTGCCGCCGTCCGAGACGTTCGTGCAGATCGCCGAGCAGCAGCTTCTGCCGGCCCTGACGAGTGGCAAGAGCGTCATTGACCTGGGGGCGACGGAACTGGCGGAGACGCGCCGGCTCGCGGAATGGCTCGAAGCGCGCGGCGTGGGGTTCCTCGACGCGCCGGCCAGTGGCAGCGCCGCAAGCGCCCGCCGGGGCAGCCTGAACCTGTTCGTGGGCGGGAAGAAGGAGACGTTCAAAGCGTGCGCGCCCGTCCTGAAGGCGCTCGCCGGACTGGGCAGCATTACCTACTGCGGTCCGGCCGGTTGCGGACAGATCGTCAAGGGTGTTGAGCAGCTTGTGCTGGGGCTGTCGGCCGCGGCCTGCCTGGAGGCCCTCGCCTATGGTGGCAGCTTCGGCCTGACCCCGGAAGCTCTGTGGGAGGCACTGGAACGGACGCCGGCCGCACGCGCCGGTTCCGAGCATTTCGTGAAGAAGATGCTGAGCGAGGGCGGCGAAGCCGTGCCGGTGCACTACGGGGAACTGCCGCGCCTGCTCGCGGCCGCCGCGCAGAAGGGGCAACCTCTGCCGCTGGCGCAGGCCCTGGTGGCATTCCTGAAGACGGCTCCGCCCGCCGTTATCGAGAACGGCCATCACGTCCCATCGTTCTGGGTGGAGTTGAGGCGCCCCGCGGGCAAAGGCAATGCTTAAGAACCTCAAGACGACCTGGCAACTGGAGACCTGCCTGCGGGTACTGCGCGGTCAGGACCGCACCAAGCGGCTGGAGGCGATTGACGGTCTGAGCGCCCTGCGCGACGCGCGGGCGATCGAGCCGCTCACCGACCTGCTGCGGGACGAGGATCAAGAGATCCGCATCGCTGCCGCCCAAGCGCTGGGACGATTCAGCGACGCGCGCGTGCTCGCACCGCTGCTCCGCGCGCTGCTGGACGATCATAAAGAGGTCCGGCTCGCCGCCGCCCGGACGCTCGGCGACATGTTCGCCGCGCCAACCAATGAGCCACTGGTCAAAGCGTTGGGGCACCCGGATGCCTACGTGCGCGCCGTGGCGGCCCGCACGCTCGGCAAGTGGGGGAAACGAGAGGCCATCCCGCACCTTATCGCCGCCTTGGGCGACAAGGAAGGCGAGGTGCGCAAGGTTGCGGCGAAGGCGCTGAAGCGGCTGGGTGAGCCGAGTTGGCAGCAGTGGATTGACGGCACGGCGCAGGATTTCGCGCGCATGGGCGCCGCGGGGGAACGGCGCGCGCTCGAACCGCTCACACGCGCGCTTACCACCGGCACGCCCTCTCTGCGTGCCAGCGCGGCCCGGGGACTGGCCCCGTTCCAGGACACGACACCCGTCCCCGTGCTGATCACGCTGTTGCGCGACGAGCATCCGGAGGTACGCATCGCAGCCGCTGAGACGCTGGGCGAACTGGGGGACCGGCGCGCCGTCGAGCCGCTCCTGTTCGCCCTGGACGACAGAAAGGAAAACGTTCGCGAGGCGGTCGTAGCCGCCCTGGACAAGCTCGACCAGTCCCGCGACGGCCATGTCCAGGCGGCGCAGACCAAGCCGTGAGCATCACACCGGCAGCACGACGGTGAAGGTGGCGCCCTGGGGCGAGCTGTCGCAGCCGATCGTGCCCCCGTGCTCCTCGGCGATCTGCTTGGCGATGGCCAGGCCCAGGCCGCCGCTCTCCTTGGTGCTGACGAAGAGGTCGAAGAGCTTGCCGCGGATCTCCTCGGCCACGCCCGGGCCGGTGTCGCTGACCGACACAGCCACCTGCCGTTTCTCCGGCTGCCAGCGCGTACGCAGGGTGACGGTGCCGTCGCGGACCATGGCCTGCTGCGCGTTCAGGACGAGGTTGACCAGCAGTTGGCGGATCTTGTTGGCGTCCAGCGGGAGATCCGCCGGCAACGCGGCGTCGAGTTCGAGACGGCCGTGGACGTGCGCGTGCTGAAGCTGCCGCTCCAGGAACTTGAGCGTGTCCGCGGCGAGCTTGTTCACGTCGGTGGGGGCGCGGCGGGGCGGCCGGGGCCGCGCGAAGGTCAGCAGTTCCTCGACGGTCAGCGTCAGGCGGTCTATCTCGCCCAGCACGACCGCGTAGGCTTCCAGGGTCTGGGCATCGGCGCTCGTGGCGCGCTGCTGGAGCATCTGCACGGTCATGCGCAGGCTGGTGAGCGGGTTGCGGATCTCGTGCGCCACGCTGGCGGCCAGCTTGCCCGTCGCCGCCAGGCGTTCCGCCTTCAGCAGCTCGCTCTGCGAGGCGCGCAGGGTCTCGACCATGGTCTGGAACGCCTGCGTCAGGTCGCCAATCTCGTCATGGCCGCGCGCTCGTGAGCCCTGGCGCGGCAGGTGCGGCTCCAGCGGCTCATTCAGGCCGCCGCTGCTGATGCGCTTGGCGGCCGCGGCCAGGCGCCGCACCGGCCCCGAGATCCAGTGCGCGATCAGCAGCCCCAGGCCCGCGGCCAGGACCAGCCCCAGCGCGCCCAGGCCGACGATGCGCAGCAACGCCCGGTTCTGAGCATGCTCGATCTCGGCGTACGGGTACAGCAGGAAGAACCGCCGCAGGGCGGAACCCGGGCCGCGCGGCGTGCGTGCGGTGTACAGGATCAGCCATTGCTGCCGGTTCAGCGAGCCGACGTCCTGGCGGATAGTTTCGTCAGCCTGGCTCCAACGGCCCGCCTTGGCGGCGGCGACGAGCGCTTCCACGGTGGCCCAGGCGGCGCGGTCATCGCGCGAGAAGGTGCTCAGCGGCGGGACGCCGTCCTGCAGCACGACAAACTCAGCCTTGCCGCCGGGGATGCCGGCCTGCGCGGCGCGGCCGGCGCGGTCGCTGATCTGCCGCAGGGAGTCCTCGCCCAGCGCGAACCCCGGGAAGGTGGCCACCTCCAGCACAAAGCGCTGCTCGTTCTCGACGCGGACCTCGACCTCGCCCAAAATCTGCCGCGCCAGCACCAGGCCCAGGACGCACAGCAGCAGCGCGAACAGAGCCAGAAAGGGCAGGGTGATCTTGGTGGCCAGGCCGAACCTGCCCGCGCCGTTGTCCATCGTCAGCCTCTGGTCCACAGTTCCACGTCGTGAACCTTGCCATGGCTGCGCAGGTGGCGTTTCAGGAGCACCGCCCGCTCGAAGCCGCAGGCGCGCAGCACGTCCTGCTTCGCCGGCCAGAACAGGTCCGCGTAGCAGATGGCGGCGCGTTCCAGGCCGAGCTCCAGCGTGGCCAGGAGGGGCCGCAGCTCCGCCTCGAACTCCGGCGCGCAGAACAGGTCAACCACGTCCACCTGCTCCCAGAAGTAATGCTCCGGCATCGCGCACGCGATCGCGACGGGCACGCCCGATCCCTCGGATACGGCCACGTGCGCGCGCGCGCCGTGCTCCTTGCCGTGTTCCGCCTCCCCGTTCATGGCCATCAGAACCGGCAGGGCGCCGCCTTCGGTCGAGGCTGAGTTCACCGCGTCCATGGTGGCGATGCGCACCCGTGCGGGATGCGCCATCATGGCCAGCGCGGGGAGGAGGGGCCAGTGGTGGAACGCCAGCGGTTCGTGCCGGACGGCTGCTGGCGCGAAGGCGTCGCGCTCGAACGTCTCCCGGCCGCCTGCGAACCAGGCCATGTGCCCGCTCTCGGGCTCGACGCTGCGGAAGCCGTGCTTGGCATACAGGCGGTATGCCGGCGAGTCGAAGCCGGTGCCGAGATACAGCGCGCGCCCGCCGCGCTGCCGGAAATCGTCCGCCAGACAGCCGATGATGATGTCCGCGGCGCCGTTGCGGCGCTCTTCAGGACGGGTATAGACATGCCCGAAAATGCCGATCCCGCGCCGCTCCACCACCATGACGTTGGCGAACGGCCGCCCGGCTTTGCTGAGGATGTAGAAGCGGCTCTCCGCGCCTGCCTGTTCCTTGGTCAGGCTCTGCTCGATCTGCCATTGCCAGATAGGGCCTTTGTGGGCCAGCAGCTCCCTGAGGTGGCGCGCGCGGTCGCTGCTGTCCGGGCCGAGCACCACGCCCAGTTGGGCCGGCTCGCCATTTCTCAGGGTCACGCTATCCAGGCCATAGTACATGGGGGCTGCGGGCTCCTCAGTATGGGACGCAGTGTAGCAGGAGTTCCTTTCAGCGTCATACAACAGTTCTCAGGAAAGTGATTGCACAAAAACCGGGAGGTGCTATAAGGGTGACCATTGACGTGTGGTTATAAGCCGTTGACAAGTTGGCGCGAGGAACCGCGCCATGTCTCATTGGGAGGGAGAGGACATGCGAAGGATTTGTAGCCTGCTGTTGGCCGTGGCGTTCTGCATTGGCGTGGTCGGGTGCGGCGAGACGCCGAAGCCGCAGGAGCCTCTGAAGGGCACTACGCCTCCAAAGGCTAAGGACGAGAAGAAGCCTGCGGCTACGGACGAGAAGAAGCCTGCGGCTACGGAAGAGAAGAAGTAAGCCGAGCTTACGACACGTCGTTGGCTTTCCAAAGAGGGGGAGGAGCCTCCCGGTTCCTTCCCTTTTTTCCTGTATGGATGCCCAGCGGCGGCCTGTTCCGGGGAGACTTAGACGGTGGCTGAGTCGGTGCCTACCGCCTGTCTTAAGCGGGGCCGCGCCAAGCCGCTGCACAGCGGCCACCCGTGGGTGTTCGCCGACGCCATCGTTCGCATCGAAGGCATCGAGCCCCAACCGGGCGACGAGGTTCGTGTTGTTGACGACCGCGGCACTTGTGTCGGCCGAGGCTTCTACTCGCCGCAGTCGGCCATTGCCGTGCGAATTCTCACGCGCGCTGACACGCCCATTACCGATGCATTCCTAAGCACTCGCATAGACGAGGCTCTCCGTCTGCGGACCGCCGTGCTGGGGCTGGGCGCCCCGGCCGCGCCGCCTCCGCCGGACGCAGCGGGCCCGCCGCTGACGGCGGCGGAGCGTGCTCGGCTGGCTGAGATTGAGGCGCAACTGGCCAAGATCCAGTCCTTTGCGGCCCGGTTCGGCCTGGATGCCCTCGAGGAAACAGCCGAACTGCGCAAGCAGCGCGATGCACTGCTGCAAGGCCAGACCGCGCCGGTCGGTGCGGCCGGCGTCGCAACGGCCGCCGAGACCGCGGCGATGCCGGCCACCACGGCCTATCGCCTGGTCAACTCGGAAGGCGACGGCCTGGGCGGACTGATTGTGGACGTCTACGGCGACTACGTGGCGGTGCAGACCGGGACAGCAGGCATGGAGCGGCGCCAGGACGCCATCCTGAACGCCCTGGAGGAACGCCTGCATCCCAAGGGCATTGTGGACCGTGGCGATGCCAGAGCGCGCCAACTCGAGAAGCTCGGCCCGCCCCGCTCGGGACCGTTGCGCGGCCAGCCGCCGGAAGCGCCCTTTCCGGTCTATGAATACGGCCTGGAGATGCTCTGCGACCTGCGGCCCGGCCATGGCCAGAAAACCGGCCTGTTCCTCGACCAGCGCGAGAACCGCCGACGCTTCGCGGGCTTCGCCGCCGGCCGCAACGTCCTGGACGTGTTCAGCTACAGCGGCGGCTTCGCGCTGCACGCGGCGCGGGCAGGCGCGAAGAGCATTGCGCTCGTTGACTCCAGTGCCGAGGCCCTGGAGCTCGCGCGGCTGAACCTGGAGCGCAACGGGATCGCGGATGCGGACCTGGTTCAGGCGGAATGGACCGAAGGCTTCAAGCATCTGCGTGAGGCCGGACGCCTGTTCGAGCTGATCGTGCTGGACCCGCCGAAATTCGCGCGCGCCAGGGAAGGATCTCTGAAGGCTCTCACCCGTTACGGTGAGAGGGTGGGCCTTGCCTTCCAAATCGCAGATGACATTCTCAACGTCGAGGGAGAGGCTGCTTTACTGGGAAA
>JAPLOD010000683.1 GCA_026692735.1 Planctomycetota bacterium | reverse complement strand
GGTGTCTTGTCGGCGGCGAGGTGGAGGCCGGCGAGACGTTCGAGGAAGCCGTTGTGCGCGAGGTCCGCGAAGAAGTCGGCCTGGACGTGACCGCTCTGGAGAAGGTGCATGAAAGCCTGTCGCCGAGCGGCGAGTTCCGCTTGCACTGGCTGCGCACGAGGCCGCTCCGGCCGGGACAGGAAGTGCGTCCAGACGCTGTCGAAGTGGCGGAAGCTCGTTGGTTGCGCCCATCCGAGGCGCTTCAGTTGGAGCCGATGCTGCCTGCTCTGAAGGCCTGGCTGGCGGCCGAGTGTAGCCGCGGATGAACGCGGATCGGAACCTGGAGTCAGGCTCATCTGCGTCCGTCTGCGTGCATCTGCGATTCCGTGGGCGTGATGGTTGCCCCTTGCCACTCATCAATGTAGGTTTACGATTGTGGGGAGGAGAGGGTCTGGGGCCTTTGAGGATGTGTAGTTTGCCTGTTTCTGCCGGATTCCGGATCCCGGGTTTCGAGCTTTGCGGGTGGCATGCGTATTCCGTTTGACCTGATAGCCGCGGTCCTGTGCCTGGAAGGCATGGGCCGGTATCTGGCGACGAACACCGCGCCAGCGGAGGTTGCGGCCGTGAGGCCGGGCGTGGCGGCAGCGGCGTGGTGTGCCTTCCTGCTGGCCGTGTGGCTGATGCATGAACTGGTGACGCGCAGGTCGGAATGGCGTACGCGCTTCGGCCAGCACGTTGCCGGCTTTGGCCGCGGGCCACACCCGATGGAATCCCATGCGTGGGGCGTTCGAATCGCGCAGGCGATCACCGTGCTGCTGTACACGGGGCTCCTGTGGGCGCTCAAGTGGCCGCTGTATGCCGAGCGCTGGCCGCTGGCCTTGGGCTTCAGCGCCGAGAGCCACATCGGCGCGCTGCCTCTGAAGGAAAGCAGCGTGATCGCGCTGCCGCTGTGTCTGGCGCCGTTCCTGCTCGCCATGGTGGCGTCGTGGATACCGCGCCGGCGGCTGGTGGCGGGGTTGCGCGGGCGGGAGGTTCCGCTGCTTGCGTACCTGGGATACGAGGCGCGGCTGACCTGGTTGCCCGTGATTCTGGGGTTCATCCTGGCGGTGTTCAGGGACGCCTTAGCGACGCTGCCGGCCGGCTACACGGCGTGGCTGGAGGCACCGGGCGTTGACCTGCTGTCCGTCATCGCGATGATCGCCTTCATCTCCCTGGTGGGTCTGCCGATGCTGGTCGTCTGGCTGTGGCGCTGCAAGCCGATGCCGGAGGGCGAGCTGAAGGACCGCTTGTGGGCGCTCGTGCAGCGTTCCGGCGTCAAGGCGCGTGGTATCATGGTCTGGGGGCCGCGCAGCACGGGGCTGCTCAACGCCTGCGTGCTGGGCGGCTGGGCGCGCTACAGGTACGTGCTGATCAGCCCGGCATTGGTTGACGAACTGAGCCCGGCCGAGACGGAAGCGGTGCTGGCGCATGAGCTGGGGCACGCGCGCCACGGGCATCTGGTGTTTCTGTTCGTGATGATCCTGTGTCTCTCGGCCCTGCTCGATCCCATCCAGCGAGTGCTGCCCGAAGCCTGGCGGGCGTCACCGCTCATCGAGATCGGCGTGCTCATCAGCTTCATCACGGCCTATATGTACCTGTTCTACGGCGCCATCATGCGGCAGTGCGAACGCGAGGCGGACCTTGCCAGCGCGGAACTTTTGGGCACGGCGGTGCCGCTCATCATGGCCCTCGAGAAACTGGCGTTGATAACCGGCAACATCCGCAACGTCTGGTGCTGGCACCACGGCTCCATCGCGGAACGGGTGGCAGCCGTGAACCGGCTCAGCCAGGACCCTGACGGCAGCCGCAAGTTCCACAGGCGTCTGCGGCTGATGCGCGTTATGTTCGCGGTGTTCACGCTGGTGGCTCTGGGCGCCGAATTGTGCTCGCGTCTGCTGTGAGGCCGGCACTGGCGGTGATCCGGCCATTGTGGACTGGTGGTCCGCAGGCGAACATGCAGGGGGTGCGAAGGAGATCGCCAAGCTTGCGTCTTTCAGTGCGAAGGGTTAGTGTGCAGCCTGGCAAAAGGGGAATAACCATGCGACATGTCGCGTTGCTTGTCCTGCTGTGTGTGGTGTCTGCTTCCGTTTGTGCGGGTGAAGAGAAGATTCGCGGCTTGCTGGAGAAGACCGCCAAGCCCGAGGCGTGCGCGCAGATCACCGATGCGTTGGCGGACGTGTACTACATCAAGAAGACCGATGAGGCTGAGAAAGCCGTCGCCAAGTATCTGGGCAAGAACGAGAAGGTGGTTATCACCGGGACGGTCGAAGCCAAGGAAGGCGACGCTGCGCCTTTCTTCAACCTGAAGTTGGTCGAACCGTACGTGCCCAAGATGCCGCCGGCTCCACCGCCTCCGCCGGCGCCTGAAGCCAAGACGGACACCAAGACCGGTGACGCCAAGCCCGCCGATACGAAGGCTGCGACCCCGGCCGCTCCGGCGCCGGCAACCAAGGCTGAAGCCAAGACGGGAGAGAGCAAACCGGCGACGGAGAAGCCGAAGGACGAGAAACCGGCAACGCCGCCCGAGAAGGCCGCCAAGTAACCGCGTGGTGTGCGTCTGAAGCGCAAGTCGGAATGGAGCAGATGAGCCTCGGCGACAGGCTGCGCAAGGCGTTGGAAGAGCGCGTCTATAAGTCGGCGGTCTGGACGTCAGTCTTCCGGCATGGTTTCCCGGACACGGACCGCAACCGCCTGTGGGCAATCGTCTCCAACGTCTTCCTGCATCTGCACCCGACCCGGACCAAAGGCCACGCCGTGCGGCTGCGGTACACGTGGTGCATGGGTGGCCTGGCGTTCTTTCTGTTCCTGCACCTGACGATCACCGGCGTCTTCCTGATGTTCTACTACCGGCCCACGCCCGAGTACGCGTATACCGATATCGTGTCGCTGCGTGAGGACGTGCCGCTGGGCGCGTTCATGCGCAACTCTCACCGCTGGGCCGCGCACGCGATGGTGATCGTGGTCTGGCTGCACATGCTGCGCGTCTTCCTGACCGGCTCCTACAAGAAGCCGCGCGAGTTCAACTGGGTCGTCGGCGTGGCGCTCCTGACGCTGACGCTGCTGCTCTCGTTCACGGGCTATCTGCTGCCCTGGGACCAGACCGCGCTCTGGGCTGTCACCGTCGGCACCAACATGGCGGGTGCCCATCCGTTCATCGGGCGTGAGGGACCCGGCGCGCCGCTCCTGGGCTGCGACGACTTCCAGGTCATCCACGCCAAGAGCGATATTCGCTTCCTGCTGCTGTGCGGCTCCGTGGTTGGGCCGGCGGCGCTGTTGCGGTTCTACGTGCTGCATTGCGTGCTTCTGCCGCTGGTCGCAGGAGTTCTCATGGCAGTGCACTTCTGGCGCGTGCGCAAGGACGGCTTCAGCGCGCCGCTCTGAAGCGCGCTGGCCGCACTCGCGGACGTGGAGTTCGTCGGCGGAGGATGGGGAATGGCTGGCACAACAAGGCGTGGGGCCTGAAGCTATGCAGCCCTTGTTCGAGTTCGGTAACTGGCTATGCCAGCCGGTGGTGTTCTACACCGGCTTGCTCGCAGCCTTCGCCGGGGCGCTGGCTTGTCGCGGGTTCCTGGTGAAGACGAAGGCGGCCGCCAGCCTGCTGGACATCGGCCTGCTCATGTTCGGCGTCAGCACTCTCAACCCGCAGTTCGCAAGGGAAGCCACGAGACCGGACAACGCGGCGCTGTGGACCATGCTGTTCCTCACGGGGTTGTGCCTGTGGGTGGCGTTCCGCCAAGCGGTGGACAATGATGCGCGATTGCGCCAGGGCTTGAAGCCGGAGGAAGCTGAGGCAGCGACCGCGAGGCTGCACGTCTGGCCGCATCTCCTGTACCTTGAGCTGGTCGTTGCGGCCTTCGTGACGGCGCTGCTGTTGCTCTGGGCCATCGGCCTGTCAGCGCCGCTGGAACAGCCTGCCGATCCCGCCAACAGCCCTAATCCGGCGAAGGCACCGTGGTATTTCGTGGGCCTGCAAGAATTGCTCGTGTACTTCGACCCGTGGATCGCCGGCGTGCTGTTGCCGCTGATGGCAGTCACCGGCCTGGTCTGCCTGCCGTATTGCGACAGGAATCCTGAGGGCGTCGGCCACTTCAGTTTTGAGAAGCGGAGATTCGCGATCGCCATATTTCTGTTCGCATTCCTGCTGTTGTGGCTGGCGCCAATCGTTGTCGGGACCTTTCTGCGCGGGCCGAACTGGAGTTTCTACGGGCCGTATGAGCCGTGGGATGTGCACAAGCTGAGCGCGGCGAACAACGTCAACCTTTCACAGCTCTTCTGGCAGGACTTGATGAGATTCCTCACGGGGCAGCCCAGAGCCATGGAAGCGATGCACTGGTTCAAACGGGAACTGCCGGGGTTCATCGTCCTGGCGCTCTATCTCACCGTGGTCCCGGCCGTGGTCGCTCGCATCTACAAGAAGCTCTACGAACAACTGGGCTTCATCCGGTACTCCATCGTGATTTTGCATCTGCTGGTTATGCTGGCCGTGCCGATCAAGATGTACCTGCGCTGGGCTTTCAACCTGAAGTACGTCATCTTTGTGCCGGAGTTTTTCTTCGGCGTCTGAACGGACATGCGGGGCTCAGGGCTTGTCCTGCCACGTTTTCAGTAGCCGCGCAGATGCAGCACGAGTTTCCACCTGCCCTTGATCTCCGCGCGGGGTATCACGTCGGTGGGATAGGCAGGGTTCACCGGTACCAGGCGCACGTTGTCGGGGTCGGGTACCTCCAGGCGGCGGAAGAGACCGCGCTGCCGCGCGATCACAAACACGAAGTCGCCCGGCTTGACGTCCACCCCGCCGGAGAAGACCACCACTTCTCCAGGCTTGAAGGTGTCGCTTCCCGGCGCCTGCATGGAATCGTCCTTGGCCCGCAGGGCAAAACGGCAGGCGCCTTCGGCTTCACCCGTAAGCGGCAGCAACTGCAGCACTACCTCAAGCGGCGCCTGCGGCTCCCCTTTGGCGTTGACATCCGTTGGGTAGCCTGCAGTGGTGTCCAGCAGCGGAACAGGTGTCAGCTTTCCGGCCAGGAGCAGAGCGGCGTGTTTGGGCCCCAACGATCCCGCCCACTTGCGCTCGACTTCCTGCATCTTGCTTTCACTGAAGAAAACCTGCGGGTCAACGCCGAGTGCTTTGGCGATCCGGTCGAGCGTGGCCTGCCGGGGCGTCACAAGGCCATTCTCTATTCGGGAAAGGTTGGGCTGTTTCAGGCCCGTAAGCAAGGCTAATTCGGACTGCCGCATCCCCTTCTCGCGGCGCGTCAGATAGATGACGCGGCCCACATACCGGGAGATTGAGGGCGCTGGCATGACTACACTCCTAGTGTCAAGTATACTACCTTATCACCGCATTGTGCGCAAAAGAATACGCATTCTAAAGTGTGTATTCCGCAATCAAGGTCATTCTGGTAGAATCTTCACGATCTGCCCTTTCACGCTAAGGCGTCCTTCTGCAAGAAGTTGGACTGCCTCCGGGTATAACTCGCGTTCGGCGGCCTGCACACGTGCAGCCAGAGTGTCCGGGGTATCGTCGGGCATAACCGGGACTGCTTTCTGAGCCACAATCGGTCCCGAATCGTACTTCTCGCCAACGAAGTGCACCGTGCAACCGGTCACCTTGCAGCCAGCGCGCAGGACGGCCTCGTGAACGTGATGCCCGTACAAGCCTTTGCCGCCGAACGCCGGGAGCAGTGCGGGATGGACGTTCAGGATGCGGTCTCTGTACTTCTCGGGAATCCGCAAGAGAGACATGAAGCCCGCCAGGCAGATCGCGTCAGGCGCATATGGCTCGATGGCGGCGAAGATCGCCGCCGAGAACTCATCGGTCCCGGCGTATCTGCGGCGCTCAACCACCAATGCGGGCACATTCCGCCTCCGGGTGCGCTCCAACCCGTAGGCATCGGCCCGACTGCTGACCACGACCACGACCTCCGCGTCCAGCTTGCCGCCAGCGCACTTTTCGAAGAGGTTCTCCAGCGTGGTGCCGGAGCCGCTCAGCAGAACTGCCAGCCGCAAATGTGCCATTCCGCGCCTCCCTGTTCGCGTCCGATCCGAGAACGACGCGCCGCTGACGAACGCCTGTCGTGCTGATACTATGCGGGGGATGAGCTACCACGGGCGCCAGTCTCTTACATGATGTCAGGCCTGGTAGCAGCCGCGTTCTGCAGTTCTTCGAGGCTGCGCTCAACGTTGAACTGTGAGTACCTGCCTGGGCAGTCGGGGCTCATGATGTAGTCGAGGATCGCGCTCTGGAGCGCCGGTCCCCACGGTTCCCGCTTGAGGTTCAAGGATGCGACGGTGCGGGCGCTGTAGGGGCATAGCCACGAGCCGTTCGCATCGCAGAGACGGAAGCGCGGGTCGGTCGCCAGCATCTTCTTCACTCTGGCGCGGTCGCCGCCGGCTTCGGCGATGTCCTCCAGCGTCTTTGCTCCGCCCAGAGGGTCCTGTTGATACACGGCGCACTGCTTGAGGTGCTCCAGTGCCTTCGGCATGAACCACTTCGGGTCGGCCTCCGAGCCATCCCAGTTGCGCAACAGGATTTCGGTCTTCTCCAGGCAGTACGGGCAGACCCACTCGCCCCCCTGCACTGCATACTTGTAAGCGCCCCCCGCGGAGAAGCGCATGAAGACCACGATCTGCACGAGGTCCTCGAAGCTCTTCATCTGCGCCTTGGAGCCCAGCTTCTGCAGTTCGGGCTGCTTCAGCAGATAATCCCTGATCGCCGCGCACTTTAGCAACGTCAGGCTTGACCCGTTCCAATCGGGCGCCAGGACGCGAGTGCCCGTGAACGGGCACAGCCAGTCGCCACCCAAGGGTCGTATGACGACTCGGGGGTCACCGGGGTCAAGCATTTCCGGCAGCGCTTCCTCGAGCGGCTTGCCGCCTGTCAACGCCTCGGAGAACCTCTTGAATTTTCCTGAAACGCTCTTGAGCCACTCTGCCATCTCGGGAGAACTCCTTCGCTAGTGCCAGCCGCGTGAAAGCCAGCGGCGGCACTATCCTAAGCTGTCGCACCGAAAACGCCAAGCGGAGGAATCAGCGTGCTCGCTCGTCGGCGCACGAAGAGCGAATCGCCGCCAGTTGCACTGCGCGCGGCGACGCCTTGTGCTATAATCAGGGACGCATCCGGGGTCCATCCTACAATGGCCACCAAGCGGCTCTTGCGCCTGATCAGCTTCGACATCGACGACACGCTGTACTCCAGCACGGACTTCGCACGCCTGGCTCGGGAAAACGCGCTCAAGGCCATGATCCAGGCCGGCCTGGACATGGACCTGAAGACAGCCCTCGGGGAGCTCAATGAGGTCGTGGCTGAGTTCAGCTCGAATGACTCGAACCATCTCGATCGCTTCCTGCAACGTGTGCCGGAGCGCTGTCTGGGCGGGATCAACCCCGCAATCCTTGTGGCTGCCGGCGTCGCGGCGTATCACGACACGCACAGCAGCCTGATGCCGTACGAGGATGCGCTGGAGGCGTTCAAGCGGCTGCATGCCGGCGGCTTCCGCCTGGGCATTGTCTCGCAGGGATACACGGTCAAGCAGGCGGTCAAACTGGTCCGCCTGCGCCTGCTCCCGTACCTGGACAAGCGAGCGATTTTCCTGAGTGACCAACTGGGCTTGAGCAAGGTCAACCCAAAGTTCTACCAGCGTTGCGCGGAGAAGCTGGGCATCGCGCCGCAGGAATGCATGCATGTCGGCGACCGGCCCGACCGCGACGTTGATCCCGCCAATGCCGCCGGCTGGCTGACGGTGCTGAACCGCCGGTCCGGCCGCTACCACGAGCAACCCGGTGCGACGCCGCCGGCGTACGTGATCCAGAACTTCTGGGACCTGATCGAGATCGTGGAGCGCGATTTTGAGCGTGCGTGAAAGGAGGGTGGACAAGCCATGGGGAAGGCAATTGTGTTCCTGGTTGCACTGGGCATCGCCGTCCTCGGCGTCGTTCTGTTCATGACGTCCCGCGCAGTTGCGCCTTCTTCGGAGGCGACGGCTTCCCCTTCCGGCGATGACGACCTCACCTCGTCGGCGAGCGCCATCCAGGGCGCGGTGGCGGGCGCGGGGAAGAAGGTGGCGGACGGCGCGAAGGCGGCGGCCGACAAGCTGAGCACGGCCATCGGCACGAAGGTCACCGGTCTGAAGTTTGCTCCCGACGTGGTCGAGGTGAAGGCCGGGGGGACGGCTGAGCTCAAGGTCACGCGGATCGGCGGCGACATGAAGGCCGCGAAGCTGGAACTCACGCCGCCAACCGGTTCGGGCATCAAGGCGACGGGCGGCGAGTTCAAGGACGGCCAGGCGGAGACGACCGTGACGATTGCGGCTCCCGCCGGCTCCAAAACCGACGCGGGCCTGACCATCAAGGCGGGCGATATCACAAAGGTCGTGCCGGTGAAGGTGAAGTGAGGCGTATACCGTGGTATACTGACCCCAACGCAGGGAGGGTGTGGTATCGTGAGAACAACCCAGGATCGAGCGCCCGGATACCGGGGTCACGTTGCCAATGGCGTGGTTGTGCTGGATGAACCGGTCAGGCTTCCAGATGGCGCGGAAGTGCGCGTACAACCGCTCAAGCGCGCCCGCAGAAAAGCCAAACGCCGCGCGAGGAACCCAACGCTGTACGAGCGGTTGAAGCCGTTGATTGGGTCGCTCAAGGGCTTGCCGCCGGACATGGCGGAGAACCATGACCACTACATTCATGGGACGCCGAAGCGCTCATGACCCCGACCTTCGCCGACAGTGCGTACTACTTCGCGCTCCTGAACCCGGACGACCGTCTCCACACTGCGACCCTTCGCCTCAGTCGCGGGCGACGCGGTCCCATCGTGGTGACAGGCTTCGTACTGATGGAGCTGGGCGATGGTCTGTCGCGGATGAACCTTCGGCGCGGTTTCATAATGCTACTGGCAAGCCTGCGTGCCGATCCTCAGGTGCAGATCGTCCCTGTTTCAGAGCGGTTGTTTGAGCGAGGTATGGCCCTCTACGCCGACCGGCCGGACAAAGAATGGTCACTGACCGATTGCACGTCATTCGTCGTGATGAGAGAGCATGGTCTGACCGAAGCACTTACGAGTGACCGGCATTTCGAACAGGCTGGGTTCAGGGCGCTGCTGGCGACCGGGCGGAGTGACTGAGCCGGGAGGGCAGCGATGGGGCGATGGTCGTGCCGGTGAAGGTGAAGTGACGCCGTCAGTCGTTGAAGAAGCGCACCACCGGCACGCTGAACCCCGGCAGGATAGCGCCGCCGTCTAACGCAGCGCCTTCGTGGATGATCTGCGGTTCAGCGCCGCGGGGAGACCTCTTCACGGTGCGGGTGTAAGGGTCGGCGACCCAGACCATATCCACGCCGGCACGATGGTAGTCCGCGATCTTCTCGCTGATGTCCTCCCACGTGTCCTTCGCGCCGAGGACTTCAACAACCAGTTCTGGAGCGATCGTCAGGAAGCCTTCAGGCTCTCGATTCGCGGGCAGGCGCTGGAAAGAGATGAAGATGACATCCGCGCCACGGCTGCGTGGCGGATCATGACTGATGTGAATCCCCAGTTCGTTGGTGCTCACGCGGCCCAGTCTGTGCGAAGTCACGAAGCCGTCCAAAACCGCAGCGATGCGCCAGGATGTTCGGCCGTGCTTGAAACCGCCAGGAGACGAGGTTCGCACCTGCCCGTCAATGAACTCACACGGACCAAGTCTGGCCGCGAGGCGCTCGAACTCCTCACACGTGACAAGGCTTTGAACCGGCATGGACAAGTCCCATCGCTCGTTCTAATGGTACTCTACCTGCTTCAGGCAAGAACGGCAAGTAGGCCCGAGTACACCGGAATGGCGTGCGCTTTATTGCAGCAATTCGCGCCGCTGCGCCATCTTACCTCACAAGAGGCACCTCGTCATGGCTCCCTGCAGGGCCGGGGTCCTGGTAACCTGGGTAGGAGGAGGAACGTATGAATCGCGGGTTTGGCGCAATGGTCTTACTGTGTGCGAGCCTACTCTGGGCAACATCAGTGCTTGCCGCACACGGTGGCGGCGGTCACGGCGCCGCGGGACACGGTCAGGGCGGCGGCAAGGCGACGGACGCCGCCGCACAGGGCGGGGACGGGCAGGATGCCCAGGGCCAGGGCGGCCCGGGGCCGATGTTGCCACCTCCGCCGGGCACGATCCTCGATTTCGTCATGCAGCACGCCGCGGACATCAAACTGACGGACGAGCAGAAGAAGAAGCTGGAGGACCTCAAGAAGACGTTGCCTCCGCCGCCCGAGAAGCCTGTGAAGCCCGTGAAGGATCCGGAACTGATGGAGTTGTACAAGAAGATGATGGCGGCGAAGCAGAGCGGCGACACTGATGCTGTGGAGGCGCTCCGCAAGCAGATCGCCGACAAGATCAAACAGATTGCTCCGGACGGCGGGAAGTGCATGGACGGCTTGAAGGCCATTCTCACGCCGGAACAGATGGCCAAGCTGAAGGAACTATGGCAGGCCACTCAGAAGGCGGGCGCCGGCCGTGGCGCTGGCGGGCAGGGCGGCGGGCATGGAGGGGGGCAAGGCGGTCCGCACGGGGGTGCGAAGGGCGGCGGGCGGGGCGGCGCGCCGGAGCCATGTCCGTTCGACCTGTGAGTGCTGGCGTCCTATCGGCACAGACCGAAAGTACCGGATCAACGGCGACCCGCGTCGAACATGGCGCGGGTCGTTTCGTTGGCAGGCTGAATCGGGATCCCCGGGTGCCGAGCGGCAGCGTGGCGCTGTCCTGATCAGCGCGGTCCCGGCGGCACCGCATTCGGCTGCGGCGGCTGATCGGCGGGCGGGTCTTTCTTCTGCCTGAGCATGACCCACGCGACCGCCGCGGTCCAGGTTGGCGCCAGGTCCACCCCCGGCACCAGTTCGGCCAGGAATGACGGCAAGAAAACCCAGTGCCAGCCCAACAGCGTTGTCAAGGTTATCGCGACGACGACATCCAGCGCATCCTGCAGCGGAGACAGCGCGCCTTCGGCAAACAGTGGCAGAAGCACCACCTGCGTCAGGTCGGTCGCGGCGGCAATCGCGAGAGCCACGCGGAGCCTGTGCCGGGTGGGCTTCGCAGGCTGGCTGGGCGCCTGTCCTTGCGCAAGAGGGGCTGGATCAACCTGTTCGAGCGGCTCAGCCATAGGTATCCCGGCACGCGAGCGGCGTTCCGCGCCGCGCTGCTACGCCAATCTGTTCTGCTCAAATGCGGCTCGCGCCGCATCCATGACCACGCGCAGGGCTACGCCCTTTTCCTCAGCCCGCGCGCGGCAGTCCTCAAACTCCGGATGCGCGCCCATGACCTGCCCCTGCCACTCGCCGATTTTCACGCGCACGGGGCCGTATTCCGTGCTGACGGTTACGGTGCGGCGCGCCAGTTTCAGGCGTGACAGGTTCTGGTAGCGCAGGCCGAACGTCGCGCACTCCTTGAACAGGATCCCTGCCACGGTGTCCAGCAGCGGCGGCTCGGCCAGAACGGTAAGCAGCGTGGCGGGGCGGGACTTCTTCATCTGGATAGGCGTGAAGAACACGTCCAGCGCTCCGTGACTCAGCAGCGTCTCGGAGAGATACCCCAGCACTTCCGGCGAGGAGTTGTCAATGTTCGTGCGTATCTCCAGCACCGTGTCGCCGCTGGACGCTTCGCCGGTGGCGCCGGGGCGGTCCAGCGTGCCCATGACGACGCGCAGAATGTTGGGGATGGCCTGCTGTTCGCGCGCGCCGGCGCCGTAGCCGATCTTCTCAACGGTCATGTCCGGCATTGGTCCGAAGTGTGCAGCCAGCGCCGCCACGAGCGCGGCACCTGTAGGCGTGGTCAGTTCCTGTTCCACCGTCGTCTCGCGGACCGGCAGGCCTTGCATGAGTTCCAGCGTGGCGGGCGCGGGGACAGGCAGAACGCCGTGCGCGCAGGCGACCGTGCCGGAGCCGAGCGCTATGGGGCCGCACCAGACAGCGCCTATGCCGAGCTGCTCCAACCCGATACATGCGCCCACGATGTCAATGATGCTGTCCAGGGCGCCGACTTCATGGAAGTGAACCTGTTCGGGTGTCAGGCCGTGAACCTTCCCCTCGGCTTCCGCGAGCCTGCTGAACACACGCAGGCTGCCGGCTTTCACGGTGTCGCTCAGGCCCGAGCTCTCGATGATGGCCTTGATGTCCGCGCAGGTGCGATGGTGCGCGTGTGCGGCCTTGGCCCCGGCCCAAACCGCGGTCCCGGCGGCATCGGCGCGCGTAGTACGGTGCGGCGGCGGCGCGTCTTCCACTTCGACATCGAACTTGGTGCCGCTGATCGCGCCACGCATGACGCGCTTGGCGCTCAAGCGGTAACCACTGAGCTTGAGCCTGCCCAATTCGTTGTGCAGCCGGCCGAGGTCCAGGCCCAGATCCAGCAGTGCGCCGAGCAGCATGTCGCCGGCGATGCCGGAGAAAGGGTCGAGGTACAGGATTTTGGATTTTGGATTTTGGGTTTTGGATTGCTCGCCGGCCATACGCGGGTCCCCGTGTGTGACGCTTGCCGATGGTAACCCAAAATCCAAAATCTAAAATCCAAAATCAGATGACGTAGTCGTGCCCGCTCATGATCTCACGCACCTTCTCCTCGATGTTGGGCGCGCGCATGAACGCTTCGCCGATCAAGACGGCATCCACTCCCGCCGCAATGAGGCGCTCGGTATCCTGCGCGTGACGGATTCCCGATTCGCTGACCAGCACGATGCCATTGCGGCTATTGCGCGGCAGCTTCGCGGCCAGTGTGATGGTCGTCTCGATGTCCGTCTGCAGCGTCTTCAGGTTGCGGTTGTTGATGCCGATGAGGCGCGCGCCGCTCTTGAGCGCCAGGTCGAGTTCCGCTTCGTCATGGACTTCGACCAGCGCGTCCAGACCTTCGCCTTCAGCGATCTCGCGGAAATCGCGCAACTGAGAGTACTCCAGGCATGCCACGATCAGCAGGACCGCGTCGGCCCCGGCTCGCTCCGCCTCGACGATCTGGTATTCGTCCACGATGAAGTCCTTGCGCAGCACCGGGAGGCGCGCGGCGTTCCGCACGATCGCGAGGTGCTCCAGCGAGCCCTGGAAGTACCGCGCGTTGGTCAGCACCGAGAGCGCCGCGGCATGTGCCTGTTCGTAGGTCCGGGCGATCGCCGCAGGGTCGAAGTCCGGACGCAGGAGCCCGCCGGAGGGGCTGGCCTTCTTGATCTCGGCGATCAATGCCAGGCCGGGGCCTCGCAGAGCGTTGACGAAACTGTGCGGACTTGTGCGGCGGCTCTCCCTGGCGCGGAGTTGGCCCAGCGGCAGAGCAGCCTTCGACGCCGCCACCTCCTCGCGCGTGTTCGCCACGATTTCCTGAAGGATGTCGGTCATATGACCGCCCCTGCGCGGGCCGGCGCCCTGTTCCTGACGCAACTTCTCCTTGAAACGCCGCAGGTCCTCCCGGCGCCGATTTTCGAGTTCGTGCCGATGACGATGTTGCCGAGGATCTTGCTGCCGGCGCTCAGCAGCACACCGTCCTGGATCGTGGGGTGGCGCTTGCCGTGTTCCTTGCCCGTGCCGCCGAGCGTCACCTGATGCAGGATTGTGACATTGCTGCCGACGATGGCGGTCTCGCCGATCACCACGCCATGCGCGTGGTCAATGAAGATGCCGCGGCCGAACGTGGCCCCGGGATGGATGTCGGCTCCCGTCAGAAAACGAGCCAGGAAGTTGAACAGCCGCGCCAGCGTGTGCAGCCCCCACAGGTACAGCGGGTGTGCCACCAGGCGATGCATGGTCAGCGCCCACCAGCCCGGGTAGAAGAGGCTGGCCAGCCACCCCTCAGATGCCGGATCACGTTCGCGGATGGCGCGCAGGTCGGCGAGGACTTCACCGGCAATCGCGGGCGCGGTGAGGAGCCGAGCCACGGCGACACAGAGGCCGAGCCACAAGAGCAGCGCCGGTACGGCCGCTATCAGGAAGACGACGAAGAGGATGAACTGAGTGATCTGATCCATGGTTGACCCCGCCTCATGCCGGTGTTCGCGCGTTGCCGGTTCTTAGGCCCTGCAACAGCAGCATGCTGCCCAGCACATGGACCAAAGGGCGCGCGTGAAGCGGCTGGCTTCGATACGGGAAGTGCACTTCAGCACAGCAACCATGGGGCTCGGAACTCCTCAGTTCAGGCCATCCTTGAGGATATGCCAAGGAGCATGAGGAATCAAGGAGGTTGGCACGCCTCTTCGCGGCGATTGCACCTGTGCGGGACAGGGCCACTGCGGGGTGACGCGCCGACGTCTCGTTGTGCGGCCGAAGTGTAGGAGCACGCCTGGCGGACACTATGGATAGTATGTGAATGGGGTGCACATGTGCATTTCTGGACAGGGGCATGGCGGAATTTTTCCTAGTACGTCTTGAGTTTGCGCGTAACCGCGTTACAAAGGAGATATCACTAAGGGGATAAGCATTTCCTGTGTGCTTAAGCTAAGAGATCTGTGGCCGGATGAGGAAAGAAACGATGGGAACGGAAGAAGGCGAGCGTGTGCAACGGTGCAGAACTGCGTTCCGCCGTCGCCGACTTCCTGCAAAAGTGCAACGCTTCCTGGGGCCTCGAAAAACTCAACTGCCGCCCGCCCCAGGAAGGCCGTCAGGAGTTCAAGCACTTGCCGCCCAACCTCTTCGCTTGCCCGAAGAACTGGGGGCGAGAGACAGGCCATCTTTGGGAGACACCGCCATGTGCCACCGGTCTCGCTTTGCGTTTGTGCGCTGTGTTCTGTGCGCTCTGGTGTTGGCGTTGGCGCTGGCACTCTCCGCGCCGGCCGCCCAGACGCAATACGACTGCGGCGATCCGACACCGGACGAACAGCTTGTGCTCGAGTTGATTAACCGAGCGCGCGCAAATCCTACCGCGGAAGGACAACGGGTGGGGATTGACATCAACGAAGGCCTGACGTCCGCGCCAACGACCGCCGTGGTGCGCCCGCCGTTGGTCATGAACAAGAACCTGCTCCAAGCCGCGCGCGCCCACAGCAAGGACATGAACGACCGGAACTTCTTCGCTCATACGAATCCCGACGGCTTGGGCCCGGGGGAGCGCGCGGCAGCAGCGGGGTACACTGGCGGCGTCGGCGAGAACATAGCAATGGGCACGGCACTGACCGCGGCCGGGGCACACGACCTGTTCATCATTGACCCTGGCATTGCTGACCGCGGCCACCGCAGGAACGTTTTGAGCATCATGAATATGCTGTACCGGGAAGTCGGCGTCGGGTTCTACGCTGGCGGCAGGGGAAGCTTTGTGACAGAGGACTTCGGCTTATCTTCCACGGGGCCGTTCATTGTGGGTGTGGTCTACAACGATGCCAACAACAACAACATCTGTGATCCGGGCGAAGGCGTTGCCGGCGTGACGATCACGCCCGACAGCGGCAGCAACTTCGCCGTCTCCTCCACCTCGGGCGGCTATGCCATTCCCGTCGGCACGAGCGGGACTGTCACCCTTACCGCGACAGGCGGCACGTTTACCGCTCCGCTCACCCAGACCGTCACGCTGACCGGCGAGAACGTGAAGGTTGACTTCAAGACCAACGGCGGCGGCGGCGGGACCGGCGGCGGAAGCGGCGGCGGCGGGACCGGCGGCGGGACCAGCGGCGGAAGCGGCACCTACGTCAGTGGCACTGATCTGAAGCCGACGCAGATACTGGTCGGCACCGATGCCATCGTTGCCGGCATGCCCTTCATTGTCAACGTCATAGTCAGCAACGCCGGTCTCGTCCCTTCCACCGAATGCTCGATTGCTCTCTTCCTCAACCAGATAGGCCAGGTCTCGAGCAGCGCGGGCGCCGCCGTTGTGGGAACCGTTCCGGCCCTGAAATCCGGCGAGGTGAAGTGCATTCAACTCACAGCGACCTATCCTGATCCGGGCGACTATACGCTGGCCGTGCTGGTGGACGCCGACAACAGCGTAGATGAAAGCAATGAACAGAACAACATGCTCTCCCTGCCCGTTTCCGTTTTCGCCAGAGGCGTTGATCTGGTCATCACAAATGTCACCACCACGGAGCCTGATCCCGGCATCAGCGCGACGTTCGATGTCACCATCCAGAACCGTGGCATGACGCGGTGCGGTGCCTTTGCCGTGGGCTTCTACGCCAACCTGAGCGGTCCGCCTACCGTGGGCCAGACCCCTACGGCCATCGCGGATGTTGCCGGATTGGCCCCCACAGCCACCACCGCCGTGCGGTTCACGTTGCCGACACAGGAAACTCGCCGCGGCGGCTACGCGTGGTTCTTCGCTGATTACAGCAACGTCATCGCCGAGGATATCGAGACCAACAACACGGCACGGGCCACGTGGGGCGTGGCTAACGACCCGTTCATCATCGTGTCAGACCTCACGGCCTCAACCAACACCCCCGCCGTCGGCGAGCAGGTCACCTTCAGCATCGTCGTCACCGACCCGAACAACGATCCGATCAGTTATTTCTGGGAGTTCGGGGACGGTACGAGCGTCTCCGGGCCCGGCACGGTGGCCCACGCGTTCTCGGCCAGCGGCTTCTACACGGTGCGCGTCACTGTCTCCGATGGCCCCTTCCATGTGCAGACCAGCAGCGTGATGATCGAGGTCGTCAGCGAGATCGTGGACCTCCAGCGGGTTCTTGGCGGCCCCGTCAGCCTCAGCGTGAAGAAGGGCCGCTTCCGGTTAATGCTCCCGCGACCCGAGGGCTTCGCTCACAATGAACGTCTCAAGAGCGTTCTCGTGGAAGGCAATCCGGGAGCGAAGGTCCGCTACCGTAACTCGCGCTTGTTCGGCATCGCGACAGCCGTGGGACAGTACCTGTTCCAGGTAGAGTACCAGTCCCGGGTGACGCAAAAGATCGTGCGTGTCAGGTACAGATTGACGGTCGTCCCATGACGTGCTGGACGGACACGTCAGCAACGCGTGGTTGCTGACGGCGGTTCGATGGTTTAGCCCGGATTATTCGTGCCCCCGGCGTCTCGCCGGCAGACTGCGTTCGGTTTCGCTCGCACCGTAAATTTTCCATTGTGCCTCTTGAGTTTGCGTGTAACCGCAGTACAAAGGACATGACACTAAAGGGGAGTCTGCGAGACCTTTGGGCGAAGGAGGACACCACTGTGGCATGGACTAAGAGCGGAATCGCGCTGTGTGTCACGCTCGCCGTGGCGACTCTGTCGCACGTCGAGGTATTGGCCGCTGACTTTCCACCGAAGTTCCCGCCAAAGAAGGCACGGAATGCCGGGGGCGCTCAGGCGTGTCCCAGTTGGTGTAAGTTGCCGCACCGTCTGGTGTTGCCCGCGCCTGCGGCGGGGTCGCGGTTGACTCCCGTGGCCGAGGTGGAGCCCAACAACACAACGGCTACAGCGACCGTCTTGCCCCTGGGAGACGGCGCAGGACAGGACAATGACCTGGTCGTGTCAGGGACAATCACGCCGAACGATGACGGGGATTTCTACAAAGTCACACTGAAGGAGCACGACATCCTTGGCTTCGCCATCAACAGCCAGTTCGACAGCTACGCTGCTGTCACCAATGTGTCGGCCAAGATACTGATGGACAACGACGATATCTCCGGTTGGGCTTACATATATCCGAGCGGGTCTCCATTGCCGCTGCCCATCAATCTCAAGCTGGATCTGAATGCGGCTGTGAGCTACATCGTTCCCGCGGATGGGGACTACTACATCGCGGTGGCGTCGTACCAGAGACAGAGCGGCGGCTCCTATCAGATGCAGGTGGCCCGACGCCGTCCCTACATGGAGACGCAAAGCACCTTCGCGAAGCAGATCATCTATCTTGACTTCAACGGCGGAGCCATCAACCCGCTTAACCTGTTTGGGGAGGGGCTGACCTCGGCGGACATCTCGCCGATGAGGTCGTTCCTGCCGGCGTGGGGTTTGGCGGATACTGACGAGGACGCAATCATCACCAGGACGATGGCGATCGTCAAATCGAAGTACGATGCCTTGCGGAAGGCCAACCTCAACGGCGACCGCCCCACTGACGGGATTCCGGGCCACTACGATGTTGAGTTCCAGAACAGCCGCGACAACGTGAACCTGTTCGGTCAGCCATTTGTCTCTCGCGTGCTCATCGGAGGCACGATTGACGAGACGGGCCTTGATACGATCGGTCTCGCCTCCTGCGTTGACCCCGGCAACTTCAGCACCCAGGACACCGCAATCGTGCTGCTCGACCTGTTGAGCGCGCCGATACCCGACGGCAATTCCGTCAACACGCTTCTCCTGGCGCCGGGGGTCACGAAGGTAGAGGCTGTGGCCCAGTGCATTGCCGTTGTTGCCGCGCACGAGGCCGGCCATTTCCTCGGGTGCTTCCATACCGAGCCGAACGACAACATTGACGACATCATGGACTCAGGGGGGGCAGGAGTTGAGGTCATGGCGGGCACGGGGCCGAACATGGTTTTCGGAGACGGTTTTCCGCCGGTCGGCGACGATGTGGATAAGCAGTTTGTCGCCGACATCTTCGACCTGGCGGAAGGGATCGCGTATAACCCCGCCTTCGAGAATGTGCCTATGCAGATCGCGGTGGGCCTGTCCACCGGCACGCAGAATGCCGCCGGCCCCAACGTTATCCCCCTGCGACCTGACTTGACGCCGATAGACGGGTCGGTTGTCACCAGCCCCGTCGTTGCCGGTATGCCGTTCACTGTCAGGATCAGGGTCGGCAACGCGGGTATTGGGCCATCCACCGACTGCCTGATGGCGCTCTTCCTGAACCAGACAAGTCAGGTCTCGAGCAGCGCCGGCGCCGCCGCGGTAGGAACCGTGCCGGCCCTGCAGCCCGGCGAGTTGAAGACCGTACAACTCGCGGCTGTCTACCCTGATCCGGGCGAGTATATGCTGGCCGTGCTGGTGGACGCTGACAATGGCATTGACGAGATCAACGAGCAGAACAACATGCTCTTCCTGCCGGTGGTCGTCTTCGCGAGGGGCATTGATCTGGTCATCACGAATGTCACCACCACGGAGCCTGATCCCGGCCTCACCGCGACGTTCGATGTAACCATCCAGAACCGTGGCATGACGCAGTGCGGTGCCTTTGCCGTGGGCTTCTACGCCAACCAGAGCGGTCCGCCCACCGTGGGCCAGACCCCTACGGCCATGTCGGATGTCGCCGGATTGGCCCCCACAGCCACCACCGCCGTGCGGTTCACGTTGCCGACACAGGAAACTCGCCGCGGCGGCTACGCGTGGTTCTTCGCTGATTACAACAACGTCATCGCCGAGGATATCGAGACCAACAACACGGCGCGGGCCACGTGGGGCGTGCCGAATGACGCGTTCATCGTCGTATCGGAACTGACGGCCTCAACCACGACGGCCGCCATTGGCGAGTCGGTTCAGTTCAGCATAGTGGTTACCGACCCGAACAACGACCCGATCGGCTATTACTGGGAGTTTGGTGACGGGACCAGTCAGTACGGGGCGGGGACTGTTACCCATGCGTTCGCGGCCGAGGGCTTCTACACGGTGACGGTCACGGTCTCTGATGGCCCGTTCCATATACAGACCAGCAGCGTGAAGATCGAGGTCGTCCACGATATCGTGGACCTCGCGCGCGTTCTGGGCGGGCCGGTCAGTCTGAGCGTGAAGAAGGGACGCTTCCGGCTAATGCTCCCGCGTCCCGAGGGCTTCGCTCACAATGAGCGTCTCAAGAGCGCCCTCGTGGAAGGCAATCCGGGAGCGAAGGTCCGCTACCGCAACTCGCGCTTGTATGGCATTGCGACAGCCGTAGGACAGTATCTGTTCCTGGTGGAGTACCAGTCGAGACTGACGCACAAGATCGTCCGCGTCAGGTACCGGTTGACGGTGGTTCCATAACGCGGCAACTGCTGACGGCAGTCCGCGGACTCCAGTTGGTTGATGCCAAGGCCGCCAGGCGCGTGTGCCGCCTGGCGGCCTTGGCGTTTCGGCAGTCAAGGAATCGTCCCCGATGTCCGCCAGTCCTGAGGTTGATGAGACCAATGCTGCGTCCGGGCCCGCGAAGGGCTCCTCGTTCGAGCAGTCCCTCGTGGAACTGGAGGAGATCGTCGCGCAGCTTGAGGCGGGCGAGAAGCCTCTGGATGAGAGCCTCGCCCTGTATGAGAAAGGCGTTGCCGCACTGAAACGCTGCCACGCCGTTCTGGACAAAGCGGAGAAGCGGATCCGGGAACTCGTTGCCGGCGCCGAGGGGGAACCCGTCCTGCGCGATACCGAACTGCAGCGGGCAGCCAAGGGCGCTTCGCCGGCCCCCGCAGCGCCGGCGGCGCCTGATGCGCAAGACGAGAGCGAAACCTCCGAGGAGCAACCTCGCCACACCACTGTTGACGCCAAGCCTTCCCCACGTAAGAATGTTAGACGCTCAATGAGTGCAAAGCCGCGTCCCGATGAAGGCGCGCCGCGCGGGGGAGGGTCGTTGTTTGGCAGCACGCAGGGGTAAGAGCTCAACGGCACGAGTGGACGGCGGTCGCGTCAAGGGTCCGTCTTCAGGCAGTGCAGCGACGACGGCGGACTCGGCGCACGATCTCGCGCTGGCCAGGACCTTCCTCGAGAGTTCACGCGAGTACGTTGACCGACGCCTGGACTTCTACCTGCCTCGCCAGGACGTCGTGCCCCAATCGCTTCACAAGGCCATGCGTTACTCCATCTTCGCCGGAGGCAAGCGGCTGCGGCCGGCGCTGGTGTTCGCTGCTGCGGAAGCCGTCGGCGGGTCGCGCGAGGACGGGGCGCCCGTGGCGTGTGCCGCGGAGATGATTCACACCTATTCGCTGATCCATGACGACCTTCCCGCGATGGACGACGATGACCTGCGCCGTGGCCGGCCCACGTGTCACAAGGTCTTCGGCGAAGCCATGGCCATCCTGGCCGGCGACGCTTTGCTGACATACGCCTTTGAGGTGCTGGGCCACACGCCACGCGCGGAGGCCGTGCCGGCGGTCGTGCGGGCGATCGCGCGCGGTGTGGGAACGCAAGGGATGGTCGGAGGGCAGGTGTTGGATATTGAGGGCGAGGGCAAGCCAGCCACGCTGGAGACCGTGTCTGCCATTCACGCATGGAAGACGGCAGCTCTGATAGCTGCGTGTTGCGAAGCGGGCGCCTTGGCTGGCGGAGCTACCCCAAAGGAATGCGAACACCTGCGCCAATACGGGCGGGAAATAGGTCTAGCGTTTCAGATCGTGGACGATATACTCGACGTTACTTCGTCGCCCGAAGCGCTGGGCAAGACGCCCGGCAAAGACGCACGCATGGGTAAGGCCACGTACCCGGCCGTCATGGACCTGGCCAAAGCCCGTGCAGAAGCTGACCGTCTGGCTGCGCAAGCCCTTCAGGCGCTCAGGGTTCTGGGGCCGCGTGCTCGAACGCTTGCCGCGTTGGGCCGGTTTGTGGTGGAACGTCGCTCGTGAACCACGGGTCCTGGGGCGTGCGGGAGACTCCTTCTGAATGAGCGATCATGCCGCTGTGCCCCACACAAGTGTGCCCTCGGCGGGCGGTTTCCTGAAGCCGCTGGGCGATGTGGTGCACAAGGCCGGGGCTGCGGTCGGCGCCGAACGGCCGGTCGTTGAATGCCCTGTTGCCCGGCCGTTCCTGGCGCACATTACCAGTCCCGACGACCTCAGGAAGATCCCGGCTGTCTACCTGGGTGAATTGGCTGCCGAGATCCGCGAGAAGATTGATGAGACCGTTCAGCACACAGGCGGACATCTCTCCTCCAATCTCGGCGTCACTGAACTCACCATCGCGCTGCACAGGGTGTTTGATTTCTCCAAGGACCGGCTGGTCTTCGATGTTGGCCATCAGGTCTATCCTCACAAGCTGCTGACCGGCCGCTACGCGCAGTTCCACACCCTGCGGCAGAAGGGCGGCATCTCGGGCTACCCCAATCCGCACGAAAGCCCCTATGACCTCTTCATGACGGGGCATGCAGGTTGTGCGGTCAGTTCGACGCTGGGATTGGCGATCGGCGACCACATGCAGGGCAAGCAGGGCCACTTTGTTGCGGTCGTGGGCGACGGGGCGATGACCTCCGGCCTGGTCTTCGAAGCGATGAACCATGCGGGCGCCGCGAAGGAAGACATCCTGGTGGTGCTCAACGACAATGGCTGTGCCATCAGCCCCACGACGGGGGCGCTGTCCGCCACCTGCTCCGATATCCGCGCGATGCACTTCTTCAAGCAGCTCCGCGGCAAGGGCAAGGATCTGCTTGAGAAGATTCCCTTCGTGGGCAAGGACGTGGAGCGCCTGGCCGAGCAGGCTTTGGATGCCATCAGCAGGGCGACGCACGCTCCCGGGGCCATCTTCCTCGATCTGGGCTTCCGCTACTTCGGGCCGGTGGACGGGCACGACATTGACGTGCTTGTGCGCTGGATGACCGAGATGAAGTCGCTGAAGGGTCCCAAGCTGCTTCATGTGGTGACCAGGAAAGGCTACGGTCTCCCTTGGGCTGCCGAAGACCCGACCAAGTGGCACGGCGCCAGGCCGTACGAAGTCGAGGACGAGGAGGCGAGGTTCATCAAGCCCGTGCCGGCCCCGCCGTCGTATACCAAGGTCATCAGTGACACGCTCATTGAACTGGCCCGCACTGACGAGAAACTGGTCGCGATTACCGCCGCCATGCCCGAAGGCACCGGCCTCGTTGAGTTCCAGAAGGTGTTCCCCAAGCGCTATTTTGACGTCGGCATTTGCGAGCAGCACGCCGTCTGTTTCGCCGCGGCGCTGGCCAAGAGCGGCCTCCATCCCGTCGCGTGCATCTACTCCTCGTTCCTCCAGCGCGCCATGGACCAGTTGATGCACGAGATCTCGTTGCAGGACGGCCTGCCCGTGCTGCTGTGCATTGACCGCGCCGGCCTGGTGGGCGACGACGGCCCCACGCACCACGGCGTGCTCGATCTGGCGTACATCCGCCCCCTGCCGTTCTTCGTCCTGATGGCGCCCAAGGACCGGCCCGAAGCCGAGGCGATGGTCAAGTGGGCGCTCTCGTCGGGCAAGCCGGTGGCCTTGCGCTATCCGCGCGACAATGTGCCCACGTTCCCGCTGAGTTCCTCGGTCTACCAGCGCGAGGAGGTGAGCGCCTCCGACGAGGGCGAGGTGCTCTGCCAGCCCATCGAGCTGGGCAAGGGTGAGATCGTCCTGCGCGGCTCCAAAGTGGCCGTGCTGGCGTATGGCTCCGAGGTTGTTCACGCCATGGAGGCCGCCATGCTGCTCAAGCAGCGCCATGGCCTCAACATCACAGTGGCCAACGCGCGCTTCTGCAAGCCGTTCGATGCGGACCTGCTCGCCGGTCTGAT
>JAPLOD010000682.1 GCA_026692735.1 Planctomycetota bacterium | reverse complement strand
GGGCTGCGGCACCGGCGGGCTGCTCTCGCTTCTGAAACAGCGCGGCCATGCCACGCTGGTCGGCGCAGAGCTCGACCAGGACGCCGTTGTGGCGTGCGTGCAGCAGGGCCTGGACGTGGTGCAGGTGGATCTCAACGAAGGTCTGTCCTCGTTCCGCGACGGGCAGTTCGACGTGGTGGTGCTCTCGCAGACTCTGCAGACCGTCACGGACACCGAGCGCGTCATTGCCGAGATGCTGCGCGTGGGCCGCGGTGGCATCGTCAGTTTCCCGAACTTTGCGTTCCACAAGCTGCGCAAGATGCTCGCCGAAGAAGGCCGCTCCCCGAAGTCGGCGGGGGTCTACCAGTACGAGTGGTACAACTCGCCCAACCGGCGCTACCCCTCCATCACCGATTTCGAGGACTTCTGCCGGGCCAAGAGCATCCGCATCCACCGCGACGTGTACCTGGATACCGAAAACAAGCGGCAGGTCACCGAGAACCCCAACCTCAATGCGGATGTGGCGATTTTCGTTCTCAGCCGGTAGGACAAGCTTGCCGCACGACGTAGCGCATTTTGCCAAATTGCGGTTCGTCGTCGCGCACGCCTGGTTCACGCAATTTGGCAAAATGCGCTACAGCCAGCGAGACGCCGGCGGTACAACGGCTACACGATGCATCCGGTATGGTTGCTGTCCGTTTGCACGAAGGAACGAGGAACCACGAATATGATGACACGCCGGCGCTTCATGGCGAGCGTGGCTGGGGGAGCGGCAGTCGTGGCTTCAGGGGAGATGGCAGCAATGGATGAGCCTGCGCAGACTGACAGCGGTATCCCTCTCATTGATTTCCACACCCATCGCGACGGCTCGACAGTGGACAAGCTGCTGGAGTTCGCCAAAGAGCGCGGCGTGAAGATCGGCATCATCGAGCACGCCGGGACGAAGGAGAACAAGTATCCCGTCGTCCTCAGCAATGACGACGAGCTGAAAGCCTTCATTGCGTCGCTCGAAGGCAAGCCCGTCTACAAGGGCATCCAGGCCGAATGGCTGGACTGGGCGTCGTGTTTCTCCAAGGACGCCGTGGCCCAGCTTGATTACGTCCTCACTGACGCCATGACCTGCCGCAACACGGACGGCTCACGAGTGAAGATGTGGGAGCCGGCGTTCAAGATGCCCGACGACGCGCAGAAGTTCATGGACGGCTACGCGGACTTTTACGTGGAGATCATGGCCACCGAGCCGATAGACATCATGGGCAACGCCATGTGGCTGCCGGCGCAGATCGAGAAGAACTACGACGCAATGTGGACCGAGCCGCGCATGCGCAAAGTCATTGACGCGGCCTTGAAATACAGCACGGCCATCGAGATCAGCGCCTCGTTCAAAGTGCCCCGCCTGCCGTTCCTGAAGCTGGCCAAGGAGGCCGGCGTGAAGTTCTCGTTCGGCTCGAACGGCCGCGGTGCGGGCGTGGCGAAGCTCGAATACAGCCTCGAGATGGCCAAGGTGCTGGGCCTCACCCGCGCGGATATCTTCACCCCCGCGCCGGCGGGCAAGAAACCTATCCAGATGCGGAAGTGACGAGTCGTGTACCACCGTCCGCAGACAGCGCCACCAGCCATCCCATTTAATGGTCCGCAGGCCAAATTGATGCAACGCGGCGGTATGTGCCGTTGATAATAAAGTCGCGCCATGCTTCCGGTCCTGGGTTATCTCGATTTTCTCCGGACAAATCGGTAATCCATGTCCGGCTTACGCAAGGGCAGTCAAGAAGCGTAAACTTGGCTTGATAGTTCAAAAACCTTGAATTTCCGTCCGATTTCAAGTCAGCCGTCAAATCGTCCGGGCCCGGAGCGAACAATCCATAGAAGCGAAAATCGCGAGTGGCGTCACCTGGACCGAATACCAATACGGGGGGAATCTCACGCCGTCGTCCCATGGCAAGCGCATCGAAAATACTCCTCAGGCAACGGTTTCCCCCCTGTGGCGTATCATGGAGGTCACTTCCGGACGATCTGTTGTCGCCGTAGTATGTGAACGTTCCCCGCAGACGGTCGAACGAATCGGGCCATAGGGTGTCATCCAAGTTAGTCGTCAAGACTACGTATGCTGGGCCCGTAGACCTGAATCCAGCAACATTTCTCGTGCGTGGAAGCGCTCTGGCAATCGGATCCTGGCCAGCGTTGAACGGCGGGATCGACTTAAGAACGTCCCCGACGTTCAAGTCTGCTTCCGCCAAGTCCTCAAATCGGATATCCATGTTTTCTTCCTCGGTGCGCGTGTCTCAAAACGTTACGGCAACCCCTCTATTCTGCAAGGCGCAGGGGCGGCTTGCTGTGCCTTCGGCACCCATCCACGCGTGGCGTCTTGTCGCGCTTCGCGCGACGCGGCCCGCTGGGCCGTGCAACCCGCGTTCTCCTCAATCACACGTCATTCGCGTACGGGCGCTATCTTCGTGATGGTTGTTGCTGAACTTTTGAACCCGTCCTTGCCATCTGTCTTCAGCACCTCCACCGGGTAATCCGTCCAGATCATCTTCAGGGTGTTCCCGTCGGATTCCCATTTTCCCCCAATCCGGTGGTCTTTCACAAGAGTCCCGTCACGCCTCAAAATCACGTCATGGTTCCCAACGCCCCAGGCCACGTTAATCCCTACGTATCGGCCGGAAACGCGGTCCTTGATCGCATCCTCTGCGGCTTTTTGTTCTGCCGCAGCTTTCAGCAGCAGTTGGCTGACGCCCTTGGTCGCTGCCGACTTTATCTGAAGGGTGGTGGAAGGCGGCTCCTGCCCGATCCTGACGCCCGCGTCGGTTACCTCCACCCGCTGCCTGATGTCCACGAACCCGTTCTTGGCGAGGCCGACATCGTGCCTGCCGAGCGGCAGCATGACGGTACCCGGCGTTACGGCAGGCTTCGCGTCGCCGACCTTCGCGACTTTGCCATCGACAAAGATCGTCCAGCCATCCTCGAATAGCACGTCCACTGACACCGTGGGCAGTTCCAGCACGACCTTCTCTGGCTTCGCGATCTGGTCGGTGATGTCAATGCACAGGGTTGCTGGCTTGAAGCCCTTCAGCGTCAGTTGGACCGTCTGCCTGCCTTTCGGGAGTTGCACCAAGGCCGGAGTCTTCTTCCCGGCAGTCTTGCTGCCGTCCGCATCCAAAAAGATGATGAGCGCCTCAGCGGGCTCGGACTGGATGAACGCCTTGCCATCGGTCGACTGGGGCTTGTACTCAGGAAGGTTGGCGTTCTCGTCGGGCTTAGGGGCTTCGGCCGCCACGAGCATTGGGGCAGCGATCAACAGCAGGTAGGCAAGAGCCGATAGGCGGAGCATAGGCCGTCCTCCAGATGGCAGTGCGGCAATTGTAGTCCGACAAGCAGGGAAGGAAAGGGAAAGCAGGCCGGCTAACAGCCGTCCGCGTAAGCTACGGTCCCTATTGCCAGGGCTTGGGTCTCCAGCGCGCCCGCAAACCGGGCTTCCGCCCCCGGCTACTAACGAACGGCCCTCCGGGCTTCACGGCGGTTTGCGGTGCAAGTCCGGTTATGAACCGCGCGGCACCAACTGTGAAAATAGCGCTGGCCCCAACTAGCGTTTCGGATAAACCACCGTTAGGGACTGCGTTAGTCTCGCGTAGGACAACCGAAATCATGCTGGCGCAGTCCACTGGTTGAATTTCCGGAGGGCAAACAATGGCCGAGAACACAACGCGATTTGAAGCCAGGATTGTGAAACACGATAAGAACGGGCAAGGTGGATATCGTTATAAGTACGTAGTGTTCGTATCCGATGTCGCAGGTTTTCCCAATCACCGCATCTTCAGCGTTATTGGGCCGCGCGCGTTTACGCTTGCAGGGCACCATCTTTTCCCAAAGTCAACTTCAGATAGAGTTGCGGTGGAAAACTTCCTGCGAGATTTGCACCCGGACAACAACGTATTCGATCTGAAGCCATGACCAGCCGACAAAGAAGGGATCTAAATCTCTCAACGGCGGGTGGCGTGGCTTTGACCTTCGACCACAGCTTGTGCTCAGCCTGGTGCCACTGTCCGCAGACAGTGGCTTCGATTCTCCACTGCCAAGGGACAGCACTGTCTGCGGAGAGTGCCACCCGCCCTAATCGAGTTCAACGACCCCCGTGCGGAAGTCAACGACCAGCCGGTTGCCGCGCAGGAAGTCCAGGCCGAGCAGACCGTCAACTGTGGCCGATGGCGGCAGCGTATGACACAACACCGGGAAATCACGGCGCGCTTGCCCAAGGGCCTCGACCGACTCGATCGCGATCCGCGGAGCAAACTCCACGCCGCTCCCCGTGGTGACCTGCACGCGGTTCGGGGAAGCCGCCGGATCATAGCCGAGCAAGACGGCTATGTCCCAGTTGAGCATCGAGCCCGTGGCGCCGGTATCCAGGGCAAGTCGAGCGAGCACGGTACCGCCAGGGCCCACAAGCCGCGTCTGCACAACCACCAACCCGGCCGCGGGGCTGAAGGGGCGGCTCATAGCACAACCGCCACATCGGCTGGAATCTCGCCGAAATACAGAATGGCGCTGTTTCGCGGCCCAAGCTCTCTGGCCTTTCGATACAGCTCGTCCCGGTCCTTGCTGTGCCACAGAACTTTCCCGGCAACGACCTGCGACTGTGCATCGGTCTCAGGATCGGCTACCAGGACCCACTCGCCGCGAAAGCGGTCTCTCATCTCGCTATAATGACAGACTTCGTTTGTAACCGCGCCCATGACGATCCGCCCTCTGACGTGCACTCCGACACCAATTAGTGTACCCGCCGTTGTCCCGTCGGTCAACGAGTCTGGCGGGTCGGTTTCTACTTCACGGGCACGCCGAGCACCTTGTCCGGGCCCGCCGGCGTTGCCGCGGTCTCCAGTGGCACGAGGCGGCCGACGGTGCGGTTCTGCTTGGTCAGATATTTGGCGGCCGCGGCGGTCACCTGGTCGGGTTTGACGGCGCCGATGAGCTGGATGTCGTGGAACAGGCTGTGCCAGTCGCCGCTCAAGGCCTGATAATCCGCCAGCGCCATCCCCAGCCCAAGGTTCGAGCGCAGGCTGCGCAGCACCCCCGCGCGGTATCCCGTGAGCACGCGTTTCATCTCTTCCGCCGTGGGCGGCTCCTGTTTGAGCTTCTCGATCTCGGCCAGCAGGTTCGCTTCCAGGTCGTCGAGTGCTACTCCTTCCGGCGGCTCCGTGCTGAAGATGAACAGCCGCGGGAAGCGCGCGCCGGGGCTGAGCCAGCAGCCGGCGCTGTTGGCCTTGCCGGTCTTCACGAGGCGCGTGGAGAGCCGCGATGAGCGCCCCGACGAAGCGACCTCGTCGAGCACTTCCAGCGCCGGCGTATCGGGGTGGTTGCGTTCCGGGACGTGGAACCCGACCAGCAGGATCGGCTGCGCCGGGAACTTCACCTCCACGCGCCGCTCGCCGTCCTGGGCCGGTTCGACGGGTATCTGCCTGTCGGGAGCGGGGCTCTTCGGAATGCGGCCGAAGTAATCGCTCAACAGCTTGCGCGTCTGCTCCACGTCAATGTCGCCGGTGACGGCGACGATCGTGTTCTCCGGCACATAATGCCTGCGGTAGAAATCGAGCACCTTGGCGCGCGTGTAGCCGATGATATCCTCGCGGCGGCCGATGGTCGGCGTGCCATAGGGATGCACGGTGAACGCCTTGCCGAGGAACGCTTCGTACAGTTTTCCGAACGGGCTGGTTTCGCTGCGCATCCGGCGCTCTTCCAGCACTACCTGTTTCTCCTTCTCGATCTGGCGCGGGACGGTGTTGAGATAGCGGTCCGTCTCCAGCGACGCCCACAGTTCCAGCTTGTTGGCGGGCAGCGAGACATGGTACACGGTGCGGTCCGCGCTGGTGAAGGCGTTCAGCCCCGTGCCGCCGTTGCGGTCAATCACGTTCGCGTACTGGTTCTGCTCGACGTACTGTTCCGCGCCCCGCACCCTTTCGGCGAACGTCTGCACGTAACGCAGCAGCGCCGCTTTCCTGTCGTCCTTCAGCGGTTGGCCGGCCTTCTCGCACTCAGCCGCCAGTGCTGCGGCCTGTTGCTCGGTCTTGTCGGCGCCCGCTGCCGAGCCTGTCGTGGCGCTCTTCGCCAGCAGCGTCTGGAAGCCTTCGCGCGCGCCGGCCGGCAGTTCTTGTTCGAAGCTCTGAATCTCCGCGTACAGCTTGTCTATCCCGGCGAAGGCCGCCTGTTCTGCCGCGTAGTCCTTCGTGCCGATGTTGGGCGTGCCTTTGAAGGCCAGGTGTTCGAGCTGATGAGCGATGCCCGTGATGCCGGGCTGTTCGTCCGTCGAGCCAACCTTCACGTAGGTGACACACGCGATCACGGGCGCGTCGCCGCGCCGGTAGAGGATGACCGTCAGGCCGTTATCCAGCTTGAAGGAGACCACCTTCGCCTGGATCTCCGCGAACTCCTCAGCCGCCGGAAGGAAGCTGACCGCACAGAGTAGAGCGAGTAACAGAGCGGAGGTTCTGAGGCTGGGCATTACGTCATGGACTCCTGCGTTGCTTTCTTCGCGCCGCTCTCATCTTGCCGCCGGATTTCTTTTTTGCCAGCGGTTTTGCCTTGGTGCGGCGGCGCGCGGGCACCACGTCGGGACGGATACGCCTCGGTCTGCGTCCGGATTCCGCGACGCTGGTCGCGCCCGCGGCGATGGCGATGCCGATGGCGCGCCAGAGGTTGTCCGGATCGGCGCAGGGCGCGTCTTTCGGCGTCTCCAGGATGGCTGGCAGATGCCACAGCCGCCGGTCCGCAAAGAACGCGCGAAAGCCATGCGCGCCAATGTGACCGCGGCCGACGTGCTCGTGGCGGTCCAGATGCGACCCCAGGTTGCCCTTGGCGTCGTTGACGTGCAGACAGCGCAGCCGTTCCAGGCCGACCGTGCGCGCCAGATGATCGAGCGTGGCGGCGACGCCTTCAGGCGTGCGGATTTCGTAACCGGCGATCAGCGTGTGGCAGGTGTCCAGGCATACTCCCAGCCGCGGACTGCCGGCCGCGTCCAGCATTTCCGCGAGGGCCTCAAAGGTTGCGCCAAGCTCGGTGCCGCTGCCGCCGGCATTCTCAAGCAGGATTGGCGGACCGTGCGGCACGCGGTTGAGCGCCTCACGCAAGCACGTTGCGACGCGCTTGCGGCCCGCCGCCGCCCCGGAGCCCATGTGGTGGCCGCAGTGGATCACGTAGTAGTGGGCGCCGATCTGCACGGCGCGCTCCAGTTCCGTCACCAGCGCCTTGCGCGAACGCTCGTAGAGGCGCGCGTCGGGCGCGGCCATGTTGATCAGGTAGGTCGCATGGACTACGACCGGCTCAAGGCCCGCCGCGGCGGCATCGGCCCGGAACCGCTCCACGAACGCCGGCTCCAGCGGCGTCTTGTGCCAGCCTCTCGGGTTGCCGCAGAAGACCTGCAGGCTGCGGCACCCGATTTCCCTGGCGCGCCGCGGGCCGTTGCTGAACGCCAGATGCATTCCGAACCGCACGTGCGCCGCGCCCCAAGCCCACCGGGACAATCTGGCAGATTGTCCTACAAACCTCAGAACTCGCCCTGCACAGGCTCGTGCTGCTGGCGCCGTTCCGCCTCCGCCAGTTTCAGACCGTCCAGGACGATGTGCACGCGGCCGCCTTCGAGCCGCAGGAGTTTGACGGCGGCGAGCTTGTTGTCGGGCTTGTTCTGCTCTTCCCGGCTCATCTTCTTCCACTGGGCCAGGACAATATAGTCGAGCACCAACCGCGAAGTGAGGGGCGCCTCGCGGTCGCGGAGCACCAGCCTATGCACGTTGGCTCGCGTGATCACGCCATCCACGATCTCGATGTCGAAAACGGCCTCGGCGTTGATGTACTTGCGTTCCGGCAGGACGAGCATGGGCGTCTTGGGCTCAGGCGGCGGCGTTGCCGGCTGGCCGTCTTTCACGGGGGTCGTCAGCTTCACCGCCATGTGGCCGTTCACGATTGAGCCGCGGACGAAAAGCGGCGCGTCTTTGTTGGCGGTGCCCTGGCGTTTCTCCCCTTCGATGATGGCCTGGAATACGCCGTTGAAGACTGTCGGCGATACGTATTCGTCCACGAGGGCGCCCTGGGTCTTGGCGGCGTCCACGGCCTG
Source organism: Planctomycetota bacterium (assembly GCA_026692735.1). Classification (GTDB taxonomy): domain Bacteria; phylum Planctomycetota; class SZUA-567; order H5-PLA8; family H5-PLA8; genus JAPLOD01. The sequence continues at coordinate 2,331 of JAPLOD010000682.1, read as the reverse complement.
CATGATGCGGTTGACGTCCTCGCGCTCCCCCTCCGAGATCTCCAGCGGCTCGTACGTCGCGACGCGCTCTTCAGGCGCGTTCTTCAGCCAGCCCAAGGACTGCCAGATGATCAGCCCTGTCACCGCCACGAAGAAGACTGCCAAGCCGGCAAGGAGTGCCAGGATGGGCAGACAGCCGTGCTTTCTCGGGGGCGTTTCAGGATCGCTCATACGTCTGCTCCAGCCCGGCCCGAACAGACTGCACGCGTCGCGACAGATCTACTTCGGCGCGCCCAGCGCCTTCAGGCGTTCGGTTGCCGCGTCGGCGTGAGTACTCTTCGGATGCTCGGCCAGCAGTTTGCGGTAATACCCGATGGCCTTCTCCGGTTCATTGAGCTGCTCACTGCATTTCCCGGCCATGAAGTACGCCTGATCGCGCCAGGCGGAGGCGGGGCGCTCGGTCAGGATGCGCAAGGCCAGCTTCTTGCTGGCCAGCGGCTCGCCCTTCTTCATGCTGAGCTCGGCCAGGCCCAGCAGTGCCCGTTCGGCGACGTCGTCTATGTCCGCGTCCAGCCCTTTCTCGCCCAGGGCTTTGGTGAACGCTTCGCGCGCGCCATCGTTCTCGCCCGCCTGCAGCCGGCATTCGCCCAGACCGGCGTACACTTCGCGCAGCGCGGGCCCCTTCGGGTACTTCGCGAGGTAACTCTCGAAGCTCGGTATGGCTTCGGCGGGACGGCCGGCCTGCGCGAGTTTCTGGCTGCGCAGGAACAGCGCTTTCTCCGCCTGCGGGCTGTCGGGCTTGCGCTCGAGCAGCTCCTTCCAGGTCTGCAGCGCCTCGTCCATCCTGTTCAGCTCGTCCAGCAGGCGCCCGCGCTCGTACAGCGCCTCCGCCGCGTACTGGCCGTCGGGGTCGCACTTCAGCACCTCGGCAAACGCTTTCTCGGCTTTGGCGGGCTCCTTCATGCGCTTCAGCGACCAGGCCAGGTTCAGGTTCGCGGCACTGCGGGCCGGCGCGGGAAGGTCCTTCAACGTCGCCGCCGCCAGCGCGCGTTCGTACTGCGCCGCCGCCGCCGCGTGGTCGGCGGCCTCGAACGCCAGGTTCCCCAATTGGAAGGGCACCTCGAACGCCGGCACGCCCTCGAGTTTCTGCTGGGCGAGTTTCTCCAGCACCGCTTTCGCCTCGGCGGTTTCCTTGAGTTCCTTGTGACATAAGGCCAGCCGCAGCGTGCAATCCAGCGCGTCGGCGGCGGCCGCCTGCCCGGGATTGGCAGCCAGCGCGGCGAAGTCCTCCTTGGCCTGCGCGTACCTCTTGGCGTCGAAACGCAGGTGGGCGCGGCGCAACTGCGCCTGCCGCACTTCCGGCGCTGTCGGCGGGCCGGCCTGGATCAACTCGCTCAGTATCGTCTCGGCTTCCGCTTCCTTGCCTGGTTGAGCAAGCAGGGCGAGGGCCTTGATGAGGCGCAGCGCGGGCAGGCGGGGCTTGACGTCCTCAGCCGTGCTCTTCGCGAGCAGCGCTTCGGCATCAGCCAGCGCTTCGGCGTTCTTGCCGGACTGCAGGAGCGCCGAGGCGCGCAACTGGCGCCCGGCAGTGGCCAGGGTCGAGGCGGCGTATTCCTTCTGTTCGAGGAGGGTGTTCAGCTTCGCGATGGCCGCGTCGAACTTGCCTTGCTTGTAAAGCATCGTCGCGGCGTCGTAGAGGGCGTCGTCGGCGAAGGACGAGGCCGGGAATTCGGCCACGACCATCTCGCAGAACTTCACGGCTTCATCCAGCGCGCCGCTCTTGGCCGCGCTGGTGGCGCGCAGGTAGAGCATCTCGTCGCGGTACTGGCTTTTCGGGAAGGCCTTCAGCGCGGCATCGAGGACCTGCGCGGCGCCCGCGGCGTCGCCGGCTTCCTGGCGGCACCAGGCGAGCTTCCGTTCGACATCGTCGGCCCGCGGGTCGGCCGCGCCGGCCAGCTCGCGGTACGCCTTGAGATACTCCTCGGCCTTCTTGTGATCGGGCTTCCGGAACGCGAATTCGGCGGCGGCGAAGAGCGCGTCGCGCCGCAGACTCGCCAGCTTCTGCTGATCGGCTTCCTTGGCCAGCAGGTCGAGCAGTTCCTGGACCTGCGCCAAGGCTTCATCAACGCGGCCTGCCTGGCCCGACAGCCGGGCCAGCTCGTAGCGCGCGGCCAGTCCGTAGCGCGTCTGCGGGTACAGCTTGACCACTTCCTTGTACGTGTCAGCGCCCCGCGCCCCCGCGCCGGACAATTCGGCAAGCAACATCAGGGCGGCGGGATGCTCTTCCGCCTTGCGTTTCTCATCGGTGATGGCGGCCGCTTCGTCCGCGGCCTTGCCCGCCGCCTTGACGGC
>JAPLOD010000681.1 GCA_026692735.1 Planctomycetota bacterium | reverse complement strand
CCGCACGGGCGTGCGCGTACGGCACGTTGAATTCGCCGTCGCACAGATGCAGCACGTCCACGCCCTGCCGCAGCAGCGCTTCGGCCTCGTCGGCCGCATCCGCGGGCGGGCGCAGCCGCGCGGCAGCGCCCTTGGCAAGCGGGTCCGCGCAGAAGTCGCATGCAGCGGGGCAGCCGCGCTTGGTCTCGAGGCCGATCTGGCCGCCGAGGCGGAAGTAGGCCGCGTTGTCTACCGCGTCGCGGCGCGTGGGTACGCGGAGGGCGCTGTCCCAGGCCGGCCGGTTGGACAGCGTGCGGCTCAGCAGTCCGGGGATGTTTCCCAGGCGCTCAGGGTCTGAAAGGTCACGGCACAACGCCACGAGTGCCGTCTCGCCGTCGCCGCAAATGCCATAGTCCGCGCCGGTCCACGCGACGATGCGCCGCGCAAAGATGGAGAACCCCACGCCGCCAAGGACGACGGGCGCGGCCGTCATGCTGCGCACGGAGCGGATGAGCGCGCTCAAGGGCGTCAGGAAGGACTGTGCGCTGGGCCAGAACGAGTCGTCCACGTTGCGGATGGAAAGGCCCACGAGATCGGGGCTGTGGCGCCGGAAATGCGCGCGCAGGGCCTGGTCCGTGTTCTCGGCGAGGCACAGATCAACGACGTGGGTCTCGATGCCCGCATCGCGAGCGGCGCAGGCGACATAGTCCAGGCCGATGGGCGCAATAACCGGCTGCATGAGGTTGGTGTTGATCAGCGTGAGCACAGACGGAGTATACAGACGCCGGTTGTGGCGCACACGTCATTTGCGGGGCGGGTCCGGTCGCGGCAGATGAGGACTGGCGGCTGCCGGGTGATGCTCATATCCTTGTGGCAGAGGAGGGCGCCTCATGATCCAAGCCATGGCTGTGTCCACGTGTTGGCACGCGCCGGCTGTCGCGGCGTGTCTCGCTCTGGTGACCGCATCTGGCCTCGCGGCCGAAGAGCCGTCCCGCCTCTCGAATCCCAATCTGGCCGTCAATGGCGGCTTCGAGGAAGCCGGCAAAGACGCGTCCATGCCGGCGAACTGGAGCGGCGACCCGGCGGTCTACGCCCGCGATGACTCGACCGCTCGCACTGGCAAGGCATCGCTGCGGTACAGCAACGACGCCCCGACGCGCTATGTGCTCTGTGGCCAGAAGGTCGCCGCGCAGCCCGGCCGCAAGTACCGCTTCAGCGTGTGGGTCAAGACCAAGGACCTCGCCGGCAAGGAATCGGGCGCGACGGTCTGCATGGAATGGCAGGACAAGGCGGGCAAGTGGATGGGCGGCACATATCCCGATGGCGTCAAGGGCACGCGCGACTGGACAAGGGTGGAAGCCGTTGTCCGCGTGCCCGCTGAGGCCGGCGGCTGCACGCTCACCTGCTACGTGCGTAAGGGCATGACGGGCACGGCGTGGTTTGACGACGTGGAACTGGTCCGCGCGACGGACCCCGCCATGCGGACCGTGGTGACCTCACCGCTGTACCGCGGCCGCATCACCGCGGCCGGACCCAAGGATGTTCGATTCCGCGTGCGGCTGAACCTCGCCGACCACGACCTGAAGCCCGCGGACGTCACGGTGCTGGCGCTGATCACGGCGCCTGCAATGAGCCGGACCTTCGGCCACGCCACCGCACAGCCCGACGGAGCGGGCCCGTGCGACCTGACAATCCCTGTCGGGGACCTGCCCGTCGGGAAGTATTCGCTGTCCGTGCAGCTCATCGGCCGCGACGGCAAGGCCCTCGAGGCCGTGCGGCACGACCTCGAGCGCATGGCCGACGACTTCAAGCCCAAGGCGTACATTGACGAGCACCGCCGCCTCATCCTGGACGGCAAGCCGTTCTTCCCTATCGGCATGTACTGGAGCAGCATCGAGGAGACCGACATCAAGCTTTACGCGGATAGCTCGTTCAACTGCCTGATGCCGTACGGCTCGCCAACCAAGACGCAGATGGATCTGGCCCACCACCAGGGGCTGAAGGTGATCTACTCGGTCAAGGACTACTACGCCGGCGCAACTCATTGCTCGAAGTCCATCAAGACCGAGGCCGATGAGGAGCCGAAGGTGCGCGAGGCCGTGCGGCAGTTCCGCGATCATCCGGCCCTGCTCGCGTGGTACCTCAACGACGAGCTGCCGCAGCCGTACATGCCGCGCCTGGAAGCTCACCAGCGCTGGGTGGAGGAAGACGACCCGCACCATCCGACGTGGGCGGTGCTCTTCCAGGTGCGTGAGATAGGCGATTACCTCCGCACGTTCGACGTCATCGGCAGCGACCCCTATCCCATTGGCCGGCACCCGGCGTCCATGGCGGCGGAGTGGACCATAGAGACGTTCCGCCAGGTGGAGTGTTCGCGGCCGATGTGGCAGGTGCCGCAAGCGCACAACTGGGGCAACTACGACGAGGAGGACAAGAAGAAGGGCCGTACGCCCAGTTATGCCGAAAAGCGTTCCATGGCCTGGCAGTGCATCTGCGAGGGCGCGACGGGCCTGGTGTTCTACTCATGGTTCGACATGAAGCGCAATCCGGACGTGCCTTTCGAGACGCAGTGGCAGGACCTCAAGAAGGTCGCGGCCGAGATCGCGCAGGCGGCGCCGGCGCTGCTTTCAGTGGAACCGGTTCCGTCGGTGAAGGCCGAGTGCCAGCCGGACAAGCCCCGCTGGCTCCACTCGCTGGCGCGCAGCTCCGGCGGCAAGCTGCGACTCTTTGCGGTCAACGACGGCGACGCTGAAGGCCAAGTCACTTTCGCCATTGGCCGGAAGATCAAGTCCGTGACCGTGCCCGCGGAAAACCGCACCATCCAGCCGGATGGCGAGAGCTTCCGGGACGAGTTCAAGAAGCTGGACGTCCGGGTATACGAGGTGGAGTGAGGCGCCTGCATTAGCCAATCGGCCAGGGAACCACTTGTTTGTTGAGGTGTTGCATTTACGATTCAGCCTCTCAAGCGTCCGGCGGCAACAAGGTGAGGCGGAGGCGCTCCAAACGTGCCAATAGCGAAAAGCGTGAAACTGGGACAGGGCGTGGTGATCCACCATCCGGACCTGGTGAACCTGTATGGCTGCACGATCGGGGATGAGACCAAGATCGGCGCGTTCGTCGAGATTCAGAAGAACGCGGTCATCGGGAGCCGCTGCAAGATATCGTCGCACAGCTTCATCTGTGAGGGCGTGACGATCGAAGACGGCGTGTTCGTCGGGCACGGCGTGGTCTTCACCAACGATGTGTACCCGCGCGCCGTCAACCCCGATGGAAGCCTGAAAACCGATGCTGACTGGAGCGTCGTGCCCACAACGGTGAAGAAGGGCGCCTCCATTGGCAGCCATGCCACTATTCTACCGGGCACCATGATCGGCGAAGATGCGCTGGTGGGCGCCGGCGCCGTGGTGACGAAGGATGTGCCCGCGCACGCCATTGTTACCGGGGTGCCGGCGCGGGTCGTGGGCGACGTGCGAAAGCGGCGCGCGCGCCCCGCCTGAAATGCATCGAGTGCTATTCCTTGAAGAGAACGTCCTGAACATGGTTGCCGATGCGGATGTGGGCATCCAACGCCTTCTTCAGAAGCTCTCCGTTGAACCGCAGATTCTCAACCGTGACGCCGCCGACGTTGTGCTCGGGGTCGAAGCCGCGAAATGATGACTCCAGCATGCGCGGGCCGGTCACCAAGATGTTCTTGAACAGCACGTCGCGGACATTGCCGCGCTGATCGTCCTGCGAGTAGAAGTTTTTCTGGATCACGATGACCAGCAGTTCGGGAGAGTAGTTCGGTGCGCCGGGCGCGTAGGTCTCGCCGGGTTTCGCCTGCATGCGCGGCCGCGGGTTATTCTGGTCCACTTCGACGCGAATGTCCTGAAAACGGATGTCGCGCACCGCCGCGCGGTCGCCGTGCTGGATGTCGAGCGCGATGTGGGTGTTGTGGATCACGTCGCAATCCTCAAAGACGACGTCGGAGACTTCCGGGGCGGACGTCTCCGCGCCGATCTCGGCGGCGCGTCCCCAATCGTTCCAGAGCACGCAGCCGCTGAAGCGGATATGGCGCGCCGGCCGCTCGTGGTACGAATCGTTGCCCTTCCACTTCAGCCCCTTGACTACCAGACTGTCGTCATACGAACGCACAAAGCAGTCGCGGACCGTGATGTTCTCACTGTTGCAGATGTCAATGCCGTCGGCATTGTAGCGCCAGAGACCAATGAGCTTGACGTTGGTGATCGCCGCCTGGCGGCATCCAAACAGACTCAGGCACCACACGTCGGGATCGCGCATGACGATGCCGTCAATCACGATGTCCGAGCAGTCCTGCAGCTTGATCGCGCCCCCGCCCTTCCCCCGCTCAAACTGGCTTTGGTCCAGAATGCCCCGGCCGCAGATGCGGACGTTGGAGACGCCTTTGCCGGAGAGACACCCATAGACAACGGCGCCCGCGGCAAGGTACACCGTCTGGTTGCTCTGCAGTTCCATCTTGCCGGGCCGGTGCACGCCCGGGCCGAAGCAGCGCACGTTCGGGGCGTCAGGTTTGGGGGCGTTCTCTTCGGACGGACTCGCGAACAGATGCAGAGCGTTGTGGGGACCGTCAAGCTCAACGACGACAGGACGAGGCCGGGCGAGCGTGAAGCTGATGCGTTCTCCATCAACAGCGGCCTTGATACCCAGCGACTGCGGCCGCACCAGCGCAGAACCGATGGCACGTTTGCAGCGAATGGCGACCTCCACCGGCGCGCGCATGTCCCAATACGCAAAGCCCGCCATCTCAGTCTGGTCCAACGGACGCTGGTAGCCCGGCCAAACCTGGTTGAAAGGGACGGCGGAGACCCGGCATGCGTACACCGGCACGGCGATTCCACCAACCGTCAGCTTGTAGTCGTCCGAGAGAGCCTCACCGGCTGGCGCGGGCGCTACACTGAGCGCCGGTGCGGCTTGCGCGGCGGCGTCAGCGGCAAACGCGGCCGCGGCGAAAAGGAGCAACGCCGGGACCAGGTACCACAATACGGAGGAGCCAATCATCGTCAGGTTCTCCCTTCGCGAAGGATGCCCGAGGCAATCGGCTGTTTCATATCGGATCGCCGGGCTTTTTTGTAGCGGAGGAAAACGGCTGCGGTGCGATGGTGCGATGCGTCTTGTTCCTCCTGGCGGCCGCCTGTTCGCCCCTCACCCGCAAGAGCGGCTCGGCGGCCCGAAGTACCCGGCAAGGTCGCGAGGAAAGTGCTCCAATGACTGCACTCGAAGGCCGTGTTGTGGAGTATGCAGAGACCGGGATGAATGAGAGAGGGAGTCTATGACCGTGTACCGCCGGCGTCTCGCCGGCAGCCCGAAACGACGGTCAGGCTCACGACAAGGAGGTCTTCCATGAGGGAACGTTCTTGGAGGGCGACGGGCCTGGCCATCATGGCCTTGCTTGCTGGCTTTGTTGCCCAAGCGGCCGAAGCCCAACCTTACAAGGAACCGCCGGGGCCATGGAGCGAAGCGGCCAGGCCGGTCACGCCTCGTGCGCCCGCGGCAGGTGAAATCCCGATAGACCAGCCCGGCTGCTACGCCCAGGCAGGGGCGACGTACATCCTCACCAAAGACATCACCAGCCCGACCACGGCGGTGTTTCTGGGGAAGGACGTCGTCCTCGACCTCAACGGCCACACCATCACTTTCGCCGATGGCGGCTACAAGCACATCCCGAACTACAGCTTCGAGGAAGGGGAGAAGAACTGGGACCTGACGAAGGCGGCGAACGCGACGATCAAGAACACGCGCCTGTTCTTCCCGATCGTTGGCGACTACACCTGCCAACTGAAAGAGGGGGAGGAGATCGTCTCCTCTTCTATCGAGCTGCCTTTGGCGAACCGTGCGTACTACGGAACCGTCGCTGTCGCGCAGAATGACATGCGGGTGGACGTCATCATGGAGGACGCCCAGGGCAAGCAGATAGACTACAAGTTCCCTCTCGGGCAGAAACGGCCAATCGCCAGCCCCATCCTGAATATGAGTCCCGAGCTTGGCGGCAGCGTGATCTTCGCCCTGTTGTGGAAGCAACCCGCCGGCCGCTACCGGATGCGGATCCGCGCCCGGACGAACGCGGTCATTGATGACGTGGATATCGTGCCGGCGCTGGACGCCGGTGTCGCCGTTGTCGAACAGGTCCACCCGTGGCTGGACTACGTCAACACGCGGGGCTGGGATCCCTGCGCGTTTCCCGACTACCACGAGAACAAGGACATTCCCCACGTGCAAGGCGCGGGAACGGTGACCATCCGCAACGGCACGATCAGGAACGGCTTTGACGGTATCCGCTCCTTCTGCATCCAGTCGAGCGCCGCAAGCGTGAAGCTGGTGCTGGAGAACCTGAAGCTGATCAACTCCGGCGTCAGCGCCTTCGCCGTCCAGGCGTGGGGCCCGACCGACATGAAGCGCTGCCGCGTCGAGCTCGACGTGCCGTTCACCATCAACCGCCACGACAACCGCGGTTCGGTCAACTTCGGGGGCAAGGTGCCCTCGACAGTCGCGGGTTGCGCGTTCAGCGGCGGACAGGGCTGCCTGAGCGGCATTGGCGACAAAGGCGAGGTCTATGACTGCTATTTCCGCAACAAGCAGACCGTCACCAACAACTACGCCATCATGGGCGGCTCGGGCAATCGCATCCACAACAACTACATCGCCCCCGTCTCCGGCTCGGGCATCTATGTTGCGGGGAAGAACAGCGAGGTCTACGACAATTGCTTTGAGATCGAAGGGCCCGCGCCCAACAACGAGTACCACCACTGCGACTACAGCGCCAATGCCATCCGCATCAGTGACTACAACCGGCCCTCTGGAGACCCGAAAGGCTGCGAGAACAATCGTATCTACCGCAACAAGTTCAAGGTGCGCGGGCGGTCCTACGAGAACACGCACAAGAACTACCTGAGTGTCGCCACCGCCATTTTCACGAGCGTGGGCGCCGGTCCGAACTACATTTACGACAACGATTTCGATATCGAGGTGGAGCCACGCAAGGGCTCCAACCTCGAAGCGTGGGCGTTCTACGCCAGCGGCGACCAGAGCGGGCAGTTCTACAACAACCGTGTCATCTCCAACTTTACCCCGGTCTGGATCGGTACCCGTTACTGCGCCACGAAGCAGTGCGATGTCGTTGGCAACACGTTTACCAGGAAGGAAGGCGCCAAGGATTTCCGCTGGTTCGAGCTTGGCAACGCCTCGACCGTTATCTTCGGGGACAACAAGTTCCCGGGCAGCGAATTCTCCCTGAACGGCGGCAGCTATTACACCGGCTATACAATCACCGTGAAGGGCGGCGCCCCTCTGGCGGAGGCGGTGGCGCGTGACAAGGACGGCAAGGAGTTCAAGAAGGGAAGGTTCGACGAGAACGGCACATGGATTGTCCGCCTTCCGGAATTCCTGGTCGCGAAGCAGGGGAAGGAGAAGACGGACGTTTCCGCTTCCACGATCGAGTCGGGCGGCAAATCCGCGAAGCTCGAAGTGCGGAGGGACGCCCAAGTGGAGCTGAAGTAATCGGGAAGAAGGAAGGGAAGGACGGGCCGAACGTCCTGGCTGAGGCGACGCCCATGTCACAGGAGCGCCGCTTGATGGCCGGCGGGATTCTGGCACACTACGGGAATCTCTACGCCGGGGAAACCGGTTCACCGCTGCCGTCCCGCAAGGGAAGCGGCAGTGACGCTCTTTGGAGGACGGACGCCATGAGACTCGGGAAGAAGGCGCTTGCGTGGCCGTTGCTGGTCTGGGTGCCGCTGTTGGCCGTGAGGTCCGCCTGGCCTGCGGAGGGTGAACGCCTGCAGGTCGGGGAGTTCACCGCCACGCGGTTCGACAAGCCGCCGGTCATTGACGGTGTCGTCAGCCCCGGCGAATGGGACCGGGCGTTCGCCACGGAGGGCATGCTGGCGCCTTTCGAGCACGAGTTGCACGAGACGATCACGGTCATGAGCCTGGGGTTCGATGCCGAGCGGCTGTACTTCCTGATGCGCTGCACGCGCGGCAACCAGGAGTGGCGGCTGCCCAAGTACGCGCGCCAGAATGACGACTACAACTTCGGCGAGCCGTCCGTTGAGATCTGGGTGACGCCGCCGGCGGCGGTGCCGGAGACGTACCAGAACATCATCAACACCTACCCCGCCGTGATGGACATCAAGATGATCCCGTCGCGCGGCTACACCGGCATGGGCTGGAAGGCGGACTGGAAGATCGCGGTCAAGGAGACGGACACCGACTACACCATCGAGGCGTCGGCGCCCATCAAGGACTTCGGGCACGAGACGATCAAGAACGGCGACGTCTGGCGCTTTCTCATGTGCCGGACCTGCCACGGCGCCAAACCCCGCTCGCAGGCTTCGTGGTCCGTCACGCAGGGCTTCGCCGAGATTCCCGGGCACATTCCGGTGCACATGATGGACGACGAGGCGGTGCTTCAGCTTTCCGGCGTGCATACCGTCTTCACGGGCAAGTACGAGTTCCCGATCGGCGTGGTGGCGCCGCGCAAGTCCGGCGCCGAGGTGGACGTTGAGGTGCGGTTCCACCGTAAGAAGACCCCGGGCGACGGCGACAAGGCCGAGAAGAAGCATGTGTCGGTCAAGGCCGGTGAGCGGCAGGTCGTGACGTTCGCCGGCGACGTCTCGGATTGGAAGCAGGGCAACTTCACCGTCACCGCCACCAAGGCCGACGGCACGCTGATCTTCCGCCAGAGTTTCACGTTCCCGGTCAGCGGCTGGAAGCCGCAGAAGCCGGTCCGGCCGGGGGACGCGGTGATCGAGGAGCTGGCGGTGTCGGCGCAGTACGGGCCGGAGACCAACACGCTGCTGGTCAAGGCCGACATCTTCGACCTGCCCGGGCGCGAGCAGGCCGCGACGGCCGAGGTGAAGGTCGTGGACGCCGCCGGCGGCAAGCAGCTTGCTGCGGCGCCCATGCGGCCGTTTGTGGAATGGTATGGCGGCGCTGAGGTCACGCTGACCGGCGTGGACGTGCCCGTGGACGACTTCCGCAAAGTCGCCGACCTGCGCGCCCAGGCACACAAGATTCAGGACACGAACGAGGAGAAGAAGAAAAGGAACGAGAAGCCCGACCCGCTGCCGCAAGTCCCCCATCCGGCGTCCAAAAAAGCGAACGTCGTCGTCACGGTCCGGGACAAGGGCGGCAAGGAGCTGAAGACTGCGACCAAGTCCGTGGACCTCCTGCGCTATGCCGCCGAGTGGATGAACACCAACGTCGGCATCACGGACAAGGTCATCCCGCCGTGGACACCCTTGCAGGCCAAGGACGGCACGGTGCAGGTGTGGAACCGGACGCTGGTGCTGGATGGCCTCGGCATGGGCCAGAGCGTGAAGAACGGCGGCGTGGACCAGCTCGCGGCCGCCATGCGCCTGGTGGCGGTCCAGGGAGGCAAGGAGAGCGAGGTCAAGGCCGCGGCGCCGCAGGTCAAGCGCGCGGTCGAGGCCGAGGCCGACCTGACCGGCGCCGCCGAAGCCGCGGGCCTTAAGTTCACGGCGCAGACGCGGGTCGAGTTCGACGGTTTCGTGAAGGTTGACTTGAGTATCGCTCCGGCCGGCAACGGTCCGGCGAAGGTGGATAAGCTGTACCTCGAGATCACGCTGCCGGAGGCGGAAGCCACGCACTTCTGCTCCACCGCGGGCGGTTGGACCGCCGTGCATGATGTATTGCCCGACCGCTGGAGCAGCCAGAGCACCGCTTCGGGCATGCTCGTCGGCGACTTCGTGCCGTACATATGGCTGACCAACTCCGACCGTGCTCTGCTCTGGTTCGCCGACCATGACAAGGGCTGGAATCACGAGCCTGACAAGGCCCTGCCCACGCAGGAGCTCGTGCGCCAGGGCGGCAAGGTGACGCTGCGCGTCAACTTCTTCGAGATTCCCACCGAGGTGAAAGAACCGCGCACCATCACCTGGGGTTGGCAGACGTTCCCGTCGCGCCCGCTGCCCAAAGGCTGGCGCACCACCTTCTGTGCGCAGCAGAACCCGATACCGCACACGACAGCGATGTACTTCTGGGCCGACGCCGACTGGGCCGTCCTGTGGCCGTACTACTGCAGCCCGTACCCCTGGCACATGGACAAGTCCAAGGCCGCGCTGGACGGCACGCGCAATCGCGCGAACTTCCGCCCCTGTGTCGGCTCCATTGCCCATTCGATCGGCCGCTACCGCGACTACGACGGCAACGAGTTCCCGGGCCTGGTGGTGGATTGGGGGGCGACGCCCGGCATCGTCGGCAACGCTGACGTCACCGCCGCGAAGGGCCCGAACGACTTCCGCGTCTGGCACTACCAGCGCTGGGTGAAGGAGGCTGGCTTCCGCGGCCTGTACGTGGACGAAAATTACCTCGGCCTGGAGGAGAACTTCCTGACCGGCAACGCCTACTGGCGGCCTGACGGCCGGCTGCAGCGCGCCTACAACTACCTCGGCCTGCGCGAGTACTTCAAGCGCATGAAGGTCATGTTCCAGGAGAACGGCACGCCCAATCCGAACCTATGGCAGCACATCTCCGGCGGCGCGGCGTACCATGCCTGGTTCGGCGACATCTTCTTTGAAGGCGAGAACGTCGAGCCCACCAATCCGACCGATGATTACATCGAAGTCCTGCCCGCCGGCCGCATGCGCGCCATCGGCAGTTCCGCGTGCGCGGGCGGGGTGATGACCATGATGTGCCAGTCCGACCGCCACCGCACGCAATGGCACGTCAAGCACACGCACCAGTTTGTCGGCTGGGTGCTGGCCCACGACATCCTGCCTGAGCAGGTGCCGCTCTACCCGAAGCTGTGCGACGCCGGCCACCTGTGGGAAGACGACGTGCGCTTCCTGCCGTACTGGAAGCCGAGCCCCTACGTCACCAAACAAGACGGCTGCCTGGTCTCGGCGCACGCGACCAAGGATCGCGCGCTGCTCTGGGTCGTCAACACCAGCCGCAAGGACGCAGACGTGAAGGTGGCCGTGGACTGGAAGGCCGGCGGCCTTGACCCGGCGCAGACGGCCGCATCCAACGCCGAGACGGGGGCTGCGGTCCAGCTTGGCGCGGACGGCTTCACCGTGGCCGTGCCCCAGCGCGACTTCGTGCCGGTGCTGCTGGCGCCGAAATAAAGCGTTGGAGAACGCGAGCGAGGATGACCCCGGCGCTCCCATGAGAAGCGAGACGAACCTCCTTGTGTTGCTGATAAGCGTGCTGCTTGCCGGAGCCTCGCGGGCTGGCGACGCAGCGTGTTTCCTGCGGAACGGCGACGTGTGGGTGTTCCACGGCGACAGCATCACGCACGCCGACACCTACCGGCGGCTGTGCGCGCGGGTCTTCCGTCATTACCACCCGGAGGCGAACGTGGAGTTCATCCAGGCCGGCGTCTGGGGCAGCGCCTCGTCCGACCTGGCGAAGCGGCTCAAGGAGCAGGGCCGCAAGCCGACGGTCGTCACGCTGATGCTGGGCATGAACAACGCGATCAACGGGGCCTGGGTCAAGGGCCTGCCTCGCGATCCCCCTCTGGCGGCCTACCGCAAGGACCTGGCGGCCTTCGTGCAGAAGTGCCGCGCCGAGGGTGCGGCGGTGATTCTCATGAGCCCGACGCTCGCAGACGAGACCTGCCGGCGCACGTTCTTCCGTGTAGATGGCGCGAACGACTTCCTGCGCGACTGCCAGCGTGTCGTCAAGGAAGTGGCAGCCGCCGAGGGCGCGCTGTACGTGCCCGTCCAGGAGGAGTTCGAGGCGTTTCAGGGCACGCTGGAGCGGCATCAGAAGCTGCGACCGGATGGCGTGCACCCCTCCAGTCTGGGCGAGTATCGCATTGCGCAATCGCTGTGGGAACGGATGAGCTTTGCTGGCCGCGACGGTGAGGGAACACGGACGTTGGCGGAGCCGGCCACCCGCTTGCCGGTACGCTTGCGGCCTGCCGCCCGTTGGCTTGCGACCGACGCAAAAGGGATCGAGTTCATCATTGAGCCGAATACCGGCGGTGGAGAACGGGAGAAACTGCGGATCACGTGGAGCCTGGGAGATCAGCGGGGCACGGGGGAGGTAGCGCTTGACGGGAAGACCGCGTGGACGCTCCAGCCGCAGCCGGGCCTGCCGGCGCTCAAGCCCGGGGAAGCTTCGGAGGCGCTCATCGAACTGCGCGCCGGGGATCGCGCGGCGTTGTTCGTGGTGGATCTGTGCGCCGTGCCCGTGCTTCACTTCCGGGACAACCTCATCAGCGGCACGCTGGAGAGCGCGACGGACCGGCCCGAAGGGCGGCGCGTCGCAGCGTGGCAGCTCCGGCGCAACGGCGGCGAGCTTCTGCTGGACGCGGACGTCACCGACAGCCAGATCGAATCCTCCTCGGAGTGGGCATTTGCCCGCGACGGCTTGAACCTGTTCTTCGATCTGCGCCCGGCGGAGCGGTTCGCGGACATCAACGTGGACGCCGATGTGCACCAGACGATGGTCAACGTCCATGACCAGCCCTTCTTTGCCGCCGTTCTGCGCCCGTGGTTGGGCGACGGGATGGACCGGGCGGCCGCGTGCAGCGGGGAGAAGACCGCCACCGGCTACCGCGTGCGGCTGCGGGTGGCGGACCGTCTGAACCTGCACGAGCCGTTCGCGCTCGACAAACGCGAGTTCCTCGGGCTGGCCCTGGCGGTGACGGATGCGGATGGCGGCGGCAAAGAAGCGTTGCGGACCGTTACGTACGAAGCCTGGCCGGCGCAGCGACCGCGCGATCAGTACGCGAACAGCCTCATGATTCTCGACCTAAAGGACAAGCTGACCGGCGAAGCGGTGACCAACGTGCACGTGTTTCCGCCCGCGATGCAGCGCTGACGTCCGCGGCTCTCGGCTGCCAGGCGCCGGATCGCGCCGGCGGCAGCCTTGATGTTCGGCCGGATACTGGGACAATAGGGGATGAAGACCGAGCTCTTTTGCACCGGCTAAGAGGAGGCAACGATGTCCACTATCAGTCTTGCCGTCATGGCTGCAGTAGCCGTCGCATTCGCGGCGGCCGCCGAGGTTCCTGGCAATCTGCTTGCCAACGGGGACTTCACGGCCGCCGGTGCTGGCGACCTCCCCGCCGGTTGGGCCGCGTGGCGTCCGTTGTGGGACCACGCCGCGTGTACGGTCCGGAAAGCCGATGGCGGCCTGCGTGTGGAGTCAGCGCAGGAACCGTTCGGCGTTGGCGGGGCGGTGCAAGCAGTGGCGGGCATCCGCGGCGGCCAGGCGTACCGCGTGCAAGCCGCCGCCGAACTCAAGGCCATCACGGCGCCCTTGCGGAGCGTGATGGTCCGGCTGCAGTGGACCCGTGCCGGCAAGCCGCTCACCCCGCACGGCTGGATCGTCCGCGGGCCGGTCATGACGGGGTCGGCCGCGGCGTTCGACGATGTGCTGATCGCGCCGGCGGAGGCCGACGGCGCCACCGTGCAACTGGAGGTCAAGTGGCCTCAGGGCGGCTCGGTGCTCTGGCGGAACGCGCGCCTGGTCCCGTGCCCGGCCCCAGCGCCGCGCAAGGTCAAGCTTGGCGCGGTCTACCTCAAACCGCAGAACTCCACGCCCGAGAAGAACCTGGACCTGTGGTGCGAGCAGATTGACGCTGCCGGAAAGCTGCACCTCGATGCCGTGTGCCTCGGTGAGGACATCCTCGCGGTGGGCACCGGCAGGAATCTGCGCGACCTGGCCGAGCCCATTCCCGGCCCGACCAGCGAGCGGCTGGCCGCGGTCGCGCGGCGAAACCAGTTGTGGGTCGTTGCCGGACTGTCGGAACGCGAGGGCCCGCGCGCCTACAACACGGCGATTCTGCTGGATCGCGAAGGACGCCTTGCCGGCAAGTATCGCAAAACCCACTTGCCGCGTGAGGAGTGGATGAAGGGCATCACGCCGGGTGCGGAGTATCCCGTATTCCAGACGGACTTCGGGCCAGTGGCCATCCAGATCTGCTACGACTGGTTCTTCCCGGAGGTGGCCGAGGCCTTCGCGCTCGGCGGCGCCCGCGTTCTCTTCGCTCCCACGTGGGGGACCACGTTCCCGGACCAGGACGGCCGGGCCGAAGGAGAGACGGTCTTTCGCGTGAGGGCCCGCGACAACGGCCTGGCGCTGGTGGCGTGTGTGTACGACGGGTCGAGCCTCGTGATTGATCCGCTGGGCCGCGTGCTGGCATCGAAGAAAGAGCAGCCTGGCCTGGCGTGGGCCGAGGTGGACCTCGCGAGCCGCGAACCGCTCTTCTGGGTCGGCCACTGGAGCGAAGTGGGCCCGCGAGACCGGATGCCCGAGACATACGGACCGCTGGTCGCGCCAGCCACACTGCCTGCAAAGCCGTGAGGTGGCAGGCGGCGCGCCACGACGGACTCGACCCAGAGGGCCCACTTCCAGCATCGTGACAGTCACACCGGCGGCTGCCGGCTGACGCGGCAGGCGTCTAAAGTCACAACAAGACTTACGGCAGCGTTCTGGAGGAGACCAGGTTGCTGAACCCACTCAGCAGAGGGCCGCTGGTCGCCTGGACACGGTACGTATAGGTGATCGCAGGGTTTCGGGGCAATGTGTCCGTGAACTTGGTCGTACCGGCCGTCAGCGTCGTCAGATTGGTCCACGGACCGCCAGCGCCGGTTGTGCTTCTGAAGACGTAGATGCTTGCGGCGACATTGTTCGTCCAGGAGATGGTAATGGAGGTCCTGGTCGCACTGACGACCGTCAGGTTTGTCGGAGCCGCCAGGGGTTGAGCAGTCGTGGTGACAGTTGCCGTGTTGGAGTATGCGGAGGCGCCGAGCAGATTGATAGCCTGGACTCGGTACGAATACGCCGTGTTCGGCTGGAGCGTGGGATCAGCGTCAACGTAAGCCGTCACGTTCGCCGGGACTGTGTTGATCAAGACGAACGGCCCAGCCCCAGGTGCCCTCTCGATCCTGAAGTTCGTCTCGTTGTTGGAGTTGTCAGTCCACCTCAGATTCACCGTCAGCGGGACAACAGTGGCGGCAGCCGGCGTGGCAACCAGATTCGAGGGCGCTCGCGGGCCAGAGAGTGTGACTGTCACGGCATTCGAGGGTGCCGAGCTGCTTAAGGCGTTAGTGGCAACCACCTGGTAGCGGTAGGTCCCGCCAAGCACAAGCAAGGGCAAGGTGATATTGGTATCAGTGAAGACCAAGGTGGTCGCCGGGACCGTGCCGATTGCAGCGAAGGCACCGCCCGCGGTGGCCCTCTGGATCTGGTAACCGGCTACGTTGCCTGAGGCTGCAGTCCAGGTGAGGCTGACCTGAGGGCCTGCGGCCGCCGTGGCAGACAGACCCGCCGGCGCTCCTGGCGTGACCTGCACGATCATTGGGCGCATCATGTCATTCTCTTCGTGGCCCAGGATGTGGCAGTGCCATACATACTCCCAGCCAAAGTTGGTCATCACGTTGGTGACGGTAACCGGGTTCCCATTCGGGTCTATGTTTGTGAACCCCATCTGGGCTCCCGCCGGCGTCGTCACGTCCAGAGGCCGAACGCTGTCGGGAATCTTGAAAGGAAGCGCAGGAGGAAGCGCGCGCAGTGCGACAATGGCATCCTCCAACGGGTTCATCCTGATGGTCTCCTTCCACCCCAGCTCATTGTGCTCGGGCGGTTTCACCATACCGTCCCATCCAACCCGGTTGACCAACTGCACGTTCACCAGGTGGAAGTGGATCACATGGGTGTCAACACCGTTGTGGGTAATCTTCCAGAGCTGGGTCTGACCCATGGCGATTATCTCGGTGGGAGGATCTATGTAACCGTAGGGGATTGTCGTCTGGGTCGTGATATTGGTGAAAGGTATCTCGACACCCAGGGTGGCGTTCATCCGCCCATACGGGTCAAACAGTTCTTGTATGGCCTTGGGCCGCATGGGGATCGTTACCGTAGCAGAGGTGATGACGATAGCCTGTGCGCCTGCGCCGCCACCACCGCTGAAGACGACCTCAGGGGCAGAAGTGTAACCTGAGCCTGCGAACGTCAGCCAGACGCTGTTGACGACACCTGTTATGGCTGCTGTAGCCGCAGCACCCGTACCGCCACCACCATTAAGTGTGACACCAGGCGCAGAGGTGTACCCTGTACCTGGATTCGTGACGATGATCTCGGTAACGACACCGCCCGCTATTGTTGCAGTGGCTGCGGCACCGATGCCGCCACCACCACCACTGAACGCGACAGTAGGAGCCGAGGTATAGCCTGTGCCTGCGTTCGTGACCGCAACACTGGCAACAGAACTCGTTATTGTTGCTTTGGCTGTTGCTAGTTCTGTAGCACCCGCGCCGCGACCGCCAACAAGCGTAACATCTGGAGCAGAGGTATAACCTGTGCCTCCGAACGTCACAGTGATGCTCGAAAGCGTCTGTTCCTCAACAACAGCGGTACGGGCAACAGCAAGTGCGCCTGTGCCACCGCCGCCCGTGAGTATGACGGTAGGAGCAGACGTGTATCCTGTGCCATTTCCACCAGGCGGAGTAAACGTAACGCCGGTAACGACGCCATTACCTACTATCGCTGTAGCGGTCGCGCCTGTGCCTCCGCCACCGATGAATGTGACAGTGGGCGCAGACGTGTAACCGCTGCCTCCGGATGCAACGGCGACGCTAAGCGTCTGGACGAACGGGGCGTAGGTCAGGGAAGTATCCTGGATTCTCGAGAACGTGTCGGCGCCTGCCCCATAGGCCACTTGCGTCACGACAGGCGGAGCCTGACACGCCTTGAAGGCCGTCGGCAGAGCTGTCTGCAGCGCGGCCACGTTGAAGGGTGCGGACGGGGTTCCCGCCATCCGGAACTGCATGATGGTCCGTGTGTTGGGGCCCTTGCCGGGCAGGGTTGTGGGTGCGCCGCCCGACGAGGTTTGGTCTGGATCGCCCGTGTAGTAGTCGTTGCGCGGGTCAAAGCCCGGCACGGGCGCGGGCGAGTCGTTATAGAGAATCAGTGTGGAACCGGGAGGAGCCGAGGAGAAGTCAATGACGAGGTCCGCCCGCTCCGCCGGCCCAATAAAGAGCGCGTGGGTTGAGACGTTCAGGACCACGATGTCTCTGCGATTGTAGTTATAGCCGACCGGACAGGAGGGAATCAGCGCCACCCCCGGCAGCAGACCGCCTTCGGTGCCGACCTGGATTATCTGTGGGCCCGCCGTGAGCGGGTCCGGCACGCCGCCATCCCTTCCGTCCGTCGGCCAGGTCGTCGGCCATGCGTTCACGGGGAGACCCGTTACCGTGCTGATGGGCGTGGAGTCGCTTTCGAGGAGCAGGCCATCGTTGGGAGCGGGAGTGGTAGTCGAGTGCGGGAGCGCGGGGACCATCCTGACTTCCGAGGGATTGGCCGGGTCGGCATAGTACAACTGCAGGTTGAGGAACCGGTCGTTGCAGGCATTCAGGATTCGGAACCGGTACGCCTTGGGCTGTACCACGAGATAAGGGTAGGCCGTACCATTGACCACGGGCGTGTCCATGAACGCTTCGGGCACCATGGACATGGCCGGCGGCATGGGGTGGAGCAGAGACCCAGAGACCGTCCCCGGGAGTTGCGGAGGCCAGAACCAGGGACCATAGTCCCACCTGCCAAAGGTGCTCGCTCCATCTGGCGCGAACGGGTCCTGGTTCGGCATGTACACGTGGGGGAACCAGAGACTGCCGCCCCCTCCCCAACGCCAGAGAGGGTCCGTCGCCTTGGTGTAGCGGCTGGGATCCGTCGTCGTGGGTGTGGTGGCGTCGCACACAAAGGTCTTGTCCTCGATGACCAAAGGAATCTGGTCGGCGGGGATGGTTCCGGCGTTGAAGGTCGCGCCATTGGCGGTCCCGCCGTTGATCATGGCCTGCTCCACCGGGTCCTGTATCAGGTACCCGGCGGCTACCCCGGCGTAGACATTGAGTCGGGTGAGGCCGTAGGCATGGTCGTGGAAGAACATCAGCCGCGCGCTCTGCTGGTTGGTCCAAAAGAGAGTCGCCGACCCTGGGCCCGGGGTTGGCATGTCAGGCACGTTCTGTAGCGACATGCCCTTGCGGTAGCTCGTCGCTTCTCCGGCGGGGGCAACCCATTGGTGGGGCGTCCCGTCGCTGATCCACGGAGTGAACCCGCCATGGAGATGCGGGATGCTACCGCGGTTCTGCGTGTACATTTCGGCATTGCCGTTAAACATGAACATCTGCATCATGGGATCCCACGAGTAGCTCAGCGGCCCAAACCCCGCCCCCATGGAAGTGGTATCCACGGGAATGAAGAGGTTGCCCCCGGCCCCTTTGGGAAGCATGTTGGTGAACTTGACGCGCACAGGTCTGTTCTGCTGGGCAACGATAATGGGTCCCAGGTAATGGACCGGCGCCGGCGCCACTGTGTTGAGGTGCGGCGCAACCGGGTTCGTGCCCTTGTTGATCTGCACGTAGCCACGCAGTTTGGTCCTGGGCAACTGCGAGTGCATCTTCTCCGAATACTCGACCAGCGCGATCTCGTAGTAGTCGGATCCCGGATACGTTATCGTGTCCGGATTCGCAACGGGCAGGTACTGCCCGAGATTGTTCTTGTTGGCCGGTCCCAGACCGGGCAGCGCGTCCATGAACTTCGTCAGGATCGGGCTGTTACCCCAGTTGGGGACGTCGTAGTTGACGGCCGGGTTCGGTCCCGTCGCCGCGCGGGCCGGGGCCAAGCCCCAGCAGAGGGCCGCCACGAGCAAGGCCGCAAGGATTGGGAATGTTCGCGTGTTCATTGACTTTCTCCTTCCAATCTGTTGTCCTGAATCCATCCCGCAGCTTCCGTTCACTTGAGTGAGCCAGACGCCCCGGCCTTGGCAGTCCAACTGCCAGTCTTCGTGCCCTCGTAGAGATGCGTGCCACCGAGGTTGAGCTGTACGTCGAGCACGACACTCTTCTTCTTGGCATCGGCGTTGGTGCAGCCCGCCGCGGCCCACGCGTCCGCCCACGTGCCGCTCTTGAGCATGGCCGAGTAGCTCGTGCCCTTCTTGGTGGTCTTGAGCGTGAAGGTGAAGGTCCCAGCCTTGATCCTGCCCTTGGGGTCCATGGTGCCGCTCGCCTTGGCGCCGTTCACGTTGAGGTCCACCGTCTGGCCGCTCGGGGTAAAGCCGGCCGGCGGCACAAGGGTGCCGGAGACCTTGATGCTGTCCTTGCCGCCCGCAGGGAAGAAGATCTTCCCGGACAGGCGCAGCACGGTCAGGGGCTGCGCCGCAGGGGCCGCGGAAGGCTGCACGTCAATGGACACCGTAGCAGCCGCGGACGTCGCGGTGCCGTTGCTGACTGTGAACGTGAACGAATCCTGTCCCTGGTAGGCCGTCGCCGGCGTGTAGGTGATGGCGCCGGTGGCGGCATCGAGATTGGAGAGCGACCCGTGAGCGGGCGTGGTGGCGATGGTGAAGGAAAGAGGCTTGCTCTGCGGGTCGCTGCCGGTCAGCGTGATCGCCAGAGGCGTGCTCTCGAACGTCGTGAGCGACTGCGCGTTCGCGACGGGCCGCGTGGCACTGAGGGTGAAGCTCCAGGTGGACGGACCGGAGATACCCAGGAAGAAGTTCCCCAAAGCATCCTGGAAGCACGTGGCGTCAATCTCGACGTAGTACGCGCCGGCAGTGAACGCCACCGGCGGCGTGATCGTTGCGACGTTGCCCGAGATCTCCACGTTCGACGATGTCACGGCAATCGTCTCGAACACACTGCCGTCCGCGCGCTTGATGGTAATGTTGCCGCTGGTGCCCTTCAGGATGTTCTTGCTGAAGGACACGTCCATGTCCGTATCCGTGGTCGCATCCGTTGATCCGTTGGCCGGGTCCAGGCCCGTTATCACCGGCGGCGTCGCGTCCGCCGTGAAGCTCCAGGTGGCCGCCCCCGTGATGCCGGGGAACGGGTTCCCGAGGGGGTCCTGGAGACACGTGGCGTCAATCTCGACGTAAAACGTGTCGGTCGTGAACGGCACCGGCGGCGTGATCGTCGCGACGGTGCCCGAGGTCGTCACGTTCGCCGATGTCACGGGGATCGTCTCGAACACGCTGTTATCCGCCTTGCGCTTGATGGTGATGTTGCCGCCGGAGCCCGTCACGATGTTCTTGGTGAAGGTGACGCTCAGGGTTGCCGTTGGGGCTACCTCCGTCGCGCCGTTCGCCGGGCTCAGGCTCACTATCGCGGGCGGGGTGGCGTCTACCGTGAAGGCCCACGCATCCTTGTCTGTTGTGATGTTGCCTGTGATGTTGTTGCCCAGCGAGTCCTGGAAGGCGTTGGGGTCAATGAGCACATAGTACTTCGCGGTCTGGAACCTCGTCGGGTGTGTCGGGGCAGCGATGGTCACCACGTTCCCCGCGATCGTTACCTCGGGCGTGTAGGCCGCGCTGTAGACCTGGAAGACGATATCATCAGCGTACGTGTAGATCACGATGTCGCCCAGACCCGCGAACACATTCTTGTTGAACGTGATCTGCAGGTTCGCGTAAGGCGAGACCTCAACGGCATTGTTCACAGGCGTGAAAGCGGTCGCGAGCACCGGCGACGCATCCACCGTGAAGGCCCACGTCACATTGTCGGCGATCCCGGCGAAGGGGTTCCCCGCCAGGTCCTTGAAGGCGCCTGCGTCAATGTGCACGTAGTATGGCCCACTCGCCAACAGCGCAGGCGGGGTAATGGTCGCAATGTTATCCGAGACAACCGCGTTGGCGGACAGCGCGGGAATGGTCTGGACGGGGTTCCCGGCCTGCAGGATCACGATGTTCCCAGTGGCTGCCACGACGTTCTCGCTGAACGTGATGACGAGGGTCGTATTCCCTCCCACCGTCGTGCCGTTGGGCGCGTACGTGGCGGTCGGCGGCGTCGCGTCCACCGTGAAGGCCCACGTCGTCGTATCGGCGATGCCCGTGTAGGCGAACCCTGCAGTGTCCTTGAAGGCCGTTCCGTCAATAAGCACATAGTACGAGCCGGTTGTGATGAACGATGCGTGCGGGATCGTCACCGCCGGGTTGTTGACGACCGACACGCTCGCCACTGGTATCTGTTCGAACAAGACGTCGGGCGTCCCCACCTGCATGATGTTGATGTACCCAGTGTTTGCCGAAATGTTCTCGCTGAACGTGATAACCAACTGCGCGTTTGGACCCACGTTCGTGGCGCCGTTAGGTGGGCTGAAGCTCACCACCGTGGGCCCGTGGACAACTTTGGCTACGAAGGCGTCGCTGCCGCCTGCGTTGTCCGCCTGGAAAGGAGCAACTGTCGGGAAGCCCGGTGGGACAGCAACCGAGGACGTGGTGTCGCCGGCCACGTACGCGTTGCCGAGGGGATCCAGTGCGATGCCGTGACCCGTCTCGTCGCCCGCGCCGCCAAGGTAGCTTGAGTAGACCAGCGCGTCCCCTCCTGAGGCGAACTCGGTCACGAAGACATCGCTGCCGCCGGCGTTGGCCGCCTGGAACGGAGCCGCGGTCGGGAAACCCGTGGACGCGGTGTCACCCATGACGTACGGATGGCCAGCGCCGTCCACGGCAATGCCGCCCACGAATTCGCTGCCGGTCCCGCCGAGATAGGTCGAGTAGACCAACGAGAGGGGGACGGTCGTGTCTATCTTCGTGACGAATGCGTCATAGCCGCCTAGGTTGGCGGCCTGGAACGGTGTGGCGGTCGGGAAATCCGCGGACAGCGTTTCGCCGCCCACGTACATAGCGCCTGAGGCGTCCACAGCGATGGCTTCGCCGTAGTCGTCGTCCCCGCCGCCGAGGTAGGTGGAGTAGGCGAGCGTGAGCGCGGTCCCGTTCCAGCTCAGCTTCGTCACGAAGGCATCGTTGGCGCCCGCCGGCGGTGTCGTTAGTGCATGAGAAGTCTGGAACGCGCCGACGGTGGTGGGGAAATCGGTCGAATCGGTCGCTCCCGTCACGTAGGCATTGCCCGCACTGTCCACGGCGATCGCCTTGCCGTACTCCGAGCCGGTCCCGCCAAGATATGTGCTGTAGACGATACTTCCCGCGGCGTCGAACTGCGCCGCGAAGGCATCCTGCGGGCCACTCAGCGCCGCCTGATACGGAGCGACCGTCGGCAACGGTGCAGTGGTCGCGGAAAGCGGCGGCGACGTGGTAAGGCCGGTGATGTATGCGTTGCCGGCAGCGTCCACGGCGATACCGAAGCCGATCTCGTCCCCGGTGCCGCCGAAGAACGTGGAATAGACCAGACCGCTCCCGGTCGAGTCCAGTTCAAAGATGAAGGCATCGTATGTGCCTCCACCGAACACGCTCTGCATCGCGCTCATGGGCGGGAAGTCCGCCGAAGTCGTGAGGCCGGTCACGTAGGCGGCGCCGACGCCGTCCACGGCGATGGCCATGCCCTCATCGTCTCCGGTGCCGCCCACATAGGTGGAGTAGACAAGGGTGGTTCCCGTGGGGTCCAGCTTGGTGACAAAGACGTCGTTGGAGGCGGTATACACGCCGGCCGTCACGGGGAAGTCAGTGGACATAGTGTAGCCGGTCACATAGGCGGCTCCCGAACTGTCCGCGGCGATACCGGTCACATGATCGGCATTCGCGCCCCCCAGGTACGTGGCGTACGCGAGTGCCGGGTCAATCACCAGCGTGCGGCTCTTATCGTAAGGGCCGACGGCAAAGCCAACGGACTTGTCGTCGCGAAGCACGTAATGCCCGGGGATGGCGTGCCGCACGCCCCCGTCGTCCTGGTAGACGACCGGAGAGCTCTGGCGGATGTCCCCGCCAGCTAGATGCAGCACTAGGCCGCCATCCCCGCCCAGTTCGATACGTTCGGCGCCTTCATAAACCATCGCGATGGTGCCGGGATCCGATCCCGGCGCGACAACGAAGTCGTACTCCAGCTCGCTCTGGTTCCCGTAGTACACCAGGTCCACGCCAGGGTACACGTTCTCGCAGCGGACCTTCCCGAAGCGCACAACCCCCGTGCGCCACGCCGCCGGCTCCTTCCCGAAGAAGTAATTCGTGCGGCCAGTCTGCTCTTCCGCGCCCATCATCGCCGTGGGCTGCTGTCCGCCCGCCAGATGCATGCGGACGACGGAGACCGCCTCCTTGTCCAAACGCCCGCCTTCGGCGCCGGGCCGGCGGCTATGGCGCTGTGTCGCAGCATCGTCGTTGGCGGCGTCCGATCCGCGGCGCAGCATCAGCACGGTCTCGGCCGGTGTCAGGAACAAGACGTAGCCCTTGCCGCGGGAGACGAACCGCACCCGTTCGTCGAATTGCCCTACGTTCGGCTCGAAACTCAGCGGCAAGCGGCCATGCGCTTCACTCAGCCGTTGCCGGGCCACCGCCGCGGCCGGTGCTGCATCCGGCGCTGCGGCGCGATCCGCGGCCTGACAGGCAGTGCCAGCGGCGGGCGGGTCAGCGTGCCCCTGCCGGAATTCCGGCAGATGTGCCGAAATCCTGGCGGCGGTGCCAGCGGCGGGCAGGTGAGCGTGCCCCTGCCTGGGGTCACGAGATTCCCAGACACAGAGGAGCGCGATGCAGGAGGCCGCGATGATCGCGAGGGCGATACGAGCCTTCAGTGAGACGCCGAAGTTTGGGTTCACAGATACTCCTCCCCGGGCACCGACTCGTGTCGTGCCCTTCCATCGGGACCGGCAGATGCCGCCCGCTACTGGCCGCTGATGGCAAGACTACGAGGCCACTGCACCTCGATGGTTCCCACCTGTCCTAACCACCCGAAGTAACGCCTCACCTTATGTGCGCATTTCCCATCGCGCGCTCGGTTGTCCTGTTCCGCCCTTGCTCGCTGGGCGGGTACGCGGGCACACCACACACAGCGCGTGCCAATTGTGAGTCACAGGTTGTTGAGTGTCCGGGTCTGCTGGGACAGTCATCGGTTACGCGCGTTGTTCTCCCTCTCATCACGTGTCTTGTCTTGCTCGCCGCGCGTTGAGCATTGGTCGCGCTGTCCCGTCAACCGGTCTTCCTTCGTCGGAATCTCGACAGGCATCTGTCGTGCGCGGAAACGCGCTGGGGGAAGCACATGTCGGGTTTTCGACGGGCCAAAGGCTGCGTCCTCCACAAGCCCCAATGTTTCCGCCGGATAAGCGTGTCTAGTTCCTGACAATTCTGGATTCTTAACCTGGGCCGACGTTTCGTTGCCGCCCGCGCCCCAAAAACCCGTACGAAACGCAGTTGGCCAGGCGCCTGAAGAAATGGGCAGGGGCAAGAGTCAGCAGTCGGGAGTTGGCTGCCAGTAGCAGGAGACTGGATACAGGATAAAGGATTCCGTGGTCTTCCCTATAGTTTGCGGACCAGCCTGACCCACGCGAACTCAATCTTCGCCGCACGCCAATGATGGCGTGGCACCCCCGCCGCTGTTCACGGGGTCCAGGCAGAGACTCTTAACGCGGCTGCTGCCCCGAATGTCAAGAGTCGGCACAGCGCTCCGTCCGCCGCCCTGCACTGGTTGTCGCGCGGCAACGGTGTATTCATAACTGCACGCCACCTTCTGGAGGCTCACGCCATGGCAACCCGTTTGACCCGCTCCGCCGCGCTGCTGGCCGCCGGCCTGCTGCTCGGCGCTCTCATCGTCCATGCGGGCGACGCTGCACCGGGCGTCGTCAGCCACATCAAGGTTCTCTCTGATAAGGTGGAAGACGTCTCCAGCTTGGAAGCCTGGAAGAAGTCCTTCATCAAGGACGGCATGACGGACGAACAGAAGGCCATGACCATCTGGGAGAACGTCTACCGCTTCCGCCACCAGGACAATCCGCCCAACGAGTTCCTCCACGACGAGGGGAACGTCCACGATCCGATCAAGACGTTCAACGTCTACGGCTACGGCATGTGCTGCTGCGCGGCGTCGAACGTCGCGGCCCTGGCGCGGTACGTAGGGCTGCAGGCGCGCGGACGGATCATCACGGCGCACAGCGTCCCGGAGGTCTTCTGGGACGGCAAGTGGCGCCTGCTCGATGCCTCGCTCATCGCCTACTTCCCCGGCCCGGACGGCAAGCTGCTCGGCGTGGACGAGCTCATTGCCGGCCTCGACGACTGGTACCAGAAGAACCCCGGCTACAAGGGCAACGACAAGAAGCTGGGTGACTTCATGCGCGGCGGCGGCTGGCGCAAAGGTCCCGAAGTCTTCTCGAAATGCCCCACCTATGACGACAACGGCTGGTTCCCCGCGGCCACGCACGGGTGGTATTCGACGATGGGCGAGTACGTCTGCAAGCCGAACGTCATCTACGAGTACGGCTACTCGCAGGGCTATGAGGTCAACGTGCAGCTCCGCCCCGGCGAACGCCTGACGCGCAACTGGTCCAACAAGGGCCTGCAGGCGAATATGCTCGAGAACAACGGCCCGGGGTGCATCAAAGGCGTCCCCGGCCAGAACGACATGCGCTATACGCCCAAGCACGGGGACGTTGCGCCGGGCCGCATCGGCAACGGCACCCACGAATACGATGTCCCGCTGGCCGGCGGAGCGTATCGCACCGGCGCGCTGCTGGTGGAGAACATCGAGGACAGCGCCACGGGCCCGCGCGTCAAGGACGCCGCGCAGCCGGGCACGCTGATCATCCGCATGCCGAGCAGCTACGTGTATCTGAGCGGCGAAGCGGCGCTGAAGGCCGTCGTCGCCGCCGGCGGTGAGATCGCGGTGTCGTTCTCGGACAACAACGGCCTCGACTGGAAGGACGTGACGAAGATCACGGCGTCGGGCGAGAGCAAGCTGGACCTGAAGCCGCTCGCGTATCGCCGCTACGACTATCGCCTGAGGTTCGTGATGAAAGGCAAGGGCACCGGCCTGGACGCGCTCAAGATCACGCACGACATTCAGCATTCGCAGCGCCCGCTGCCGGCGCTGGCGCAAGGCGCGAACACGATCACCTTCAGCGCGGGCCTGCAGGAAGGGACGATCACGATGGAGGGGACCACGAATCCGGCCAACAAGGCGAAGAATGTCTTTGTGACCGACTACCACCCGCAGCTCAACGGCGTGCAGGCGCAGATGCTGAGGCTGGAGGGCGGCAAAGGCGATGTCACTTTCTCCATCGCCACGCCGGCCGAGATGACGCGGCTGCGCTTCGGCGGCTTCTACCGCGCGCGCGACGCCAAAGACGGCTGGGACTATCAGGTCTCCTTCGATGGCGGCAAGACGTTCAAGACTGTGGACCGCGCCGCCGGTCCCTGCCAGGGCTGCTGCAAGTACGTGGTGGTCTCGGATGTGCCGGCCGGCACGAAGGCCGCGCAGGTGCGGTTCGTGGGCGAGCAGCGCAACACGCTCTGCCTGTTCGATTTCCGGATTGACGCCGACTATAAGGAGCCCAACGGCGGCTTCCGGCCGGTGAAGATCACCTACGTCTGGGACGAAGGCGGCACCGAGAAGAAAGACGTCCACGTCGCACAGAAACCGGAAGAGACGTACACGATCAACTGCGCGGCCAAGCCGACGATGAAGAGTCTGATTGTCGAACTGGCGCAGTAGTTGAGCTGCCACCCTTGGAGGCCACGCCATGAGGTCCATCGCCAACCGTTTCGTCGCGCTGCTGGCCGCCGGTCTGCTGCTGAGCGCGTGCATGCTGCGCGCGGGCGACGCCGCGCCGGGCGTCGTCAGCCACATTAAGGTCGTATCGGACAAGGTCGAGGACGTCTCGACGCTCGAAGACTGGAGGAAAGCCTACATCAAAGACGGGATGACCGATCAGGACAAGGCCATTGCCATCTGGAAGACGGTCGTGCGGTACCGGCACCAAACCGCGCCGCCTAAGGAGTTCCTGCAGTCGAGCGAGGACATGCACGATCCGATGAAGACCATCCACGTCTACGGCTACGGCATGTGCTGCTGTGCGTCGAGCAATGTGGAGGGCCTGGCGCGCTACCTCGGCCTGCCGGCGCGCGGACGGATCATCAACGTGCACAGCGTGCCGGAAGTGTCCTACGACAACGACTGGCATTTGCTGGACGGCTCGCTGATGAACCATTTCCTGCGGCCCGATGGGAAGGTCGCCAGCGTGGACGATCTGCGGAAGGCCGTCCGCGGGTGGTTCGAGGCCAGCCCGGACCGGAAGGGCCTGCGCGGCAACGACAACGCTCTCCGCAAGTTCGCGCTTGACGAAGGCTGGAAGAAAGGCCCCGAACTGCTGGCCGCCTGTCAGTTCTACGATAAGAACGGCATCAACGCCGCCGGCTGGCACGGTTGGCCCTCCAACATGCAGGAATACGACTGGAGCGACCAGAAGGCGGCGGAGTTCGAGTACGGCCCTTCGATGGGTTACCAGCTCAACATCCAGCTTCGCGTGGGCGAGCGCCTCACGCGCAACTGGTCGAACAAAGGGCTGATGGTGCCCGGCAACCCGAAGGACGACCTGCTGAAGGGCCGCCAGGGGCTGGCCTTCCAGGCCAAACTGGGCGACATCGCGCCGGGACGCATCGGCAACGGCACGCACGAATACGACGTGCCCCTCGCCGGCGGCGCCTTCAGAGCCGGCGCGCTGCTCGTCGAGAACCTTGAAGACGGCGCGCAGGGCCCGCGCGTCAAGGACGCCGCGAAGCCGGGCACGCTGGTCATCCGCATGCCGTCGAGCTACGTGTACCTGAGCGGCGAGGCGGCCCTGAAGGCCGTGGTGGGCGAGGGCGGGTCCATCGCCGTGGCCTGCAGCGACAACCACGGGCTGGACTGGAAGCAGGCGGGGACGATCGCCGCCTCCGGCCAGCAGCGGCTCGACCTGGCGAAGCTGGTCTACCGGCGGTACGACTACCGCCTGCGCTTCACGCTGAAAGGGGCGGGGACCGCGCTGGAGTCGCTGAAGATCGGCCACGATATCCAGCATTCCCAGCGGGCCCTGCCGGCCCTGGGGCAGGGGGACAACCGGATCACCTTCTCCGCCGG
>JAPLOD010000680.1 GCA_026692735.1 Planctomycetota bacterium | reverse complement strand
GGCCGCGCAAGTCGCCCGCGCGGCCCGTGATCATCGCCGTCTCCGTGGCCCTCTTCCTGGTTGTCGCTGCGGCCGTGGGCATGAGCATCGCCAATGGGATTGAGCGCAGCCGCATCGAACAGGAAGTCAAGACGCTCCTTGAGAACGCGGAAGCTGCCTTCGCCGGTACCGGCGTTGACCCGGCGGCTGAACTGGCTCAGAAGGCGCAGCACATGCTGGACACCAGTCCCCAGACACTGAACCCCGAGCTGGTGCGGCAGTGGCAGGCCAGGATCGCCCACTTCACGGCCACGAAGGAGGAGGCCGACAAGCTGCAGGCGATCTTCGCGGACGCTGACAAGGACCCGGCCGGTGCGCGCAGCCGCCTTGAGAATAAGCGCGCACTCTACGGCGCCGAGACCCCCGACAACCACCCGCTCGTCGCGCGCGTGGAGAACCTGCTCGCCGAGATCGGCAAACTCGAGCTCAAGCGCAAGCACGAGAAGCTCGCGCAGGAACTGCAGGCCGCCGACGCGCTCTACAAGCAGGGCCGCATCGAGGCGGCCGCGGGGAGCGCCGCCGAGATCGCCAAGAAGATGCTGGACAAGCCGTCCGTGCAGGATCCCGACCTGGATAAGCGGCTCACCATACTGCGCAAGCGTGCCGAGCAACTGAAAGCCATGAAGGACGTGCGCATGGCCGCGCGGGGTGACGCGTACGCCGAAGCCAGGCGCAAGATCCAGGCGCAGCTCGACGCCCTCGATGAGAAGAACGAGGACCTCCGGCCCCTCTGCCGGCGCTTCGCCGAGCTGAAGGATGAGCTGATCGAAGAGGAGAAGCGCAGCCGGAAGCTGGGCAAGGAGGAGCTCGCCAAGCTCAAGACCCTGGGCCAGTCGCTGGGCATGTTGGGCAACAACAAGGCGTGGCTCGACAGTTTCCAGGGCAAGAAGATCGCCGCCGGGGCGATTGAAGGCGACACCATTGGCCTCACGTACGACGACAAGCCGCTCCGCCTGGGTTTCCAGCGCGGCGCCCTTGGCGAGAGCCTGTTCCTCGAAGTCAACGGTTACCGCCTCGCGGTGGAACTGCGCGACCTCGACCGCCGCACCGCTCGCGTGCTCGCCCACGCGCTGGCCCTCGGGGAGGCGATGAAGAAGGCGGGTATCCCGACCCAGGACCTGTGGAGCGCGGCGGACGAAGCGCCTCTGCCTTCGGCCCGCCGGACAGGCGATGACGGCAAGGAGTACATCTTCCTCGGCGACCGGCTCTACTGCGGGCTGCCGCAGGTAAAGACCGCCAGCGAGAAGGAGACGGAGGACGACTTCAACAAGAAGGCCAGAGCGCTGGCCGCGGCGGTTGAGAGCGACACGGGGGCGAAGGAGGAAGTCCGCCGGGTCGTCGCCGTGGCCGTGCGCGCCACCGACGGGAGCAAGAAGGCCGACTGGTTCGATCACCTGCCGGGGGAGTTCGTGCGCGAGGTGGTGAACGAGGGCTACATCGAAGCCAATATGCCCGGCGCGGGCGAGCGCCTGAAGAAGGAGCTGACGGCGTATCGCGAAGCCTTCGCCAAGATCACCCATCCGTGGGTGTGCTTCAACGGCGTCAGTCCGCAGGGCGACGAAGCGGCGGAGATGCGCACGTTCGAAGAGCACGCCGTGTGGCGCCTCTACAACAAGGCCGCCGGCGCCACCACGTTCGCCGTCAAGAACCCCGACGACGAACGCGGCGCCCTCTTCGTCCTCTGCGACTTCCCGGGGAAGGTGGCCGAGTACACCAGCGCGCTCGAGCCGAAGACGGTGCGTATGACGCATCAGGCCGTCGGCGTCACCGCGACCTATGACGTCACCGCCGACAAGATGACGTACGACAAAGCCGCCTGGGAACTGGCCGTCTTGCTCGAATCGCCCCTGATGCCGCCGGAGATACGGGTGGGCAAGGGTTTCGGCCCGCCCGGCTGGTGCCTCCCGCCGCACGTGCTGCTGCTGGACATGATGGGCAGCACCAAGGCCATCGTGACGCCGTTCGGCCGCCTCGACGTCCAGAACTTCAACGAGATCGAGGACACAGGCAAGCGCATGGGAGCGATGAACGCCTTCCTGAAGAAGATGGCCAAAGTCCTGCCGACCGCCAATTACCTGCACCTCTACTTCCGGTACTTCTTCGAGTACATTCTGGACAGCCCCATCACCTCCCTGCCCAACCTCCTCGGCTCCCGCGCGCACTGCGGCGACATCCACCAGACGACCTTCGAGTCGCTGCAGCGCTTCATGGGCGGGCGCTACGTCGGCGACTGCGACGACCTGGCGGAGTTCTTCATGACGCTCGCGCGCCGCCAGAACAAGCTGAGCTACGTCATGGCGCTGCCCCAGCACGCCGCCTGCGGATGGGTCGAGAAGCCGCAGGGCGCCGACGAGTACACATTCTACGTGCTCGATACGGGCCCCGGGCGCATGTTCAAGCATCGTGAACTGGACAAAGCCATCGAGTCGGCGTTCCGCGCCTACGACGAAGAGAAGACGATGCGCTTCGACCCCAAGAGCCTGGGCTTCCTCTTCCGCTTCAACAACGAACCCACACGCTCGCCCTACTGGCTCTCCTCGCGCATGTACGTGGACCCCGTGTACGGCGACGTCATGGAGCGCGTGCAGGGCCACTGGCACTTCCATTTCTACGCGCTCGGCATCGAGACCATGACGCAGATGATCGAGAAAGGCGACCGCGTGCCGGAGAACTGCATCGAGCTGGCCGGCCTGTACGGGCAGGTGCGCGAAACGGAAAGCTCCATCCACTGGACCAATGAGGCCATCAAGCAGTTCGGCCCGGACGAAGAGCTTTCGCGGATGAACGAGGAGTTCCGCATCGCCCTGATGTGGCGCGAGGAACACGACAACCAGAAGTCGTACGACTCCATGAAACCGATGATCGCCAGGCTCAAGGAACTGCAGTCCACTCCCCAGAGCCAGAATTTCATCAGCGTGCGCCTCCAGACCATGGGCCTGTTGATCAGCATTGACCGGCCCTGGGAAGCGTGGGACCTCGTGGCGCGCGACATGACGATGTTCGCCACCCGCGGCCGGCTGAAGATCGAGCACACCGGCGGGCTGACCAGCGCCTACGAGAAGATGAAACGCCTCATCGCCGAAGGGAAACAGCCCACCGCCGAGGAAGCGGACAAGCTGAACAAGCTGGAACGGCTGTTGGCCTGGTTCTATGAGAAAGCCCTGTTCGAGCGGGAGGACGACTTCAACGACTACATGCGCAAATACGCCTTCCTGGGCCTGTGGTATGCCGGCAAGTACGGCCACCAGCGCCTTGTCGCCGAACTGCTCAAGCCCGGCCCGTTCCCCGATCCGAACAAGCCGCGCGTGCACCAGGACCGCAAGACTCCCGAGGAAGAGGACTGGAAATGGATCCGCCTGTCGCTGCCTTCCTATGCCATGGCCATCGGCGACGCGATAGACCTCGACGATCCCCCGGAGAAGTGGCGCCGCGAAGAAGCCGTGAAGCTGGCCGATGCCATGGTCAAGGCCGCCGACGAGGCCCGCAAGTTCGGCTCGCTCTCCGGCGCGGAGTTCCAGCTCTTGAGCATCCGGGTGTTCCGCGCCTTCCTCGTCAAGGACTGGGCCGATTACGAGAAGGTGCTGGCAATCACCAAGGAACGCAACTGGGCGCGGCTGACCACGGATATCGCCGAGGCGACCGGCCGCGGCGCGCGCTTTGTAACGCCGGACGAGTTCGTCGCGCAGTACCGGCTCTTCACCAAGTACATCACGGCGCGCACCGCGTACTTCACGGTCGTCTATGAGGCGTACCGCGCCGAGGGAATAGAGCACGCCGTGCGGGCCTCCAAGGTGGCGGTGCAATGCTGTCCGAACGATGAGGACATGAAGCGCGAGGTGAAGTACCTGGAGCAACTGGCGCAAAAGCGGCTGGCCAAGACCAAGACCGCCGCTAAGCCCGGCCCCGCGCCTGATGCCAAGAAGGACGCTCCGCCGGCGCCGGCGCCCGCCGAAGCGAAGAAGTGACGCGCCACGTGCACGGCCTTCCAGGCCGTGGATAGACACGGGCAGGATGCCCCGTGCCACGCTCCGAGGCGGATGATGCCACGAGAGATCGAGCATAAGTTCCTGGTTCGGAGTGAACTGCTCCCGCGGCCGTTGCCGCGCGGGAAGCGGCTCATCCAGGGGTATCTGTCGGTCCAGCCTGTCGTGCGCGTGCGGATCGCGGTGCGCCACGGAGGCGGTGCCGCGGGCCGCAAGGCCGCTGCGTTCCTGACCATCAAGGGCCCCGGACTGCGCGAACGCGACGAATACGAGTACGCCATTCCGGTGAACCATGCGCGGCGCCTGCTGAGACTGTGCGGCCCGCGCACCCTGACGAAAATCAGGCGCCTCTATGGCGGCTGGGAAGTGGACGAGTTCCAGGGCCGGCATAGAGGGCTGTGGCTGGCGGAGTACGAGCTGGCATCACGCCGCGCGCGGCTTCCCCGCCTGCCCGCGTGGGTCGGGCGCGAAGTGACGGGCGATCGGCGCTACGGCAACGCCTGGCTGGCTTCGAGCGCCGCTCTGCCGCCGTGCTCCCCCTGACTCACGCCAATTCCTGGTAGACAGTGAGGCACTTCGCCGCCGCCTTGTCCCACGTGAACTCCTTGGCGCGCAGCAGGCCTTTCTCGATGCACGCGCGCCGCAACGCGTCGTCGGTCGCCAGCTTCTCGATCTGGGCGGCTATCGAGTCCACCGAGTGAGGGTCCGCAAGAAGACCGGCATCGCCGATGACCTCGGGCAGGCTGCCGGTGGTCGCTCCAATGACCGGGCAGCCGCAGGCGAAGGCTTCGATGACGGGGATGCCAAAGCCCTCGTACAGCGTGGCGAAGAGCAGCGCGTGGGCGCCCGTGTACAAGGGCGCGATGTCGCCGTCGGCCACGTAGCCCAGGAGCTTGACGGCATCCGCGCACGCCGACTTCCCGATGGCCGCGCGGATTTCCTCGCCGCCATAACCGACGCGGCCGGCGATGGCAAACAGCATGTCGCTCCTGGTTCTGGCGCGCGCCGCGGCAAATGCCTGTACCAGGGCGGGCACGTTCTTCCGCTTGTTGATGCTGCCGACGAACAGCAGATACGGTCTGTCCAGGCCGTACCTCGCGCGGACGGCCTGCACTTCCTCCGCCGGTCGCGGCGAGAACCCCTCCCCGCCCCCTTCGTGAACGACGCGGAGCTTGGCGGGGTCGGCCTGTAGAGCCTCCTGCACGTCGCGCCTGACGCAATCGCTGACGCAGATGATCCTGTCAGCGCGGCCGACCAGTTCCCGGTAGCGCCGCGCCTTCATCTCCCGGAACTCGGGCGTCGCGAACTCCTGAGACTGCAGCACCGAGAACACATCGTGGACCGTGACCACCGTCTTCGCCTTCAGCCACCTGCCCGGGAGGCGCGCGTCCAGGCCGTGGAAGACGTGGGTCGAACGCGAGAAGAACGGATGCAGCCCCTCGATGAGGATCTTGCTGGAGAAATTCCGCGCTGGCGGCGGCGGCATGTGGAACAGGTTCTTCAGGCGCGATGCGCGCGTCACAAGCGTGAAGCTGTGCTCCTTGCCCACGCGCGCAAATGCCGCCACCAGACGCCGGATGTACATGGCCACGCCCGTCGCGTCCGGGCGCGCCGCGCTGGAGATGTCCAGAGCAATCCGCATGGCTCCTCTATAGCATTTCCGCCGCTCATTGCACTTGCAGCTTCTGACGCGGTACCACGAACGTCTCGTTCGTGGAATGAAAACCCCGGCGGCGAGCGTGCCGCGGCGTATACATGATCGGAGCATCACGGAGAAGGCCCCCATGCAGCGGCGAACACTGACGGCAGACTTGCTTGCGGCGCTGTGCTTCCTGGCCGTAGCGGCGGCCGCTGCGGGCGAACAGCCCGACCGCGTCGTCATCCCTCGGACCGCAACGCCGCCGACGCTCGATGGGAAGCTCGACGACCCCTGCTGGGCCCATCCGGGTCCGGCACCGCCGGCGGCAATCCTGACCGGCCTGACGCGCCCCAATTCGACGGACGTGGTCCGCAAGAGCGTTGAAGTGCGTCTCTGTTGCGACGCGCAGGCGCTGTACATTGGCGTGACCTGCGCCGAGCCGGAGCCGGGCAAGATCAAGGCACAGGCCAGACTGCGCAACGAAGGGGTCTGGACGGATGACTGCGTCGAGGTGTGGCTGCGCAGCGGTTCGAACACGCTGGACTTCGATCAGTTCGTCGTCAACAGCATCGGCACGCAGGAAGAACTGCATAGGCGCAACGGCGCGAATATGCAGACACTGGGATCGAGCTGGCAGGCCAAAGCGGTAAGAGGCCCCGCCTCCTGGACGGTGGAGGTGAGGATTCCAGCCGGCGACGTCGGCTGGGACGAGTTCCGGCGCGGCGACATGCTCGGCCTCAAGATCGGACGCGAGGACTACACGGCCGGCGCACAGGAGGCGGAACTGTCCACATGGCCGCCGGGGTCCAGTTACGCGGGCACGGAGGGCTACGGGCTGTGCTTCATCGAGGACCCGAACGTCGTTGCGGGTCCCGCGCTTCAGGACCGCAAGCACTGGCGCGCGAAGAAAGGCGACGAGAGTTTCTTCGTGGCCGGTGAGGACGCCGGCGCGCCCGTCATCCGGATCAACTCGCCCAATCGCTATTGCACGCTCAACCAGGAGCTGCAGCTCCGGCCGGATTCGCTCTACTGCCTCGCGGCTGACGTCAAAGCGTCGGGCCGGATGTACATCCGCGTGCGGGCGCTGCAGGCCGATCAGAAGAAGGGCGATACAGGCAAGCCCTTCGATCTGAGAATCGAGCAGAGCAAGGACTACGTCAGCGCTGCGACGCGCTTCACCACAGGCCCGGACGGGCAGGCGCTGCTGATTGTCGGCACCACGGAAGCCAGCGGCGCGGGCCAGTTCTTCATCCGCAATCTCAGCGTCGCTCGCACGGTGGCGCCCGAATCCACGGGCCGCGCGATCCCCATTACGGCGGGCGCGGAGCCGCTGGTTGTGACCAAGCTGCGCGTCACTGATTGCCGCGCGCTGCGCGGCTTCATCGGCGCGCCAGTGGACGGCTCGCTCAAGAGCGGTCAGTGGGACGGAGGGACGTGGGAATACAACATGCCGAGCGCGGGCGCGGGCGTGGGCTACGCGTACCACAACAACGACGGCCTGCACATTACGTTCGCGGACGACGCGGGCTTCAACGCCGTCGTCGTTCGCGGCGGCATCAAAGCGAAGCTGTACCGCGACTGCGCAAAGTACGACGACCCGGCCAGCGGCACGCTCATCCACGAGTTCCCCGGCCAGACGCAGAACTCGCGCGCGTTCTTCGACCAGCCCGTGAAGACCAGCCGCGTGAGCTTCTTCGATGTGACGGACGGGCTGATTACGGACTGTTCTTTCTACCGCGTGCATGCGCGAGCACCGGGAACCCACGCTGTCAACGTCCATCAATGGTGTGTGGAGAAGAGCACTGCAAAGAGCGCCGCTCCTCTGAGCGATGCGGTCCGACGGCAGCTTGAAAGTCGCTTTGCGGCGGATGAACGGACGGTGTGGAGTTGCGCGGCTGGCGCTCCGTTCGCGCGCGACGAGGCCAAGCTTGACGTTACGCCGTGCAAGTGCGTGCATCTCGTGACGACCCCGACGGAGAAAGAGTTTCCGGTCGCGGCTATCAGGTTCGGCTGCCGCGTGACCGGACCCGACGGCAGAATCCCATTCTCGCTCGCCATCCAGGATCCGCTGAATCCCCGCCTGGAGTTGCACGGGGCCGACTACGAACTGGACAAGGCAGGCGTGCTCCAGGTCGTGTGCGATTTCGCGGACCAGATCATCCCGGCCAGAACGCAACTGTGGGTCACGTTGCGGTTTGATGTGCCCGTGACGCTGGAGTATCCCGGCATCTACTTGCAGTACGTGCCGCGCGAGCAGGCGCTCCCCGAGGCGCTCGCATACCGCAAGTTCCTCCTCAAGAGCTTCTACTGTGTCATGAGTGAAGCGCGGCCGTGGAACGCCTTCCACAAGCCCGACGACATCACGGAGTTCTTCCAGAAGAAGAACAACCCCTACGCGCCGTGGGTCCGCGAGATCATGGACACACTCGACCAGTGCCGCGCTCTCGACCCCGAAGGCAACGACGACACCGTGCGCCAGTATTACGAGTGGCTCTACCGCGGCATCCTGCGCAAGTCCAAGGAGGGTATGCCGCCCTACCCCACCCGCTTCGACGCGATCGCCGGCGTGCCGGAATGGGCCGTGCTCGCTCACCAGGCGTGGATGCAGTGCCGCGAAGTCGCGCGCTGGTGGATCGAGAACCGCATGACGCCCAACGGCGAACTGGGCGGTGAAGTCGGCGACGACACCGACATGTTCGGCAACTGGGCCAGCTTCCCCGCGTTCGAACGCGACGGCGTTGGCGGTCTGTGCCTCGATGGCGGCGCGCGCCTGGCCGACACGGCGGAACGGAGCACGCTCGAGCAGGGACTGAACCGGCGCACGATGGACCCGCTGCACGCCTACGAAGAGGG
The DNA here is from genome assembly GCA_026692735.1 of Planctomycetota bacterium. Taxonomy (GTDB): domain Bacteria; phylum Planctomycetota; class SZUA-567; order H5-PLA8; family H5-PLA8; genus JAPLOD01. The sequence goes on along the minus strand of JAPLOD010000680.1, from coordinate 4,668 downwards.
CCTGAACCACGAAGCGCAGATGCTGTGGTGGTTCTACGGCGACCCGCTGTACACCGAGCGCTGCATGGTCGCGGCGCGCTCGACGGAAGCCCTGACGACCGTCACGCCGAAGGGACACCGCCACTTCAAGTCGCAGGACTGCGGCGCGGCCGATCTGCGCATGGAACGCAAGCTCGGCAGCGACGGCTCCACGCACCCGCTCATGTGGCATCCGACGCTCGAGAGCGCCTGGTACAACCGCAATCCCAAAGCGCTCAAGATGCTGACGGAATGGGCCGGCGGCTGGCTCGACCACATGCAGCCCGGCAAGTACGCCACGCTGGTGAACGTGGCAACCGAGACCGTCGAGGAGAGCGCCGAGACGCCGCTCTACGGCGGGTACGGTTCGCAGGCGTGCGTGCATACGTTCATCTCCGACTTGACGGGCGATGCCAGGTACGTGCAGCCGCTGTTGGCGTACTTCGCCGCGGGCAAACACGACCAGTACAGCCGCAGGCACCTGCCGGAGCTGATGCAGATGGGCATGTTCACGGTGCCCGAGGACAAGTGTCGCGAAGCAATCTCGCGCACGTGGCAGGCGGAGCTCATCCTGCGCGGCAACAAAGCGCCGCTGATCGCCGCCCTGAAGAACGACGTCGAGGAGCTGCAGCGCTTCCGGCACATGTACACGACGGTCGAATGCTTCACCGACCGCGTCTTCCTTTACGCGCTTATCAACCCGACCATCGCGTACACGGGCGGCTTCGCGACGCGGAACAAGCTCAACCACAACTTCGCGGTCACATGGGAGGGCCTCGGCACGGACTACGCCGCGCTGGTGACGTCCGCCACCGCAACGCACCTGAACCTCCTGTTGTGCAGCCTCTCCGACAAGCCGCTGCAGGGCCGCATGCGCGTGTGGCGCCTGGAGCACGGCGACTACGAGCTGACGTTCGGTCCGGACGCCGACGGCGACGACAAAGCCGACAGGGCCGAACGCACCGAAAAGCTGGAACTGGCGCGTGCCGCGGAAATCCCGGTGTCCCTCCCGAAAAAGGGCGTGTACGTCCTGGAACTCAAGCAGACCCGAAAGCTGGACGACATCTTCGCCCGCGCCGACCTCGCTCTTTCCAGGACCGAACTGAAAGTCCAGGGCGGCAAGGTTACAGGCAGGGCGCACAACCTCGGCTCCCGCGACGTCCCTGACGCCGTGGTCGCCCTGCTGGACGACAAGGGCCAGGTCGTGGCGCGCAAAAGCCTGGGGAAGATCGCCGCCCCGTTGGACCTCACGCCGCAAGCCGTGCCCTTCGAACTGGAAGGCGTGCCCGCCGGCGCCAAGGGCTGGGCAGTCGTCCTCGATCCCGAAGGCCACGTCCCGGAAATCTACAAAGGCAACAACCGCGTCCTGCTGGGCGAGTAGGCGACCGGGCACGAGCGGCACGCCCTTGGTAGCACGAACGTCTCGTTCGTGCGAGTAGGCGACCCCGTCAGCCAAACAGATGTGCGCAGCGCTGTTCTGTAACTTGTAACCTGTAACTTGTAACCTGCAGCCTCGCCCCGTCCCTCCTTCCCCCTGTCTCCCCGTCTGCTGGCCGTTCGGCTGCGGCCGTGCCGCCGATGGCCTACGCGCCTTTGGCCAGCGCCAGAGCTTCCTCGCGGTTGGCCGCGAGCGGGATCACGCTCGTCAGGTTCAGGATGTTGAACGTCTCACGCATGCTGACCGACAGGTTCATGACAATGATCTTGCCGTGATGGTCTTGCGCCTGCAGGAAGGCGTTCATCAGCACACCCGCGCCGGCCGACGAGACATAGTCAATGCCGCCGGCGTCCACGATGATCTTGTGCATGCCGCTCTGGAATGCCTCCTGGATCGTGTTCTCCAACTGGTCAAAGGTGTAGCTTGAGAGGGAGCCGTCGAGCCGCAAGAGCACGATCCCGTCGGCGGCCAGGACCTCCTTCCCAATGACCAGGTCCTTCGAAGAGGGCGCGTTCCGTGCCATATGCCTCTAGCTCCCCAGTTGTCGCGCACTACGACAGCTTCGCAGAAGGGACTGCCGATCTTACGCAAGCGTCGTTCCAGCGCCACGAGAAAACGCGCCCGGCTGTTGGCTATTGGGAACAGCGCGCACGCGGCGCAAACTGCCAATAGCCAGTAGCCAACAGCCAAGAGCCCGCCCGTGGCTATTTCACAAGCGTGACGTTGTGAGCCTTGGGCCCCTTCGCGTCCTCGACAATCTCGAACTCAACAACCTGACCTTCGCTCAACGTACGAAAACCCGACGCATTGATCGCCGTGTAATGAACGAACACGTCCTTCCCGCCATCGTCCTGCTGGATGAAACCGAATCCCTTCTGGTCGTTGAACCACTTCACTTTGCCCGTGGCCATGCGAGCAGCTCCTTCACGGACAGGCCCCGCGGTTCCACAGCGATCATGAGTACAGCGCGACCATCTCCGACAGCGGCTTGCACTTGATCTTCGGCGCCCAGCCGGCCTGGCCGAACTGCATCATGCGCTCCTTCACCACCGCCTTCATGGCGTCGCGTGCCGGCCCAAGGTAGTCGCGCGGATCGAACTTCTCCGGCGTCTCGCCGAACACCTTGCGGATCGCGCCGGTCATGGCCAGCCTGCAGTCGGTGTCCACGTTGATCTTGCGGACGCCGTGCTTGATGCCGCGCTGGATCTCCTCCACCGGCACACCGAAGGTCGGCTTGATCCTCCCGCCGTACTTGTTGATGACGTCCTGGAGCGACTGGGGCACGGACGAGCTGCCGTGCATGACCAGGTGCGTGTTGGGCAGCTTCTTGTGGATCAGTTCGATCTGCGCCATCGCCAGCACTTCGCCGGTCGGCTTGCTGCTGAACTTGTACGCGCCGTGGCTCGTCCCGATCGCGACGGCCAGCGCGTCCACGCCCGTCCGCTTCACGAACGCCGCCGCCTCGTCGGGGTCGGTGAGCATCTGCTTGCGGCTCAGTTGTCCCTCGACGCCGTGCCCGTCTTCCTTCTCGCCGGCCTTGCCCGTGAGGTGTCCCAGGCAGCCCAGCTCGCCTTCCACGCTGACGCCCTTGGGGTGCGCCAGATCCACGACCTGCTTCGTCACCTTCACGTTGTACTCGAAGTCCGCCGCCGTCTTGGCGTCGTCCTTCAGCGACCCATCCATCATGACGGACGTGAAGCCCTGTTCGATGGCGCTTTTGCAGGTCTCCGGCGAATTGCCGTGGTCCTGATGCAGCGCGACGGGGATCTGCGGGTACAGTTCCACTGCGGCCATCATGAGATGATACAGGAAGCGGTCGTTGGTGTACTTGCGGGCGCCGCGGCTGGCCTGGATGATGACCGGCGCTTCGGCCTCCTTGGCCGCCTCCATGATGGCCTGGATCTGCTCCATGTTGTTGACGTTGAAGGCGCCCACCCCGTAGCCGTGCTCGGCCGCGTGGTCCAGCAACTGACGTAACGACACCATTGGCATGACAGTTCTCCTAACGGATCAAAGGTACTCCCGCCCAGACAAACGGAATACGCAGCTTACCCTCTCTTCCCCCGCCGTAAACACAAGATTTTGGACTCGGCCGGTCCGCGTGCATCATGGGTCTGCAGTTGCTTCGCGGCCCAAAGGGCCGCGCTGGAATAGCCAGGAAGCCCCTGGAGGCGTCTTCGCCTGTCGCCCTTTGTTCCGTGCTCCTCCCCGATACCCGAAACCCGATACCCGATACCCGGCCGTTCACCGTGTCCAAGACTGCACCATTGTGCACAACCAGTCCGTTGCCAGTTGTCAGTTGTCCGTTGCCAGTTCGGTGTTGTTGCCGCCCCTGCCCTTCGTGCCCGGCCAAGGAAAATGCCAAATGACCACTGACAAATGACCAATGACCAATGACAAATGACAATGCCCCCCAGGCCCACGTCGTCGTGGCTCGTCGTTCAATCGCAAATCGCAAATCCAAAATCTATAATCGCCCCTCACTCGCGCCGCACCACCTCCACCGCGCCGCCGCCCGCCTCCCTGCCGTTCCCAGTCGGTTTACATCCGTGTTCATCTGTGTCCATCTGTGGTTTCATTTCGTTCAGCAGTTCCTCGATGATCTCCAGTTCGAGCTGATGCGGCGTCTTCCCATAGCACAGCAGACACGCCCGGAAGAATTTCGGGTAACTCGAAAACCCATAGCTCATCGCCCACGTCGTCCGATGAAACCGCGGCGCCCTCCGGCTTTTCTGCAGCGCCTCATAGACTTCCTCGGCCTCTGACTTCCCCTCTGCGCCTGAACCCTGAACCCTGAACCCTGAACCCGCCGTCTCTTTGTCCGCTCGTGTCGTCGTCCTGGAACGCTCAACGATGAAGCCCTTCAGTTCGTCCTTCATCCGCGCGCGCACGCCCTCCGCCTTGATCTTGTCCACCAATTCCGGCGCCGAAACCCCGAGCACCTCCTTGGCGAACGACGACAGTTTCCGCTGCGGTATTTCAAGGTGCGCGCACACGGCCCGCAGCGGGTCCCACAAGAACGTCCGCACCGCGCACATCTGCCGCTCTTCTTCCTCGACCTGAGTCTCGTACGCGATCTGTTCCGCCGTGCGGTTCGTGTCGCCGCCTTTGCCTCTCCCCGTCCCCCCGTCCCCGTCTCCCCCCGTCTGCCCCGTGCCTGAACCCGGAACCCGGAACCCTGAACCCCTTTCCCCCCGCGCCTCCGTCGCACC
>JAPLOD010000679.1 GCA_026692735.1 Planctomycetota bacterium | reverse complement strand
CCGCCGCCCTCGCGGTACTTCGCGAAGAGCTGCACCCAGCGCTGGTCAGGTGGTGAGGCCATGGCGGTGATGCCGAGCGCCGCCGCCTCGTCGAGCACCGCCATGATCCGCTCGTCGGTGTAGTATGCCTTCATCTCCTCGCCCACCTTCCCCGGCAGGTGAGCGTATCCCCAGAACGGGTTGCTCCCCAGGATGAGTCGGGAGACTTCGAGCGTCCCCAGCTTGATTGTCGGAAGCTTCGCGGCGGGCGTGGGCGGTGCCTCCGCGCCGCCGGCATAGGTGGCTCCCAGCATCGTCGCTACTCCGAGTGCACTGCCTTGGCGAACGAAATCGCGCCGGTCTATCTCGCTGCTCATCGTCCGCGAGCATACGCGGCGGCGACAGGGCATCAAGGACTGGTTTTCGCCGCTATGTGGCGGCCAGCGGCAGCGTCAGGACGAAGCGCGCGCCTTCAGCCACGCGCATGTCGCAGGCAAGGTCGCCGCCCATCTCGCGAGCCAGACGCCGGCTGAGCGCCAGGCCAAGCCCGACGCCCGGTGCGGTGCGGGCCGCCTCCTGCGCCGGCTTCGAGAAGGGCTGGAAGAGCCGTCGTGTGTCGCGCAGGCCGGGGCCGAGATCGCGCACGACTACTGCCGCCCGCCCCGCGCCGCGGTCCACGGCCCCCTCGAGACGGATCGTCTTATCCGGCGCCGCCGCAGCGTACTTGCAGGCGTTGTCCACCAGGTTGAAGAGAATCTGCTCCACCGCGCCCGGATCGGCGCGCACGACGGCCTCGCCGGCGTTCTCGGGCAACGCGGCCTCCAGCTTCATCCCCGCCTGCGCCGCCCGGTCCGCCAGGCGCGCGCGGGTCCGCTCCAGCAGTGTGCCAAGCGCGATATTCTCGGCGCGTCCGCCCGGCCGGCTGCGCTCCAGTCGCGCATACGCCAGCACGTTCTCGACGAGATGGCCCAGGCGGTCGGCCTCGCGGCGCAAGGTCTCAAGATAGGTCGCCCGCTTCGCGGCCGGAACGCGGTCGCCCTCGGCAAGCAGTTCGGTGTAGAGGCGGAAGGTCGTCAGCGGCGTGCGCAGTTCGTGGGTGACCGCCGAGACGAACGCCCCGCGGCGTTCGCTCAACGCCAGCGCCTGCCACAGGACAAACCCGACCAGCAGGGCGGCCAGCAGCAGCGCCACCCACGCGATCAGCAGCGAGATCCGCACCGGCGTGATCCCGTTGGCCGCCTCGACCGGCAGAGCTCCCGGGTGCAGACGCACGGGCAGTGAGGCCAGCAGGCGGGTATCGTCGGCGGAGACCGCGCCTGTTATCGGCTCGAGCCGCGCTTGAGGCAGCAGGTCGCTGACGCCGGCCAGCAGGTTCTTCTCGATGCGCGGCCAATCGAGCCAGCAGCCCTGGAGCCACGTCTGGCCGTTGGCTTGCACGCGGCGGGCGAGGATCAGTTCGCCGTCCAACCAGAGCGGCTTCAGCACGCCCTCGCCCACGGCGCTCGTCTGATACCAGTTCGGGTTCGCGGCGTTCGATTGCGCGGCGTTCAGAGAGTTCCCCTGGCGGTTCTGCTGCTCCTGCTGGCTGAGCAATGCCTGGCTGGCGGGCCTGTACCGCTCGCCGAGCTGCTGTGCCGGGTTATGGGGTAGGTCGGCAACTTGTCCCACAACGCCGGCGGCGGGGCTGCTCGCGGGCAACAGCTTGCATAGTTCCTCCGGCTTGACGTGCCGCTTGAGCTCCTTCAGCAGCGCACTCGCCGCTTCGATGCGTTCAGGCGTGCGGTAACCGAGTTCCGCGAGGTCGCGCATGTTGCTGGTAGGCACTTGCGGCGAGGAAAACTCCTTGTCCGGCCCGATCTGAAAGTGCAGCTTGACCTCGGCTGCTTCGAAGGTGAGCAGCGGCGACGGCATCAGGACTTCGTTGGGCTCGATCCGGCTGTACATGCGCGTGTAGGCGCGCTCGGCAGGGTAGAAAGGCGTGTACAGGAAGTACGGCCGGCCGTGCTCCTGGGCGACAAGGCTCGAAAGCGACGAGTCCATTCGCCACAACGCCAGGCGCACGTTCTCTTCCAGCGCGCCTTTGCGCAGCGCTTCGGCCTTGGCGCGGTCCAGCCGCAGGGCCGTCCAACTCGCCCAGCCCGTCGCGCCCAGCACGACGGCGGCGCCCAGCGCGAACGCCAGCCAGACCTGCCACGGACGGATCATTGCTTGTTCCCCGCGGCCGCCTTCGGTATCGGCGCCGCAAACATGTAGCCCTTCCCGCGCACGGTCTGTATCACTCGCGGCTCCTGCGGATCGTCGTGCACTTTCTCGCGCAGGCGCGCCACGTGCATGTCAATCGTGCGCGTCTCGATGTGCCTCGCGTCCAAGTGCCAGACGCGCTGCAGTATCTCCTCGCGCGAGATGGCCCGCCCGCTGTTCTGCGCCAGGTATCGCAGCAGTTCCGTTTCCTTCTCGGACAGCGCCTCGCGGCTGCCGTCGGGAAAACGGACCTCCCGCCGCGCCAGGTCTGCCACGCCGTCCGGCACCGCGACGCGGCTCACGCCCGCCGGCCGCTCCGGCGACCGCCGCAGGACGGCCTCCGTTCGCGCGAGCAGTTCGCGGACCCCGAAGGGCTTGACCACGTAATCATCGGCGCCGAGCTTGAGGCCGCGCACCCGGTCGTTCTCTTCGCCCTTGGCGGTCAGGATGATGACGGGCAAAGTCGGGCGCGCCTCGCGCACCTGCCGCAAGATCTCGAAGCCATCCGGGCCGGGCAGGACCAGGTCGAGCAGGACGAGGTCGCAGTGCGCCGTCAATGCGGCCGACAGGCCCTTGATGCCGTCCGGGGCTTCCAGCGTCGCATAACCGCCGAGTTCCAGCGCGTCCACGATGCCGCGCCGGATCGAGGTGTCGTCTTCGATGACCAACACAGTGCCGCTGCTCATAGGCCCCTCCCGCCAGTGTCTCTCCGGCGTCCGTCTCCAGCAAGGACAGGATGTGCGCAGGGGCGGCCCCGCGTGGCCGCCCCGTTCCGTCGCGCTGATTTCCTCGCAGGGCTGCCCCTACGATGCTTACTTGAACTTGAACTCCCTCTTCTCCGCCTGCTCGCGGACCGCGGCGCGAACCTGATTGCCCAGCGTATCCTTGTTCGCCTCGGCCTGCTTCTTCTCTTCCGCGGCGACGAAGTCCGTTCGCTGCTTTACCAGGTCGTTGATACGCGCCTGAAGCTTCTCGCGCTCCTTCGCCTTGGTCTCTACATACGCCTTGCGTTCCTCGGCCGTCATCTTCTGCATTTCGGTCGGGAGTTCCGCCTCCTTCACGTCCTCCAGCTTGAACTCCTTTTCCTTCGCCGCGTCCACGAGGTCCCAGCCGCCGTTGCGGTATTGCGCGTTGGCCTTGGTGTACGCACGAGTCGAGAGATTGGCAGCGCCCAGTGACGCCGAGTTCGTTTCCTGCGCTGCCTGGTTGGCCGCGCCGTCCTTGCCGCGCGCGCCGTACGCAACGTACGTCTTGTTCAAGTCTCCACTCAGTGTGGCGATCTCCGCGTCCTGCGGGGCCTGAATCTGCACGACCTGCCGGTTCTGGTCAATGTGCATGAAGCGCCCGTCGCCCAGCCGCGCCGCCTCGTCCCAGAAGGTGTCCTCGGCCCCCTCACAGTGGATCGTGTTCACGACGATGCCCTTGGTGATCGCCGCCTTGCACGCCTCGCGGAAATCTACCTTGCCCTGCGCGAACGTCTCGTTGCCCGCGATGAAGATCGCCTTGTAGTCCTTGTTGCTCGTGCTCCAGGCCAGGTCATTCGTCGCGTTCTGGATCACCCAGCCGCAGTACTCGTCCCCGCCGTGGGTCGTCAGTCTGAAGAGCTCGTCCGAAACTTTGTCGAGGTCGTCGGTCAGCGGCAGAAGCTGCTTGATGTAGCCGTTCTCCGCGCCCAGCGCGGGCGTCCCGTACCGATACAGCGCAACCTGAACCACGGGCCGCTGGCCGGCGCGTTTGGCCGTGACGAACTCGTTGACGATGCTCCACAACTGCGTCTTCGCCTGCTGGATCATGCCGTCCATCGAGTTGCTTGTGTCGAGCAGCAACGCGAGCTGCACCAGCGGACGCTCGGCGTCGGCCGGCTTGCCTGCGCCCCCAATGTCTTCCGCGCGCGCGCCGCTCAGGCCCAGAAGCAGAACGCTCACCATCCATACGCCTCGTCTCATGGCTCTTCTCCTTTCGCTATGTGGCACATGCCTCCGGCTTGCGCCACGCTGCGCTTCTATTTCTTCGCCTCGATCAGCCTCTCGGCTTCGGCGCTTTCCGCGCGCCGCGCCCGTGCCGGAGCGGCTTTCGCGTTGTGCGCCTCGCTCGCCGCCACATCGGCCGGCGCCACGGGGTTCCGCACCAGGACCACCTCGTTACCTACTTCCAGCAGGATTTCCCCGCGCAGGGAGATGGAGCCCTGCCGGCCCTCCGCGGCGAGCTGATGGGCGAGCTTCATGAACTCCTCGCTGCCGAACTCGATCACCTTCTTGGGCTCCAGCGCCGCCCTGTTGCTGGTCGCTCGCAGGGCCACCCGGCCCTCCACCCAGCGCCCGTCGTTGTTGAAGAACGCGCGGTCGCTGCTTTGTTGGACGTTGGAAATCTGAATGCGTTCCAGGGCATTTGCATTCGTGTTGCCATCTTTGAACTCCACAGTGCCTGCCCCAATCAACACGTTGCCGCCGTTCAGCACGGACTGATCGCGGTAAAAGTCCTTGTTCTTCTCCTGGCTCACGGACGCCCAACCATCACGCTGCTGCACGGCGCGATTGCCAAAACGCGCGTTGGCCTGCTCCCGATTGCGCGGGTTGTCGGCCAGATCGTTCCCTTCGCGCGCCAGGAACGCCGTGTACTCCGTCAGGATCCCGAACTCCTGCGACAGCCGCACCACTTCGTCCACCAATTCTTTCATCCGCGGGTCGCTCATGGTGGGCGGGCCACTGCGCTGCGACGTATACTGCTGGTCGGCGCCGAGGCTGCGGATGGCGTCAATCAGCACACCGATCTTGCGGCTGGCCCACAGCCGCGGCACAAAGCTGTTGCGCGTCGTGGCTTTCTCCAGCGGGAAGCTGAAGTTAAAGGCGCGCTTCTCTCCGAGGAAGTTCCCGTTCAAGCGGAAGCTCAGCGGGTCTTCGCCGATGTACTGTCCCAGCAGGATCAGTTGGTCGCCGGAGAAGAGGTCCGGCAAGCGGCTGGGCAGCAGGTCGCGCGTGCGGCCGACGGCGGGCTTGCCGTCGGCATCAAGCACGGCCAGCTCGGGGTCGGCCAGTACGGGACCTTCCAGCCGCCGGAAGACCTGGCCGACCTTCACTTCCACGTCCTCTTTGGGCAGCACGAACGTGGCCGTGGCGCGCGTCAGATCGGCCAGCTTATCCAGCAGCGGCGTGTTCACGTCCACGCCCACGCCGAAGGTGAAGATGCGCCGCTTGTGCGGATTGGCCTTCGTGGCCAGGTCACGGATGGCGACTTCGGCCGTGTTGCCCACGGTCGCCAGGCCGTCGGTCAGGAAGAGAACAATGGGCAGCACGTCCGGAGCGGGCTTCTGGCGCAGGGCTTCCAGCAGCGCGTCGTGGATGTTCGTCCCGCCGCGAGCCTGGATGCCTGCGATGTACTGCCGCGCGGCCGCTTCCGTCTTCGCATCCTTGACGACCGCCGCGGGCGCGAATGTGTCCACGGCCTCGTTGTACGGCAGGATGTTGAACGACTCCCCGCTCTCCAGTCCGGCGATGATCTGCGTCGCCGCCTCGCGCACCTGCTTGATCTTCTCCCCGTTCATGCTCCCCGAACGGTCCAGGACGAGCGTGATCTCCCGCTTGATCGGCTTCGCGTTGGGCTGCTGCTCTGGCTTGGCGGGCAGGCCGGCCAACAGCAGGAAATAGCCGCCGCCCACTTTAGGGTCGGGGTACGCCAGCAGGCTGGCCGTCATGCCGTCGCTCTGCGGCAGGTACGTCACGCGGAACGGGCCGGCCTCGTGGATCGCCTCTTCGGTTGTCTTCGCCAGGATGGTGTGCGCATCGGGCCGCTGGACCTCCAGGCGGTGGCTTGGCGAATACACCGTCGAGACCGGCGTCTTTGACTTGATGCGCACCGTCATGCGCCACGGGACGGAATACTCCAGCGACTCGCTGCGCGGCAGGACGTAGTCAATGCGCCCGGCCTCGGCCGCGCAGATATGCTCATAGGTCAGCCGCACCTTCTGCTGGCCGTTCGGCTCGACGGGAAAGACGCTGCTGCGGATGAGGTTGTAGCCGACGAATTCCAGCAGCGCCGGATCGCGCACCTGCCGGACAATGGAATCGTACATCCGGCGCGCCTCGTCCCTGGGGAGCAGCGCCGCCGAAGGTTCCTTGCCCGAGCCCTGGAAGGTGAAGCCGCGCACGACGGCGTTCTCCGGCACGGGCACCAGCAACTCCGCTTCCAGGCGCGCGTGCGAAGGATTGTGCAGGCTGATGTCCAACGTGGTCATCGCGACCTGCTCGTGTATCTCGACCTCCGCGCGCACTTCCGTCATGCGCACCCCCCCCGTCCCTTCGCGCGCTTCCATCATGACCACGCGCGTCTGGGGGATGACGATGTTCGCGGCCAGCGGCCGAACGCTGATCCGCGCGAAGGCAGGTTCCGCCGAAGACTGGGCGTGCGCCACCGGTCCGCTTGCCCACGCCAGCAGGACCAGGCCCAACAGTGCTGCGCTGCATCGCATCGTTCGCATGTTCCCTCTCCCTTCAACGTGCCGGGCTGCTCTCCTATATAAGAACACAGACCACGGCGTTTGTGTGTAAAGGCTTTGTAACAGCATCCGCGCGTACCCTCCTAATCCTGCGTTCGACGGCGCACGACATTGACAAGGCAGTGCAGGCTGCCGAAGTGCGTGTAGGCGGCCGAGCAGTCCACGGGGCGGACCTCGTACCCCAGCGACCGCCACACCTCCGCCGCGGCCCGGTTCAGCTCCGGCACGTGCCCGAAGACCGGCATGTGAACCACGCGCCGCTGTTCTCCCTGATGGATGATCCCGTTGACGTACGTGATGTACGTGCGGCGATCCAGCCCGGGCACGACTGGGATTCGCACGACGCGGTAACCCGCCGCGGCGCACTGGCAGGCCACGGCATCGAACAGCGCCTGCGTCGCAGCGCTGAAATCGTCGCCCACGTCGCCGCACACGGTCTTCCCCAGCACGCCTGCGGCCTGCAGTGTCCGCCGCGCCAGGCTTGGATCGCCCACCACCGCCGTACGGTTGCCGGCCAGCGCCATGAACATGCCGGCGTGGTGGTCGGGGGCCTCCTTCAGCAGCACGATGGTCTGCGTGATCTTCTCGGCCAGTCGCGCACGCAGTTCCGCGGGCGTCTCGACCGTGTGCTGCACGTTCCGCCGCGCCACCGCGGGCGTCACGAACACCGTTTCGCTGTCGGCGATGAAGTCGCCGCCGTCGAAGTACAGCATGCTCCGGTGCGCCGCGATCTCCTGTGGCCGCGCCGCGGCCAGGTCCTCGGCAACGCGCTCGTCGCCGGCTCGCGCAGGCCAGTTCACTGCGCCCGCTTCGCCGCGCGGGCACAGCAGCGTCACCGGCTGGCCGGCCAGAGCACGTACACGGTGACGTCGCGGGGCAACTGGCGCAGGAACTCACGGTACACCGTCGCAGCAATCGGCGCGGCGTCGGGTACGTATTGGATCGCCAGCTCAGCGAGCGCCCCGTCGCATTCGGACAGCAGCCGCCCGCGCGCTCTCGCCGGGCCGGCGCTGTTGACCCGCGGCAGAATCAGCGCGGCCAGGCCGAGGCCACAGGCGACCCCCAGGAATTTGCGGCGGTCAAGCATCGCGGATCATCCTTTCGCCGGCGACGTGCGCGCCGCTACCTGAGCAGCCGGCTTTTCGACCGCGAAGCCGGCCCCGTTCGTGGAAGCCTGGCCGACCTTCAGGACGAAGTAGCCCGTCGCCCCGGCCAGCAGCTTCACATTCGGCGTCAGCGACACAATGCCGCCCTTCTGCGCGGCGATGACCAAGGGGCACTCCCCTTTCCAGATCTCCCGGGCCGAGGGCATCATCCGCGCCATGGGGCTAACGGGCGGCGTGACCATCAGATGCAGCGACGCGGTCAGGCTGACCGGCGTGCTGCCGGGGTTGACCGCTCTGATCTCCACGCCTGGCATGTCGCCAGGTTTGTAGGACGTCTGCGTTCCGCGGAGCGAGAGTTCGCAGCCCTGCGTCTTCAGCACGGGCACGGCGATCAGCGCCGTCTTGCTCTCTCCCGGTCCGATCGCCGACACCTGGTACGGCCACAGCAGCCCGAGCGCCACAACCAGCGTTGCCAGCGCGTAACCGCCCACGACAGTCAGATCGTTCTTCATGCGGCACCTCCTTTTGAAAAGTCTCCCGGTAATAGTACGCGCCGGAATGGGCCGGATGTGTAAGGGCTGTGTAACAACGCTCGCCGGCGCACTGCGTCGCATGTGGCGGTGTAGATAGCAGCGACGATTATGGTAGCCCTGAACGCGCCGCCATCTGCGTTGACGCAAATGACGTAGCGGAACGACAACCGGAAGGAGCCTCTCTATGAAGACTGAAGAACTGAGACGGGCCGCCTTCGTCTTTCTGTTTCTGGCTTGCTGTGCCGCTCGCGCGCCGGGAGGCGAGCCCACCTTCACGGCCACCGTGACGCTTCAGCAAGGCGTGAACGGCTATGACGGTGGTGGGGACGACAGCCTTCGCCCCGGACAGATCAAGCTGGCCGATGACGTCAAGCGCGAGGTGTCGCAGTGGGAAGAAGGACAGATCAGAGAGGGGAAGATGAAGCGGGAGGTCCTCTTGGAGCATCTCTCCAACTACCGGCACGTTCTGCGGTGGTCCGGACTGGAGAAGATTATCCAGGGGAAGAGCGTCAGGATCGTCTCAGCCAAGGTCCAGCTTTACTACTGCGATGAGTTCTGGTCGTATTACAACTACACGGTCACGCTGCATCGCGCTCTGGCGGAGGGTAAGGACGACATCGAGAAGGAACCCGCCGGCACGGCCCACGTCTTCGGCGATCGCTGCTCGAACGACGTGAAGACCCAGATCAACAGTTGGGTGGACTTCAGCCTCCGCCCCGCGGCCGTGCAAGCCTGGGTTGATGACCCGAAGGCCAATCATGGGCTGGTGCTGAGCAACCCGAAGCGCGAGGCCGTCAAGCCGGGCAGCGAAGGCGCCTTTCTGTTCTTCCGCTCCAACACCTTCGGTGTCGAGGCGCTCAGGCCGAAGCTGACGATCGCCTACGAGTTCAGCGGCAACGTGCCCCCCTACGCCCCGCAGTTGCTTGGGACGTATGCCGGCGCCACCGTGGGAGACTCGGTCACCATTCGTTGGCGCGAGGCCGAGCCCCTGCCGGACGCCAATGGCGACCCGGTGACCTACGAGGTCCGCCTCGGTCGCCAGGTGGCCGAAGCACCTCCCTCCGACCTGGTCTGGAAGGGATTGGCGAAGGGGATTGCTGCTCCGGCCGCTGAGTACGTCTGGAACACCGCGGCCGTCGAGAAGGGCAAAGGCTACAAACTCGGCATCCGCGCCGTGGACAACCAGGGCGCCGCCAGCGCGTGGGTGGACAGCGACGGCACGTTCGAGGTCGTGGCGGGAAGAGTGTCCTTCAACGTGGGCGTGGCCACGCCGCTCGAGAGAGTCCCCAGGTCTGGCGGCCCGTCCTGGCGGCCGGCCGGCACAGCGTCGCTCTCGCTGGCCAAAGGCGAAGCCGAGGCGCTGCAGCTCGTGGTGCTGAACGCCATGCGCCCCTGCAACGGCGTGACAGTCGCCATGAAGCCGCTCGCCGAGCCGGAGGGGCGCCCGCTGCCGGCCGCTTGGGTCACGTGGAATCCGGTGGGCTACGTGAAGACGACGCAGCCCAAGTACGACGTCCCGCGCACCGGCTGGTGGGCGGACGTGCTCCTGCCAGCCAGGCCCTTTGACCTCGAAAACGGCAAGGTGCAACCCGTCTGGGTGACCGTCCGTTGCCCGCGCGATGCTGCGGCCGGAACCTATCTGGCGAAACTGGAGGTCAGCACGCCCGATGGCGAGACGCACGCCGTCCGGCTCACTGTGACGGTTTGGGATTTCGTTGTGCCCGTGCGCGGGACCCTCAAGACCATGTGCCTGGAGGCAGGCGAGAACGCGCACAAGTTCTACGGTTTGAACGCAGGCCAACCGGAGGCGGAGGAGTTGAAGAAGGCGCTCTACGCGAAGCTTTGTGAGAGCCGCATCGGCCCCGGCGGCAAAGCCCTGTGCGGGTTCGGCTGGGACAAGCCGTGCAGCCCTGTGACGTTTCAGGACGGCAAGTATGACTTCCCGGAAGTGGACCGTTGGGGAGAGTTTCTCGTCTCCCGCGGCATGAACGCCTTCGTCATCGCCAGCTTTCCCAGGTTGGGCAAGTTCGGCTTCCCCGACCGCTACTCGGAGAAGTGGCAGAAAGACTGGACGGCGCTCGTAACGGCCTATGCGGACCACCTCCGCGCAAAAGGCTGGCTCGACATGGCCTGCAGCTACAACATAGACGAGGCCCCCGCTGGCATGTGGGGGGCGTGCAAGGCCAACTACCGGCTCTCCAAGTCCGCGGCAAAGGACCTCCGCGTGATGCAATGCCTGAACGATCCCAAGGGAGTCGCGGCACTGGCCGGCTGTGCCGACACCTGGGACGTGAACGTGGCCCAGTACCACCAGTCGCGCGTGGCCGAGCGGCAGGCCGCCGGCGACGAGGTGTGGTGGTGCGTGTGCTGCTGGCCGTCGGACCACCCCAACCTCTTTCTGGACTACCCCGCCATTGACGCCCGCATCATGGGCTGGCTCTCCTGGAAACTCGGCGTCTCGGGGTTCGAGTACTGGTCTGCGGCGAGCTGGGGCAAGAATACGAAGCCCATCGCCGCGATCGAGAGCGAGTGGATCGCGAAGGCCTTCGGCGAGTACAACGGCGACGGCTACCTCGTCTATCCGGGGCCGGACAGGAGCATTCTAAGCTCCATCCGCTTGGAGGCATTGCGGGACGGTTTCGAGGACTATGAGTACCTCGTCATCCTGCGTAAACTCGTCAGGGAAGCCAAGGCCAAGGGCAGGAACCCGCCGGAGCTCGCCGAGGCCGAGATGTTGCTTGGCATCCCCGATGAAGTGTGCAGGAAAGACCTCACCTTCACGCAGGAGCCTGCCGTGATCTTGAAGACGAGAGAACGAGTCGCCCGCGCTATTCAAGCTCTCGCCAAGGGGCTGCCCTGAAACCAGGCTACAGACTACAGACTACAGACTTCTAAGGGAAATCAGGGCGCAACCAGCGAGCGCACCGACACCTTTCCGAGCGGCGCCTCGGGGCTGCGCTTGACCTTGTAGACCGCGACGCCTCCCAGCTTGGGCTGGCACAGGTGGTCCCCCAGGAGCTCTCCGATGTTCCACGCGTAGAGCTCGTATCCGGGGTGGTATTCCATCGGCGCCCACGCGAGTTTTCGGCCGATCTCCAGACGCCTGGCCCACGTTTCCGGGGTGAGCCCCAGGTACTTGTGGATATCGCCCGAGGCCACGGCTTTCTTGTATTCCCCCCGGCTCCAGTTCTCGGGGACGAGCTGGAAGTAAGGCTCGAATTCGAAATCCGCGCACGCCGGTTTGGCGGGCTCCTCGAGATCGTACACGCGCACACCGCCCCAGTAGTCGCAGACGTACATGTACCGCCCCTCAACGATCAGGTCGTTGAACATGTCGCCTTGGTGCACGAGCCGGCTGTCGAACCAGTCGTCCTCGAAGGTGGGCCTGGTTTCAGGGGTGACGTATACGCACGAAGGCGCCTTGGGATCCCGCACGTCGTACACGGCGATCCGCGGGTCGTCCGCGCCTTCGCTGCCACGAATCCCATAGGCGAAGCCCTGCCGCAGCCCAAGCCGCCTGCCCGAGCCTTGCCACGTGTACCGTCCCTGCGGGTCAATGGCCGGATCGTCCAGCCGGCCAAGCACACGCGGCACCGCCGGATTGGTGACGTCAACGGTGACGAGCCAGGATTTGCCCACCGCCACCAGCAGTTTGCCGTCGGTTGCCAGCGAATCGCTCCAGTGTGTCTTCGCGTCCCCGATCTCGCACCGCCCGAGCTTCCTCGGGTTCCGAGGGTCGCTGTAGTCGTAGGTCGTGAGCACCGACCTGCCTTTCAGGTCCCCGATGGTGAACCCCGTGTTGGCCCAGAACCGGACGGGAAACCACGGCTGCTCCTCCGGTCCGTACGAGCCGATCTCCTTGGGGTTCACCGGGTCGGAGACGTCAACCATCGTGTCCTTCTTCCCTTTGCCGAAGTACATGATCCTTCCCCGGAAGGCATCGGCGTAATCGTCGAAGCGGCCCGAGTGGTAATAGCCCAGGACCTTCATCTTGAGCGGGTCGGAGACATCGAGCAAGGCTTGCACGCCGCCCCACTCCAACGACGCCGTGGCCATGTCGCCGCTCACCAGCAGGTGCTGAATCTCGCCCGCTGAATAGTAACGGCCAACCTGCCGAGGCTGTCCCGGATCGCCCAGATCGAACAACCAGTGGCCGAAACCCTCGCCCGCATCCGGGACGATCGCCACCTTGCCATCGGGCGTGAGCGTGACGCCGGCGCAGTTCTCCGTCCTCGAAACGGTCGCCGAGCCCAGCCGTTTGACGGCGCCGGCGTCCGTGACGTCCAGAGCCGTCAGCGTCTTGCCGTCTGTCACGGCATACAGGCAGCTCCCGTGGACGGCGATGCCGTTCAGCTTCTTAAGGCCGTCGAGCTTCCCAAGCTCCTTGGGCGCCGTAGGGCTGGCGTTGTCAAAGATGACGAGCGATTCTCCCCGCGCAGCGTACAGCCGGTTCGCGACAAAGCAGAGATGGGCGAGAGTGCCCGCGATGCTGCACGCGCGCCGTGGTTCCTCGGGGTTGTCAATATCGTAGACGTCCGTGGCGTCCTTCCCGCTGCGGTAGGCATAGCGTCCGTTCACAGCGGCGAACATGAAGTCCAGCCCCAGGTTCTTGGCGACAGGCTTCGCGGGCTCGGTCACGTCCACCAGGCGCAGTCCCGCCTTCGGCTCGGCGGGCTGCTTGGGCCAATCCTTCCAGCCGCCCTCCGCTTTCACGTAGCAGTAGAAATACTCCTTTTCGGCGAGCCGGAACGGGACGACGTGGCTGCCATGGTCCGTCGGCGGCGGGACGCGCCAGCGCCCGATCTTGGTGGGGTGGGACGGGTCCGAGACGTCCAGGATCGTGGTCCCGTTGTAGTTCGTGTGACAGTACATGCGGTTGCCCAGCCCGGCGCCCTGCTTGCCGAAGCAGCCTACGTCCAGCGCAGTCAGGTCCTTGGGTGCAGCCGGATCGCTGATGTCCACCACGCGGATACCGCTCCAGGTCTCCCCGTTGGGGCAGAGCATCACTCGGCCGCGAACCACGGGCAGGTTGGCCATGCCGTGCGGCGTCATCACGAAATGCTGCCGCTCGATCCCGCTCTTGACGTCTCCCTCCGCGAACCTGAACCGTCCGGCCTTGGGGTCAATGGCTATCGTGCCGCTCTTCACGTGGACCGCGGGCCAGCCTGCCTCGTCCGACAGATCCTGGTAGACCGGTGTCCGCGGGCGGGAGAAACCAAGCTTGCCCGCGTACTCCCAGGAACAGGCGTCCACGCCGTCTACAAGGATGACGTACTTCCTGCCATACGCGCTGGCGACCTCGTCAGGCCCGAGCTTGAACCTCGTCGCGAAGGTGCAGGGGTCCTTGTCCGCTGCGTTCCCCGCTTCCTGCGTGTCGCCCGCGTTCGCGACGCCGAACATGAACGCCAGCAGCGCCGCCGCTGTCAGCAGACAGGCCCCTCTCATCGCTCGCCTCCCCCGCCGGGCACGCCCCGTAGGACAATTTGCCAAATTGTCCTACAAATAACGGCGTGGCACCCGGCGCGCCTCAAGCGCCCCCTCCCAGCCCAGCCCGCCATGCCACGAACGAGACGTTCGTGGTACCACGGGCGTCCCGCCCGTGGACACGGCCTCATTGAGCGGCCGCGGTCGCCTGGAACCCTGTGCGATAGATGACCGCGGTCTCATCCTCGTAGACGGGTTGAACCGCGCGGCTCTTCAAGAGCGCATATTCGGCCGCCCGGTAACGGCGCATGATCACGTACTCGGAGTTGAACAGCCTGCCCAGTGTCGCGAAGTCCAGCGGCGCGGCTTCGGTCCGCATGCGTTCCAGCACGGCCATGTGTTCCGGATAGGCCAGGCGCATGAACGTGGGATCGAGGCCCACGAGGTAGTACTGGCGTGGCGCCGCATAGAAAAGCTCCGGAAAGTCGTCCCAGTGGAAGTTGATCACCGTCGCGTGCGGCTTGAGGTTCTTGCTCATCCATTCCGCCGCGCCAGCGAAGTACCGGCCGCGCTGCCACGCCTGCTCACTGGGGAAGTATGGCCGCTTTGTGCGCAGGACTTCCCGCACGCCGAGCAGGGAAAACTCGTGCAGGCCGGCGACCAGCAGAACGCACGCGAGCGCGCAGGCCAGTACGCGCGGACGCTGTTGAGGGCTGACGGCCCGGAACGGCGGACCGTCGCCGGCCCAGTCCCGCGCGACAAGCGCCGCGGCGATGATTGCCAGCGGCGCGAAGTACTCGACCATCCGCATGAAGACGAACATGGCCGCAAACCACGCCAGCGCTGCGCCCAGCGCCGCGGCGGCTGGCGCCGACAGGGCACGGCCTTTGACGGCCCCCTGGCGCAGTAGCACAGCTCCAGCAACAGCTACAAGAAGCGCGCCCACGAGGCCGGCCAGCGCCGGCATGACGTCGCCCGGGCGCAGGGGCCGGAATTCCGACCCCAATTCCACGGGACCGCCCATTGCGCCGGCAGCCGATATGCGCAGGAACATCCACAGCGAGTAGAGCGAGTGGGGCGAGTACGGGTGGACCACCAGGCCGGCGCCGAGGCCGAGGGCCGTGGCAAGAATCGTGCGAGGGTGCCATTCCGCCGGCTTGGTGAGGAGTCGCCGGCCTGCCTCGGCCGCGACGGCAGTAGCAAGCATCCCCAGCGGGACGCTGTACGACCACGCATAGACGAACGCCACGGCAAAGCACGGCCAGAAGCGCGCCCGCATGATGGCGTACCACGCAACCACCATCAGGGAGATTGACAGCACGTGGGATCGGACCATCAGCAGGCGGTTGAGGAACAGGCCGCTGCCAAAGGCCAGCAGGAGGACCCACAGGATGGGCCAGGGCGCTTTCAGACGGCACAGCAGCGCGTAGACCGCCGTGAGTGCTGCCAGGGCCATGACGATCGTGCCGAACTTGGCGCCATCCAACGCCTCCGGCCACAGCAGGCAGAAGGGCGCCAGCAGCACGTGGTACAGGAAGTCCTTGTCGGCGAAGGCATGGTTCCACACCGTGAACTGCATCCACGGGAACTCGCGCGACAGGCCGCGTTCGGGGAGCAGTTGCGAGTAGCGCGCGTGGTAGAACGCGTCGCGTTCGTACACTCCCTGCGTCGCAAACAGGACGCCGTGGAAGACAATGCCGAGATAGGCGAGCAGAAGAAGGAAGGGCAGGTGTTTTCGCACCTGCGCGCTGAACGATACCTGTTGAGCAGCGAGCAATGAACCGTCGGCGCTCTGGGGCTGTGTCTCGTCCATCACTCACCCGTATAGTACGCCCCTGAATGCAGACAAGGCCCGAAGACGAATTCGCCGGCCCATTGGAGTGGAATAGAGGCACACGCTGAAGAAAGGGGAGCGGGATCACAGCGGGCAGCTCAAGGCGCGTGTGGCGCTGTCGGTTGACATGGTTCCCCGGCAGCCTATCCTGAGCAGCCAGTCATGCTGGAGTCCACCC
This sequence comes from Planctomycetota bacterium, assembly GCA_026692735.1. Taxonomy (GTDB): domain Bacteria; phylum Planctomycetota; class SZUA-567; order H5-PLA8; family H5-PLA8; genus JAPLOD01. The sequence goes on along the minus strand of JAPLOD010000679.1, from coordinate 14,538 downwards.
CGACGCCTCTCCCGCAATCCGGCTCCGGACCAGGCCCTACGCGCGCTCGCCTGTTGGTGATCGGAGTTCTGGCGGCAGCGTTCGTGCATTGCCTGAGTTTCTCCTGGCTCAAGTGGGGCGACATCCTGGTTGATTGTGGCCGGGACCTGGACGTCGCCCGCCAACTCGCCGAAGGCCGCTCGCTTTATTCCGACGTGCGCTATTACTATGGGCCGCTGGCGCCGTGCCTCAATGGCTCTCTTTTCAGGATCTTCGGCACACACTTGAACATGGTCGTGGCGGCCGGTCTGGTCACAACAGCGTTGATGTGCTGGGTGCTCTACCGCCTGGCCCGCAGATTTACCGGGCGTACCGGCTCGGCCGCTGCAGCCGTCGCTTTCCTGTACATCTGTGCTTTCGGGCATCTCTCCGCTAACGGCATCTTCAACTTCGTTCTGCCCTACACGCCGGCGGCCACGTACGGCGCTCTGACCGCTGCCGCGTGCCTGTACTTTCTGGTGCGGCACGCGCAGAAATGGCGCGCGTCCGATTTCGTGCTTTCGCTGTGTTTCCTCGCGCTCACCGCGCTGACCAAAGTGGAGCTGCTCGCTGCCGCGTTGTCGTTGCAGGCGGTTTTCCTGGCGGGAGCCATCTGGACACGGCGCGCCGCCTGGAAGCTTCACGGTTGGGGATACGCTGCCGCCGCGGCTGCTATCGGGGCCGTCTACGGCTGCTTCCTCCTGCGGGCCGGCTTCAGCCAGGTCGGGCGTCAGAATCTCTTCTTCTCGCTGGATGAACAGAACCATCGGTTCCTGCTCTTGAACATGGGCCTGCTCGACGTTCGAGCTTCGCTGCTGTACCTGCTGTACTCGATCCTTGCAGCCGGAGCAGTCTTCGCGGCAGCCTTCTTCAGCACATGGCAACGCGTTCCGGCGGCGTTGCGTTATGTGGTCGCGGCTGGTGTGCCGCTGACGATCTACGGCGTGCTGATCGTTGCCGGCGTCTTCTCTTTGGAGTTCCCGTTCCGGCTGCTGCCGTTGGTCAGTATTGGTGTGCTCGCGGTTCTTGGTGTGGAGTGGTTTCGCCGGCCGGAACGGCGCGAGGCGCTCTTGCCGCACGTGCTGCTATGGCTGTTCAGTCTGGCGTGTCTCTCCCGCATGCTGCTGCGCACCATCTCCTACCACTACGGTTTCTTCATGCTGCCGGTGGGCCTGGTGACCATCGCTCTGCTGTGGTTTGAGTACCTTCCGCGCTGGTTGTGCGCGCGTGGCCGCCCGAGCGCCGGATTCCGCCTCGCCGGCCTTGGGCTCTTGCTGGGGTTGACATGGGCGCACTATGATCGCTCGGTCTTCGCCTACGGGCTGCACACCGCCGAAGCCAGCGGGCCGCGCGGCAGGCTCTTCCTGTTCAACCCGCCGGGCCGGCCGCAGAGCGGCACGTACTATGCCGGAGCAGTCCGCCTGCTGGCGGAGATGCCGCCGGCCACCCGCGTGCTGGCCGCGCCGCAAGGAGTGGGCTTAAGTTTTCTGAGCGGCTTGTCGAGTTCGTTTGGCCTCCACGGGTACATCCGGCCGGAGCTCACCGGCAACTACGATGACGAGCATCTGCTTGCATTGCTCAAGGCCGCGCCACCGGAATTGGTGATCAGGACGACGTGCGACCTGAGCGACTATGGGCCACACCAGTTCGGCCGCGACTACGCGGTGAAGAGCTGGGGGTGGATCGAAGCCAATTATGTCCACTGCCTGTCTATTGGGCCCAAAGGCTTTCTGACCATCCTCAACCGCAAAGACGTTGATCCCGCGCCGATGCTGAAGAAGATGGCCGAGCTCCAGCGTGCCCCAGCAGCCGATCCAACACAGAGGCGCTGACCCGCCCCGCTTCATGCGCCGGCCGCGGGACAAGCGGAGCGTGCGGCGTCGTCCGAAGATGTGAGCCCCGCTCAGGTCATCGTCTTGTGGAGCGGCGGGCTCGCCCGTTCGGGTAAGCGCACTTGATAGGCGTGCGTCGTATTCTTACGATGAGGTTCGTTGCGAGGGGACGCATGGAACATCCGGCTACGGTGCTTTCCCGTCTGCTGGCAGCGGCAACGTTGCTGGCGCTTGGCGCGGCGCCCGTGTTCTGCGGCGAGCCGGAGGAATGGCCACATGCCAAGGACATCAGGAAGTGTCCGAAGTGTCCCGCGACGTTCGACGCCGCACCGCATCCGTATGACCTGAAGCAGTGCCCCAAATGCCAGGCCGCGCTGAACAAGTCGCTGGCCTACGTCAAGAAGCACTTCAAGCCGACGATGTTCGGCCTGTTGCTGGACAGCTTCTATGGCGGCTTCGTGTTCCTGATGGATGCCAGCGAAAACCACGACAAGGAACTGGCCGTCTGCACGAAGAACTGCCGCGAGATGATTAAGCCCGAACCCGACGGCAATTTCGCTTCCGGGTCGCAGATCGGCGGCGACTGGTTCAGTTGGAAGAAGAGCATGGCCATGTACTTCCTGGCCGAATACAGCCTGCGCTATGGCCTGACGCCGGAGAACAAGGCCGCGCTGCTGGAAGGCGCCAAGGCCGCTGCGGAGGGCCAGCAGAAGGGCGGCGGATGGTTCCACAGCCGCCCCAAGGAGAAGCAGTACGCTCCCGACATCGCCATCATCGGCTGCATGTTCTACGCGGCGTTTCAGGAGATGAAGGCCCTCGGCCTGGACCCCGGCCCGGTCATGGAACAGACCCGCACGTATCTGGAGGGCGTGTCGGACGGGAAGACGATTGGCTACGGCAAGGGCTGGCACGGCGGCATGGGCGGCGGCGGCGCCGACGGCTTCATTACGCTCGGCCTGCTGGGGAGTGGCGTCACCGATGACAAATGGGACGCGGGGCTGGCCGCCTGGATGAAGGACAACTACATGGACGCCGGCCACGGCCATGCCAACGGCGAGTTGCATTACTTCGGCATGGGCGCGGCGCTGCACCGGCTGGGGCCCGAGCACTACGCGCGGTTCGCGACCTGCCACATCCACCGTTTGAGCGAGATCCAGCGCGAGGACGGCAGCATTCCCGCCATGTCGCATGACGATCCGAACGAGGTCGAGTACTACCAGAAGCACAAGGCCGACCTCACCGCGCCGGGCGAGTTCCCCGCGACGGCCGTCCTGACGTGCCTCCTGCTGATGGAACGGCCCGGCGCCTTCAGTCCGCTTCCGTCGAAGCCGGCCGGCTCGATCAGCAACAAGGACGCGCTCAAGCTCGGAACCGAAGCGCTGGCCAAAGGCGACTACGCCAAGGCCCTGAAGAATCTCGCGCTTGTTCTGCCGCGCGGCGATGCAGGCGAACTGGTGCCGCAGGCGCGCGAGCAGATGCAGAAGATCGAGGCCATCGCCAGGGAGAAGCTGCAGCCACTGCAGGCGAAAGACGCGCAGCTTACCAAGAGCACACAGGACGCCGCGGATTCGAAAGAGGTGCTCGTCGCCTACGCGGACATGATCCAGCAGTACGAGAAGTTTCAGCGGGACTTCGAAGGCTCGGCCGCGGCGCAGGAGGCACGCAAGTCCTGCGAGCCCCTGCAAAAGGCGCTCTCCGCCAAGCGCATGCGCATGGCCTTCACCAGCGGCGGGGCTCCGTCCGCCGCTGCCGCTGCCTCCGCCGCTCCGGCCAAGCTGAAGAGCGCCGACAGCGCAAAGGAGTGGGACGGCAGGCTGAAAGAGCGCGCCGCGGCCATCGTCGCCGCGGGCAAAAAGGTGCGCTTTGATTTCAAGGCGCTCTCAACGCGGATCACCATCCAAAGCCTGGCGGGGAAGGATTCCTTCAAGGCCGCGATGGAGAACGGCGGGCAGATGGACGTGAGTTGGTCGCAGTTGCAGCCCGCCGATCTGCGCAGCCTGGCGCTTGAGCTTGCGGCGACGCAGGACACCCCCCTCGACCACGCGCTCGCCGCCTTCTACCTCCTGAGCAACAAGGAAACCGCGCGAGCCGAAGACCATCTGCTTAAGGCCGGCAAGGAAGGCGCCGCCGTGAATGCGGCGTTCGCGCGGAACTGAGACGCATACGGCCCGGTGTGCCTATTGCAGCAGCAGCAGTTTCGAGCACCGGCGCCCGCTCAGGCCAGTTCCACCTTGATGCACGGAACCAGCTCGCAGACCTTCTGCTCAGGCAACTGGACGAGCAGGCCGTCCTCGAGCTGGCGCCAGACGAGCGAGCCAGCGTAGCCGAGCACCTTGGCGGCGGCGACTTTCCCGCCTTTCGCGAGCCCCAGGTTGCGGATGAACGCCTCGCGCCGCTCCGGGTAGCACATCTGGAAGGCGTAGACCGCGTTGCCCTTGCTCGTGAAGCGGAAGTCGGCCGTGGTCCACGCCACCGCCTCCTCCTTGAAATGGCCGGAGACGGTCTTGGACGGGCCTTCCATGGCCACCCGCCACGGCCGGGTGCCATAGATTCCCTCGCCGTTGACCTTGATCCAGTCCGCCATGACCTTCAGGATGTGCAGGTTTTCGTCATCGAGAGTACCATCAGGCTTCTGCGGGAAATTGAGCAACAGGCAGCCATTCTTGGCCACGATGTCCACGAACATCTCGATCACGTGCGCCGGCGTCTTGTAGACCTGTCCGACGTTGTAGAACCAGCCGCCGACACAGGTGTCAGTCTGCCACACGAACGGCGTCGCCTCGTCCTTCTGGCCGCGCTCGATGTCGAGCACGCCGATGGCGTGCACCTCCGGCTTGACGTCCTTCTGGGTGTAGACGGCCTGGTTCACGCCGCCGTGCAGTCTGGCGTTGAGGTTGTAGAGGTGGGCCACGATGCTCAGGCCGACCGTGTCCCAGGGGACGCCGCTGTCGGAGTAAAGCAGGTCGGGCTGGTACTTATCCACGAGGTCCTTGATGCGCTTGAGCCAGTGTTCGTGGAACCAGACGTTGTCCGTGATCCACTTATCGCCCTCGCCCTTGTTGGCATGGTACAGGTCCTGACAGGCGGGATCGTTGCCGTCATACGGCACGCCGGCGTAGGGGCCGGTCTTGTCGGCGCCCTTGTTGAACCGCCACCAGGAGAACGAGGCGGCCAGGTGTTCGGTGACGCCGAAGCGCAGGCCCTCTTTCAGGGCGGCAGCGCGCCACAGGCCCACGATGTCTTTCAGCGGGCCGACCTTCACGGCGTTCCACTTGTTGTGGGCGGAATTCCAGTTGTCGAAGTTGTCGTGGTGCACTGCCTGGGCGACGAAGTACTTCGCGCCGGCGGCGACGTAGCGCTTCATCAGGGCCTGGGGATCGAACTTCTCGGCTTTCCAGAGCTTGACGATGTCCTTCCAGCCGTTCTTGGAGGGATGGCCGTAGACGCGCCAGTGGTGCAGATACTGGCCGTGCCCTTCCATGTACAACTGCCGGGCGTACCAGTCGCCGTACATGGGCACGGACTGCGGTCCCCAATGGGCCCAAATGCCGAGCTTGGCGTCGCGGAACCACTGCGGGGCCTGGTACGTCCGCAGCGACTCCCACGTGGCTTCAAACGGGCCGCGCTCAATCGTGTAATTCTTCAGAAACTCGCTCATGAATGCTCCTCCGGTGTCGCTCATCCGCGCCAGAACGTGTGCCAAACTCTGCAACGAAAACTGAAGACGGCGAGTCTACACCATCCTATTTCAAGAGCACCTCGCACTTCTGCATGTTGAAGCAATAGTGTCCCGCCCAGTCGGTCCAGACCAGCCAGAAGGACTTGCCGTCCTCGGAGATCCACTTCGGCGCGATCTGGGGTTGATAGCATCGTGCCTGGGGGTTGCCTGGCTTCCACTCGGTCTCCTCGTGAATCTGACGCCACGGCCCCCAAGGCTTGAGCGCGATCCAGAAGCCGAGGTAAGTCGGTTTCTGAAACCAGTCAACGCCGTCCCTGGTGCCCATGCCCCAGTTGGCCATCATGTAGACTCCCAACGGGGCGTTGTATACCACGCTGGGATGCCATGAGTACGGATGGACCTTCCTGTTCACCCACCCGGCCGGAAACGTGTGCACCACGCCCCGCTCCCGAATGTCCTTTGACCAGGTGGCGCTGCCGTCCGCGTTGCGCGACACGAAGAACTCATACGCGCCGCGGTCGCACAGTTTTCCTTTCGGAACGCGGAACATGACGAGCTGGTTCATCGTCCCCTCGGTGCTCCCGTTCGGCGAAAAGACGTACACGTAACCGTCCTGGTTCAGCGCGTAGTTCTTGCCCATCTGCAGGATGGTGAGCAAGGAGAAGCACTCTCCCGGCTCGTTGAAGAACACCATGTTCGCCGCACTTCGCTCTTGCCATCCTTCCCATTTCACCGGCGAGCCGTCCTGGTTCTTCCACGTGGCGCCATTGTCCGGCGAGAAGATGAGCTTGGCGCCCGCGAACCGGGCGTCCGGCTGTTCGAACACATGGTTTGGCGTGCTGAGACAATGATAGATGCTGTTGTCCATGGCGAGAATGCCAAAGCCGTAGTAGCGGTTGACATTCGGCGCCTTCTCGGAAAGCAGCTTCGGATAGTGGGGAACCTCCTCGAAGCGCGGAGTTGGCGGGTTGCCTGCGAGCTTGAAGAGGCGCGTGTTGTAGCCCTGGCCGTCGCACAACAGCGTGTACTGACTGTCGTCGCTTGCCCATGACATGTGCCAATTGTCGCCGCCGAAGTTCCCAAAGCGGACGATGGTGTCGTCCAAACGCCTGATCCCGGTGATGCCGTCTGCCATTGACGCGACTCCCTCCGCTGCGCTTCCACCTCCGCTGAGCAGACAGCACATGCACAGCAGCACTGCCGCCGGGCGCCAGGGTAGTGCCGGCGCGGGCGGAGGCGTTGCGCGTGCGTTCATACGATCTCCCTCTTTCCTCACCAGCGGAAGAAGCGGTACGGATCGTCCATTTCTTCCGGAGCATCGAGGTACAGGCCGTCCAACCAGCGCTTTTCCGGTTTAGCCTGGTCCACCGGGCTGCTGAAACGCGCGAGGACCGGTGTGGAGCTGGCGGCGCCCATGTCGGCCAGCAGGCGCGAGACGAGGAACGACGAGCGCCGGAACGTTCGCTTCACGTTGTACTGTTTCGTGTAGTCGAACGACCACGGCACAAGCTGGCAGAAGACGACGTTGGCGTTCTCGGCCTTGGCCAGGACGCCGTCGCCGACAACCGAGGCCCCGCCGGACACGAGCGGCATCTCCCGTACATCGCGGTTGTGCACGTCGGCAGGGCCAACTCCCGCCAACAGGGAACTTGCGCCCGCGGGTTCGAAGCAGGCCGCGATGTGCTCGCCTTTCTTCATGGCGACCTTGAACGGCAGGAACGTGTTGGCGTCGGCATCATCGTCGCCAATTGCCAGCAGGTGGCCGCCTCGCTTGACCCAATCTGCGACGGCCGGGGCATTCGGAAGCAGCGCCTTCCCGCCACCGGGGCCGACGATCAGCAGCGGGTCGTCCGCCATGTTCTCGCCGTTGAACGCCGCGACGGATATCCCTGACATCTCAAGGTGGCGCTTGCCCGCCGGATCGCCGGCGTACACGACCTTGCGGCTCGGCCCGGGTTTCCAGGATGACACGTATCCGATGGTGTTCCGCGCGAGCCGCTCGGCGGCGGGGTCGCTTTCGGTCCGCCCCGTCACGTCCATTTGGCAGAACAGGACCATGCCCTTGCCCTCGCGGTACTCCAGCAGCGGGCTGTACTGGAGGCTGAAGCCGCCATCGAGCACCGGCAGGAAGTCGCCGCAGGCGGGCTTCTCGATAAGAGCGGACGCGACATTGCCGCGGCAGCCGCAGCGCCACACGCGCGTCACCTCAATGTCGCACCACTTGACCGCCGATGCGCCGTTGAAGCGCTGGCTGGCCGTGTACTTCAGGCGCGGCGCAAGGATCGTCGCCTCGCCGCGCCAGTCGCGCAGGTTCTCCGCGTCGAGACCTGCCAGCAAAGGATGATCGGGCACGCGCTTGAAGACCTGCCGCAGGCCGTACTCCGCGACGCGAAAGCCGAAGCGCTTCTCCAGGACCTCGGCGGTCTGCTCGAACACGATCACCTTCAGGCCGTCGCGCACGCGGCTGACATCCGGCCCAGGCCCGTCGGGCGTAAGCGCCGCTTTGCCAACGATCAGCGTATCGAACGCGGCGAGGTCGGCCTTGGCGTCAACGGTCTGGCACTGCACGCCCAATGTGCCGAGGAGCTTCGCCGTCTCGCCCTTGGGATCGAGAACGGCAATCTTCGCGGCAGCGTTCGGCGGCTGCGGTCTAGGCAGAACGTAAATAGCGAATGAGTCTTTCTGCGTCTCGCCGGTGCTGAACTTGACGGTGGCGCCGAGTTCGTACTTTCCAGACCGGAGTTCCGCCGACAGATCGAAGCGCAGGGGAATGCGTTCCTGCTCACCGGTCTTCACGCTAATGTTCTTGGTTCCAGCCACGGCGTTCCCTAGCGCCCACGTGCACTCGCAGGTAACGGTTTCACGGGAGTTGTTGATGATGATGAGTTGCTTCTCGACGGACTCGCTTGCCAGGAAGTTGTGGTCTTTGCTGGTGAACGCTGCGGGCTTGCCTGCAATGTATGCGAGCAGCGGCATGTTGTTGCGGAGCAGGGCCTGCGCCGAGGCCGCGGGAACCCAGTCGGTGCGCTCGTAGGCCATGTCAATCCGCTCATACCGATCCTGGATGTAGTCCGGGCTGAAACCCGGCCGCTGCAGGTTCTCCCAGTCCACGTTGAGCGGCGTGCGGGCGTTGCGGTTCATGCCGTCGCGCAGCTTCCAGAAATGCCCGTGTTCCCACGGCGAGTTCGCCGACAGTCCCCAGGTGCGGAACGCGCGCCAGTTGTCGGCCATGTACATGCCCATAACCATGTGCTGGTCGTCGAAGACCCGGTTTCCCAGTTCGAAGGGGTAGTCCCAGCGGTTCCATACTTCCTCGGCACGGAACTTCTTGGCCTCCCAGCGCAGGTTGGCCTTCTCCGCATCGCAGATTTTGTATGCGCGGTCGCCAAGGAACTGGGCACACCATTCCGCATAGCACAGCTCCCACGGCACCTTGGCGCTGCCGAAGGAACGTTTGCCCTTGTACCAGCCGCGGTACATGGACACGTCCCACGTGAAGGGTGCGCCGTATTCGCACGTGAACATCGGCTTCACGCCCTTTGTGGCCCAGTGCTCGAACCAGTCGGACATCTCCTGGATCGGCGTCCAGTTCGGATAGAAGTTGCTCGTATGCATCGAGCTCAGATTGCCCGACGAGTGATGGTACACGATGTGGCTCGGGTCCAGGCGCTTCACGATGGCCTCGCAGCGCAGAGCCAGCTTCGCGTTGTTCGCCGACCACTGCTCGCGCGGGTCCTTGAGGCCGTCAATCATGTCGGGGTTCATGTCTTCGCTGTAACCGGTCCCGTTGTGGCTCATGGAATAGAACACGACCGAGGGATGGTTCTGCGCGACGCGCACGTAGAATTCCGCGTGGCGGGCGTAGCCGTTGCTCTGGTCGGCGTCGGGCACCTTCCAGTCGTAATGGCCGAAATGCGGCTGGGAGAACGAGACCAGCATCCCCACGTCGTCGGCGGCCCGCAGTATCTCCTCGAAGCCCAGATGGGAGCCCGGTTCGCAGCCGTAGTTGTGAGTGTAGACGAAGTTGATGCCGAAGCTCTTGAGGCGCAGCATGCTCTCCTTCGCGCCGTCGTACGTCGCCCACGCTGCGCCGACCGCGGCGTTGTCCAGCGGAACGCAGGAGAGGAAGATGCGGCTGTCGTTCAGGAGGAAGTCGCGGCCATCTATCCAGAACTCGCGGAACCCGAAGCGCACGGGGAGCGCGGTGTCCAGTGCCTTGCCGCCGGCCTCCAGCAACGAGACGCTTATGAGGTGCGCGTTCTGAGGCGTGTGTACGTCCCAGAGCTTCTCGGGCTTCCACGCCTCGGCGAAGGCGATGCGGCCGTCCTTGAGGTCGGCGCCCTTGAACGCCTTGCCGGTGAACTCGCGGACGGCGCGGCCGTTCTCCGTGACCTGAGCGCGCAGAGCGTACTGCGCATCCGCCGCGAGGCCCTGCAGCGCGACATCGAGCGCGATCTCGCCCTTGCGCACCGACGTCGCCACCTTCACGTCGGCGATGCGCGCGGCGGCAGGCGTTCCGACGAGATACACGTCGCCGCACAAGCCGCGCCGCGCCACCGATCCCTTCACCGCTCTGGCCGAAGCAGTGTCATTGTACGAGAGCATCACGCCTTTCAGCGGCATGGCGACAACGAACATGGAAAGAACGTGCTTGCCGCCCGGACGGCACACCGACGTCAGATCCGCTTCGCCGCCCGGAAAGCGCAACTCGCCGGCCTTCTTGCCGTCCACGAACACGGTGGCGAAGGAATTCAGGTACTCAACGGATATGACGATGCGGCGACCGGCCCAGTCCGCGGGAACTGCGATCTCCCTCTGGTACCAGGCCGTGGCGAGGCTGCTCAGCTTCTCGTTCTTCCAGGCCGGATGAGCGAAAACCGTCTGGCACTCTTTCTGCATGTAGTCGCTGACCCCCGGCCATGACCCGGGGACTTTGAAGTAGCCCCACGTGCCGGCGGGCACCTCGTCCTTTGCCGGCCCCGCCGCGGGGCCGAGAGCCCCGCCCACCGCCGGCTGCCAGCGCCAGAGGCCGTTCAGGCACACGCGCTCGCGCGTCGGGGTCTTCTCCCGAAAGGCTTTGTCCAGGTCCCACACGGCTTTGACGCCGTTCGGGAGCGGCGCGTCGGAATCTTGGGCAGCACACGGGGCCGCCGTCGCGGCGATCAGCCAAGCGGCCAGGATGAGGAGCAGCGCCTGATGAGTTGACATTGCGGACACCTCCCACTGTGGTCTTCTCGACGATACGACAGCACACGACGCCAGCAGCCCTGGTCTTCCCCTCCTGGAACCGCGTCGTCGCAGCCGCGACGGTTCTTTCCGTTAGCTCTAAGACACAACCTGCTCGTGCGTGGCCAGCTTCTTCTCCCAGCCCACGGGCTGGGTCCATGCCTGTTCCGGGAGGTTCTTGCGCGAGGATGGCCGGTTGGAGCGGACGACCGCTCGCACGTACAACTCCCCGCCCGTCAGCTTGTAGGTAGCGCGCGGTCCCTTGACGACGGCGAGCGTCTTGCCGATGTCGTCGGAATAACGTTGCGTGACGCGGAGGGGCTTGCCATCTTTGCCGACAGCGTCAACGGGTTGGCCGGCAATATCCGCATCGTCGCGCGTGCCGACGAACGAGATCGTGTATTCGGCGCCGTCGCTGGGCCGGACTTCCACGGTGAGGGTGCCGCGGCCGGGATCGTAGTCGAGGGTCTTGAGCAGGACGCCGGTTGAGGAGTAGAAGTCGCCGCGGTCCAGGGCCGCAAGCAGCGCCTTCAGGGTCAACTCGCCGGCTCGGACCATAACCCACGCCTGACCGGGCACCGCTCCGGTAGCCTTGTGGTAGCTGTGCGTGTCGTCGTCGGCCACGCCAAGAAGCGGCGGGATCTTCAGCCGGGCGAGGCGGACGGCGTTGGCGATGTCCCAGAGCCGCTCGACCGGAGGATGCCGCGCGTCTCCCTCGTTGCGGACAAGCGGATGGGCGTTGGCAATCTCGACGAAGCGCGCGTCGCGAGCCTCGATCAGGTCTTCGGCGGTCAGCGCGTAGTCGAAGTTCGGGTGGTTGATGAAGAGGCCGACGGGCCGCCGGCACTTCCGAGCCGCCTTACGGACCGCGGCGATGTCGGCGTTGAGCGTGGCGCCGGCGGTCGTCCCGCCCTGCGGCTTGATGCATTCGGGGAGGTTGAACACGGTGAGGTGGACGCTGCGCAGGTCGCTGATCTCCTCGCCCTCGATCAGCAGGAACTTGCCCGGTTCCTCAAACTCGGCCCTGAAGTCCTCCAGGGTCTTGAGGCGGAGTTCCAGCTTGTCGCCCTGTGTGCGTGTCCGGTTCCAGTCGGCGCCGAAGCGCTGGGCGCCCTTGTCGAGAGCCTTCTGGTTGCCGGTGACGTCTCTCCAGCGTGCGCCGCGTACGAGGGTGTTGTGATCGGTCAAAATGAGGAAGGCGTAGCCGTGCTCTTTGTACCAGTCCGCGACCATCTCAGGCAAGCCATCTCCGTCGCTCCACAGCGAATGAGCATGCGTGTTGCCCTTGAACCACTTCATCGCCGCCTCCTCGCCGGGGGCCGATGCCGGCACCGACAGGCACAGCAGCACGGCGAAACCAATACCTTCTGGAAGGTGGTCGTGCATGTACCGGCCGCCCCCGTGGAGGGGCGCCCGACGTCAGCCGCCGGCCTTCTTGAGCACATCCTTGATCTTCACCGGCGCGCCGTTCTGGCGTTTGCTTTCGTCGGCGGCCTCCATGAACGCCAGGATCTCGGTCGTTTCCTCGGCTGAAACGGGGACGACGCCGGTCTGGAGGAACTTCACCGCCACGGCCACCAGCGGGTGATAGCCGTCGTAGGCGCCCACCTCCGCCTCGCCTTTCTCGCCCCAGGCCTTGCCGCCGTAGCCTTTGGCGTTTTCGCGGAACGTGCCGGTGCGCCCCTCCGCCCAAGTGCCGGTGACCTCGATCTTGCCGTCGGCCGTAGTGCCGCGTTTGACCGTTTCGCAGCCTGTGCCCATCACCGTGAACAACGACTCGACGCCGTGGATGCCGTACCAGAACAGGTCGGGGTGATGCGGTTCGAGCGAGCACGGGCTGAAGGTTTCGGCGCGAGTGACCTTGCCGATGGAGCCCTCGCGCACGGCCTGGGTGTTCTTACCGTACCGCAACGACGACGCGCTGAAAACGGGCACGCCGGCCTCGCGCGCCAGCCGGAAGATTTCGAGCGCGTCGCGCAACGAGCCGGCCAGGGGCTTGTCAATGAAGAGCGGCTTCTTGGCCTTGATGACGGGCCGGGCCTGCTCCAAGTGCGGCCGGCCGTCCACGCTCTCGATCATGACCGCGTCCACGTTCCGGCACAGCTCCTCGATGGAGTCGTAGATCTGGACGCCCCACTTCTCCGTCAGCTCCTTGGTGTAACCTTCCACGCGCGTATGGCTCGACTCGATGTCCGGGCTGCCGCCCTTGAACGCCGCCACCACACGGGCCCCCGGCACGTGGTTCTTGTCCGCCGGATCGTTCAGCAGCTTCGTGAAGGCCGTGACGTGCGAGGTGTCCAAGCCGACCAGGCCAATGCGCAGGTCCGCCGCACTGAGCGTTGACGCGATAGCGAGAAGCCCCGTTACCCGTAGGAGAATGCCTGGTATCATGCCCACAGCATAGAAGCATTCCTCGAAAAGACAACTCTGAAGCTGAAGTACAGCCAACGCTCCCCTGACGACCAATCCCCGTGCATGGCTTCCCGGTGTTCAAAGGGGCATTGCACAAGCCGTTCCAGGGGGCTACTCTGGCGCGCATGGAGGGGTATGGCATGCGTCCCCGATTGCGCCTCACGCTCGCGTTGTTCTGCCTCTGGCCAGCGTTCCTGGCCGCCGGTGAGGCGCAGATGTGGGGCAAGGCGGACGGCGAGTTGCAGATCTCGCTGGCCATGGCGAGCGAAGTCACCGCCGGCGGCGCGTTCGAGGTGCGGCTGAGCATCAAGACCGCCGACGTGGACTCCGTGACGCTGCCCGCGCTCGATACGGTCTTCGCCTGGCTGTTCATCGCGCAAGACAGCGACGACGGCAAGAAGGGCTGCTTCACGGAAAAGCTCAAGCTCGAACCCGCGCAAGAGTGGCCCAAGCAGTTGCCGCCGGAAAAGCCGCTGGAGTTCAAGCCGAAGGACGTCGCCGGCGCGACGGTCTATCCCTTCCACAAGGGCCAGAAGACAGTGCGCGGCTACCCGGTCATTGACGCACCGGACGACAAGGTCGAGCCCGCTGGCAAGCTGGCGGCGGTCTTGACGGCGGGCAAGGCGAGCCTGCGGATGATGTTCTGCATCCCGCGCGGCAACGATCGCCCGCTGCTGTTGACATCGAACATCGTGCAGCTCCAGGTCCTCTCGCCGGACGCGGCGCAGTTCTCACCCGCCGTCGCGGCACTCCTGAAGGACTTCGACCGCGACGCTTTCGGGGGGAAGACGGCGCACGCTTCCGCGGTCAAGCTCGGCGCGGCCATCGTCCCGGAACTCGTGCGCGCGGTGAAGGTGCAGAAGCGCCCGGAGTATTCGCGCCTCTGGATCGCGACCGCCATCGCCGACATTGTCAGTGCGAACTCCGTCGCCGCGCTGACGGAACTGCTGGACGACCCGCTGCCCACCGTGCGCGCCGTGGTGGGGTACCACGGCCCGAAACAGAACAACGAGAAGCTCGACAAGCTGATCGTCAGCAAAGCGGCGACGTCCCGGGATGGCAACTTCGTCGCCTACGCGCTGCTGGGCTTCCTGGTATTCCGGAACTCCGTCCCCGCGGACCTGCTCAAGGCCGGGCTGGAAAGCGACGACCCGAAAGCCCGCAACACCGCCGTCAGCGCACTCACCAATTCCGCGAACGATTTCAACATCCAGCGCCTGCGCGCACTGGCCAACGACAAGGACCAGCGCGTGCGCGCCACCGCGCAGAAGGTGCTGGCCATTATGGAGAAGGCCCGGCAGGAGAAGTAGTCAGATGGCCGGCTCTTTCACGCGGGCTGCGCCGCCGTAGCATGGGCGTCCCGCCCATGCG
>JAPLOD010000678.1 GCA_026692735.1 Planctomycetota bacterium | reverse complement strand
CCACGGGCGCCGGCGAACCCATGACGAACGTGCCAGGGGGGACCAGCACCAGTTCGAGCTTCACCTCGTTGCCGAGGTCGAGTGTTCTCGTCGGCGGAAGGTTCACGCGGCGGGCATACTCGGCGACGGGTTCCTCACCGTCCCACAACGGATACGCTTGCCGTGCCGCTCCTTCCGCGGCGCCGAATGCCGCAGCGGCGGAAAGCGCCAGGTATGCCGAGGTTAGGAGCCGCATAGCTTGAGCCTAACGCGACCAGCGGCTGCAACCAGTGATTGTCTGTGCGGTCACGGGGATCGAACCGCCTCTCACTTGTCCTTCGCCGGCGTCAGCATCCGCACACCGTCGTCGGAAATAAGCTTGCGCGTCACCTTGTCCCAGCGCCGCGTCCGGACATTCAACACGTGCGCCTTGCCGTGGCAACTCGTGCAGCTTGCTTTCGCCGGGTCGCCGAAAGGAAGCGGTTCGTGCATGGCCGGCACGTGGCATGTGCGGCAGTACTGGTCTATGACGTCCTTCGGATAGATGACATCCGGCGGCGTGAGCCCGTCCTCGTCGGAGCTGTGTTTATCCGACTCGCCGTGGCAGCGCGGGCAGCCGACGCCAACCCGTTGGTGGATGCAGGCGAGGATCTCGTCTTTGTAGTTGGCGTGGCACACGAAGCAGTAGGAATTGTCCGCCTCGGCGACCGCTTGCTGACGCTCGCGGCTCTGATGCGGAGCATGATCGTCCGCGCAGCGGTTGGCTTCGCCGTTCTGCGCCGCGCCGACGTTCAGGACATGAACCGTGGACAGGAACAGAAGCGCACCGGCTGCGAGACAGAATCCCCAGAGCTTGCACTTCAACGTACCACGCCTCCTGCCAGGCGCTCCGCGCAGAGGGCCAACAGCCAAGAGCTACACGAAGCGGTGATCGCGAAGCCACCCGTATTCCACGGGCAACTGCGCCCACATTTCCTGGGAGGCGAGGCGGAGTTCCTTGCCTTCGGCTTCCGTCAGGCCGGGGCCCTCCTTGATGGCCTTGACCACGTTGTCCACCTGCGCGGTGCTGATCAACCCCGGAATCGGCGCGGTGATGGACGGGTTGCCCAGGATGTAGCGGATGGCCAGGCGCGCCCGCTTGCTGTCTTCTTCGGCGAACGGGCTGTCCGGCGAACCGTCGCCCTTGAACAGCGAGTTGCTCGCAAACGGCTTGATGCCGAAGACGCCCACGTCCTGCTTCTGCACCGCCTCAAAGATGCTGTCCTTCGGGAGCACCGCGCTGTCCGCGGTATAGGGCGTCACGATCACCTCAAGCTGCTTGTACTTCTCGACCTGTGCTTTGATCCAGGGGCGGTCGTGGCAGGAGATGCCGGTGAAGCGGGCCTTGCCTTCCTTCTTGGCCTGCTCCAATGCGCGCATTGCTTCTTCCATCTCCGCGTCGGTATGCAGGCCGCCCTTTTCAAGCATCGTGATGCGCCACAGGTCCACGTAGTCGAGCCCGGCCTGCTTCATGCCCTTATCGAGGCTCTCCATGAGCTTCTCGGTCTTGCGCCATGGGACGAACCGCATCTCCGTCTCGTACCAGGAGAAACCGAAGAACATCTTCTCGCGGCGGCCCTTGAGCGCCTTCGAGTAGGCCATTACTTCCGAGCCGCAGCAGGCATCTATGTAGTTGATCCCCACTTCGAGGCACCGGCTGATGACATCGGCCCGGTTCTTGTCGAACGCCTCTCCCTTGGCCGCCCCCATCTTCTCAATCCGCTTCCAGTGCCCGCCCATGCAGACCGCCGAGACCCACAGGCCGGTCTTGCCCAGGCGCCGGTAGAGCATCTCCGGGTTGTAGCTCCGTGTCTTCTTCACCTCCTCGGGCTGCTCGGCCTTGCCGGGCTTCTTCTCCTCGTCTGCTCGTGCGGAAGCGGCCGCAACGCCCGTGGCTGCAGCGCCTGCGGCGACCAAAGCGTTGAACTCGCGGCGGGTGATCTCGTCTGCCATCGCGGTGCCCTCCTCAAACCAGGCGTTGGACTGCTCTTGTCAAGAAGCGTCATGCGGCGGCAGGTATCAGCGACCGTGCCACCGATGTCGCGTATTGTAGTGCCCGGCCGCGCGTTGTACAGAAAGTAATATGTTCGTTCAACATTCCGCCCGGGAGCGTGGCGAATCCGCTGTTGATTCCCGCTCAGGCCAAGCAAAGATGCTGTGTCGCCTATTCGGAGGAGTTGATGAAACGCTTGGGGAGGAAAACGCCCTTCGGCAAGACGGGTCTGAACGTGCCGCCGATCGTCTTCGGCACCAGTTGCCTGGGGAATCTCTACGAAGCCCTGCCCTGGGAGACGAAGCTCGGCATCATGCGCCAATGGTTCAAGTGGGTAAAGCCTCCCGTGGCGCTCGACTCCGCGGGGAAGTACGGCGCGGGTCTGGCGCTGGAGACGATCGCCAAGGGGCTGCGCGAACTGGGCATCAAGCCCGAGCAGGTCGTCATCAGCAACAAGCTCGGTTGGCTGCGCACGCCGCTGCGCACGCCGGAACCGACCTTCGAACCAGGCGCCTGGGTCGGACTTGAGCACGACGCAGAACAGAGGATCAGCTACGAGGGGATCATGGACTGCTGGAGGCAGGGCTGCGAGCTGCTCGGCGGCTACAAGCCGCAACTCGCATCCGTGCACGACCCCGATGAATACCTCGCCAGGGCCAAGAACGCGGCGGAGCGCGCGCAGCGCTTCGATGATGTGCTGGGCGCCTACCGCGCGCTCGGCGAGCTCAAAGCCGCGGGCGAAGTGCAGGCGGTCGGCGTCGGCTCCAAGGACTGGACCGTCATCCGTGAACTCGCCGGCAAGACGCAGCTCGATTGGGTGATGTTCGCGTGCAGCATGACCGTCATGCACCATCCGGCTGAGCTGCTGGCGTTCATGCAGAAGCTGGCCGATAGCGGTGTCGGCATCATCAACTCGGCCGTCTTCCATGCCGGTTTTCTCACGGGCGGGCAGTTCTTCGATTACCGCAAGGTCTGCGCGGACACGCAGGAAGACCGCCCGCTGTTCGACTGGCGGGACAAGTTCCTCGCGCTCTGCCGGCAGTTCAACGTCGTCCCCGCGGAAGCGTGCGTGCAGTTCGGCCTGTCCGCGCCGGGCGTTGTTGCGATCTCGCTCAACACCAGCAAACCGGACCGCATTCAGAGCAACGTCGCGTCCGTCGTGGCGAAGATACCCAGAGGCTTCTGGAAAGCGATGAAGGAGGCAGGGCTGATCGCGCGGGAGTACCCCGGCCCTTGAACGATGAATGATGAACGATGAACAACGGTGGGAGGATAGTTATGAAAGCGTTCTTCATTACCGCACCGGGGAAAACGGAGATCCGCGACATCCCCAAACCCAAGCCGGCCGCGGAAGAGGTGCTGTTGCGCATGCGGCTGGTGGGCTTTTGCGGCTCCGACCTGAACACCTACCGCGGCAAGAACCCCATGGTCAGCCTCCCACGCATTCCCGGCCACGAGATCGCCGCGACCATCGAGGAGGCCGGGGCGGACGTGCCCGCCGAGTTCAAGCCGGGCATGAACGTGACGCTCGCCCCCTACACCAACTGCGGCACGTGCCCTTCATGCCGCCGTAACCGGCCCAACGCCTGCCAGTTCAACCAGACGCTCGGCGTCCAACGCGACGGCGCGTTTACCGAGTACCTCGTGGCGCCGTGGCGCAAGCTGTACCGTTCGGACAAGCTTTCGCTGCGGGAGCTGGCGCTGGTTGAGCCGCTCACGGTCGGCTTCCACGCCGCGGATCGCGGGCGCGTGGAATCCAAAGACGTCGTGGCGGTCTTCGGCTGCGGCGCCATCGGTCTGGGCGCGATTGCCGGCGCCGCCACTCGCGGCGCAGCGGTGATTGCCGTGGACATTGACGCCGCCAAGCTCGAGTTGGCCCGGCGTTTCGGTGCGCGCCACGTGGTCAACTCGGCCAACGAGGACCTCCACGACCGCCTGCAAGCTCTCGCGCCCGGCGGCCCCGACGTGATCGTCGAAGCGATTGGCCTGCCGCAGACGTTCCGCGCGGCGGTTGAGGAGGTCGCGTTCACGGGGCGGGTGGTCTACATCGGCTATGCCAAGGAGCCGGTTTCCTACGAGACGAAGCACTTCGTGCAGAAAGAGCTCGACATCCTCGGGTCCCGCAACGCGCTCGGCGATTTCGCCGATGTCATCCGCATGATGGAGCAGGGCGGCTTCCCCGCGGAGGCCATCATCACCAGCATCGTGCCGTTGGAGCAGGCCGGCAAGGCCCTGCAGGACTGGGACCGCAATGCGCCTGCGGTGACGCGGATTCTGGTGACGATAGGCGAGCAGAACACGCGGATAGACATATGAGGGCCGCCGAACGCGATGGTGCTGCGCGCGGCGGAGTGCGTAGTCCTATTGTGATAGGCAAAAGGAAAAATAAAGGGCCATCCCCCCAATATCGTAGCCGCCGCTAACGCGCGCCTCGACCTCGTTGTGGACGGCGTGAACAAGGGCGGGCCATCCTTCATCTACTGGAAGAAAGGCAAGCCCGCGGGCTTCAATAGTTGGGCGCATTCGCAGATGGGCCGCGCGCTGGTGGCCTGGTACGAAGCAACCGGCGACAAGCGCATCCTGGATGCCCTGGTCAAGGCGTACAGCGATTACCCCGTCCCCATGGGACACCTCCACTTCGGCGATGTCAGCGGGCTGTGCAACCTCGATGCGATGCTGGAGACCGTCTCCTTCAGCGGCGACCGGCGCGTGCTGGACCGGGCGCTGGCGGCGCTGGGTACGTCCGCGCCCGACACCTCCATCCGCGAGTGGCTGGACGGACGGTTGAGCGAAGGCCATGCGGTCATCACGTACGAAAACATCCGTCTGCCGGCGCTGCTGTATCCATGGACCGGTGACGCGCACTATCTGCAGGCCACTCTCAAGGCCTTCGCCTGGGTAGATGAACGGCACATGCTGCCCTATGGCGTGGCCTCGGGCGAGGAGTACTTGTCAGGTATCGGCGCCTTTCGCAAGACCGAGACCTGCAACGTGACCGCCGACTTGTGGTCCACGGTCTGGCTGTACCGCATCCTGGGAGAACGCGTCTACGGCGACAACATCGAGCGCGCGTTCTTCAACGCGGGAGCCGCGCCGGTGGCGCGAGACTTCAAGACCATGTGCTACTACCAGTCGCCGAACCGCATCCGTGCCGATTCCCTGCCGTGCGAACAGCCGCACTCTCCGGGCAAAGGCGGCATCCGTTTCCACCGCCTCGGCTGTCCCCACGTACTGTGCTGCGCCGGCGCGGTCAACCGGATCATCCCGAGCTACATCATGCACCAATGGATGGCGACCTCCGATCAGGGGCTGGCGGCCACGCTCTACGGTCCCTGCACCGTCTCGGCCGTGGCTGGCCCGGGTGTGCCGGTCAAGCTGACCTGCCGCACGGCGTACCCGTTTGAGGAGACGGTCCGCGTGACCGTGGAGCCCGAGCGGAAGGCATCCTTCCCGCTCTACTTCCGCATCCCCGCCTGGTGCGCCAAGCCGCGCATTGCGGTCAACGGAGCCGCCGTGGATGCGACGCCGGACAAGAAGGGCTTTGTGCGCGTCACACGCGAATGGGCCGGCGGCGACACGGTTGAGTTGCAGTTCCCGATGCCGTTGCAGGTCGTGCACGGCTACGAGACCGAGTTCCCCGCATCCGTCAAAGGCTACTTTGCCTTTGAACCTGCCCAGGTGTTCGAGAAACGGCGGCTGCCGTATGCGAGCATCGTCTTGGGCCCGCTGCTCTTTGCCCTGCCCATCGCAGATCAGGATCCCAACACGCCTGCAGCCGGGACGGCTGCACCACAACGCTGGCAGTACGCCCTGGACAACGACGCCGGCCGGAATGGCGCCGATATCGAGGTCGAGCGCGGAGCGATGCCGCCGAAGTGGGACTGGCCGCTGGACGCGCCCATCGCGCTCAAGGTCCCCGCGAAGGCTTTCGACTGGAGTCCCACGGATGCCCAGGCCCTGCCCAATGCCCCGGTCGAAGGGAACAAGGCGGAAACCATCCGCCTCGTCCCCTACGGTTGCACCAGATTCCGAATCTCCATGTTTCCGGTGACACCCAGGGCTTGGGGGAAACGGTAGGTCAGGCTTTCTGGCCTGACGTCGTGTGTAGCGAATCACGATCGCACGGGAGGCGATCAAGGACGCGAGTCGCCTGATTGATGAGTTGAAGAAACGGCAGACGCCCAACGCTGCTCCCGCCCGCCAGTAGTTCTCGCTCCCTCTTCACCGTCCGTTTGTTGTTCCCACCACCCCGCGGGAGCGGCGGCGCATTCCCGTCACGCAGACGGCGTGAGAGTCACCCACTTGATGCCGACCTTGTTGGCGGCGTAGGTCAATTCCTGCATCCAGTCGCCGTAGGCCATCACCCAGTGGGAATCGCGGGCTTCGACCAGAAGTCTCTTCCAGTCGCCCTGGATTTGGATGTCCTGCTGAGTGCGGCAGATGGCGTGGAAGGGATTGGCCTTGATCGTGCCCTTGAAGCCGAGTACCCGGCCGGTGGCGTACTCGGGGTCCAGGATGGTGACCTCCTGGCCGATGGGCATCTCGACCTTGGGCGCGGCCCCGTACTCCGATTCGTAGTGGGTGAGGATCCGGGCCGGCTCGTACGTTTTGCCATCCATGCGGCGCGGGGCGGTGCAGTGGGCGCAGGTGACGATTCCCTTGTGGGGAAAGGTCGAATTGCACAGGAACACCGGGCGGCGGGCCACGGCGTGCAGCAGCAGGCCCGCCGGGATGATGACGAAGTCGCTCTCGCAGAAGGCGGCCAGCCCCTCGTCGTTGAGCCAACTGAGCGGCAGGCAGGCGGTCGTCTCGGACATGGGCATGACCGTGTTCATGCAACTGCCGATGGTGAACGCGGTGGCCGAGTGCTCATGCATCCAGTCCTTGAAGATGCGGTAGAGCAGGAACGCGTTGGTTACGAACGGCTGGGCCGTCTCCAGCTTGGTGCCCGGCATGGCCTGGTACTGCTGGGTCCACTTCTGTGCCTGGGCCACGAGGTCGGCGTCGGCGCGGGCGGCCTGGATCCGTTTGGCCAGGTCCTCGTAGGTGACGGTGACGATGTCGAATTCGTACTTTTCCTGGGCGACCTTGGGGGCTTGGCCATCCCACTTGCCTTGAGGTCCGCCCAGGGCGACGATCCGCCGTCCGATAAAGTTCTTCAGCCCGCCCAGCGCCCGCAGCCGCCAGGTCAGCTCGCCGTAGTCATCAACGACCACATCGTTGACCGTGGGGCCACCATGATTGCGGGCGGTGTTCTGGGCGAGTTCCTCCGGCGTGTCCTTCTTGAGGATGCGCGTGCCGATCGCCTCGTACCAGTAGTACGTTAGCCCCGACTGATGCCGCACGAAGAGCAGCATGTCCTTGTCGGTCTTTTGGGGGAAACACGCCCTCAGCACGTCCCCCCCGCCGGTGGCCGGATACAAGACCAGGACGTCATAGTCGCTCTCGTGGACCTTGCGAGCCTCCGGGATGGAGGTGACGTTGGCCAGCGGCAGGATCTCCAGCGGGAAGTCCGCCCCCGCCGCCAGTGCCGCCAGCTCTTTGGAGATCCGCCCGGCCTCCGCCGCCGCGGCCTCTTTGGTGTTGATGTCGCTCCAGGACTTCCAGGAGGTCTTTTCCCGCCTGGAGTAGGTGGTGTACATGAAGACCGGCTGGACCTTGAGCGTCCGCCCTCCGATGGCCAGCGGCAGTTCAGGGTTCCAGGGCTCGGTCGGCGCGGCCGCATGCAGCACCCCGCTCAGCCCCATCGCCGCCCCCACCAACCCGGCCCCCGCCAACCCCGCCGCCGTCACGCCCATGAACTTCCGTCGGTTTATGCACGCGTCACACATGATGGTCCCCTTTGAAGTGTCCTGGGTCTCAGTTGCCCAAACGCAATGGAGACAAAGAATCGTCTCGGGTGAACTCGCGCAGTTCCAGCGCCCTGAATCCCCGAAATGGGCGTGCTCAATATAGCCCGGCTCGGACACTCACGCAATAACGGGTAGCCAGCGTCCCGATACGGCAGCCCTGGAACGGCAACGCGTGCCCAACGCGCCTTGCGCGCATGGCTGAACGGGCTCCACCGTCGGACCTTGGGTTCCCTGGTTTCAATACCCCGGCGAAGAGCGCCTATCGAGCAAAACACCTACACGTATATTGTGGTGTATGTGAGCAGGGAAGGACGATAGGGTCGGATCGCGAAGAGGTCTGGCGTCGAACGCCGCCCGCGGCCCGCAGTCCTGGCCGACCGCGCCTGTTGGACAATCTGGCAAATTGTCCTGCAAAATGAGGAGAGCGACCGTGAAACGTCCCGCCATTGTTCCCTGCGTCGTCCTGCTCGCAATGCTGCCGGCCACACTGCAGGCCTTCGACCTGGTCGAAGTGCTGCCGCTGACCGAACGCATCACCATGGTGCACATCCAGGACGGCCATGCCGTTCACCACAAGAAGGGCCAGAAGCGGACCGATGGCGAGAAGGTGGTCCTCACGATTCTGGATACCGGCGCGGCCTGCCGCGCGGACGCCTGGACGGTGACCTGCCCCGATGACGCGAACTTCGCGCAGGGCGTGCATCCGCAGAGCGTTGGGCGAAAGAGCAAAGGGACGGACTTCGCCTGGATGGTCCAGGGCTGGGATCAGGCCAACAACCGGACCCTCAACAAGGATCCCGACCACGCCAAGGGGCACTGGCTGTACCTGGTCCTGCCACAGCCTTTAACGCCCGGCAAGACGTACACGGTCAAGGTGGACGGCATTGCGGGAATCGAACCCATGACCCTGGCCTACTCGTTCGATAAGTCGCGCTCGGAGGCCGTGCACGTCAACGTGCTCGGGTACCTCCCTGACGCGCCGGACAAGTTTGCCTACGTTTACCACTGGGCGGGCGATCGGGGTTCGGTGGACCTTTCCTTCCTCAAGGGGAGATCCTTCCGCCTGGTTGATCAGAAGACCGGCAAGGCGGCGTTCACGGCTTTCGTCACGTTCCGCGCGCCCGCCAACCAACCGGAAACGGGGCAACTGAAAGACACGCCCAACGGGAATTTTCTCTGCGCGGAGGTCTGGCAGTGCGACTTCAGTGCCTTCTCGACGCCGGGCACCTACGTCGTTGCGGTGGACGGCGTGGGCTGCTCGTTTCCCTTCACCATTGACGCGGACGTCTACCGCGAAGCGTTCCGCATCGCCTGCCGCGGGCTTTACCACAACCGCAGCGGCATCGAACTGAAGAAGCCTTACACGGAGTTCGAGCGCCCGGCCCCGCACAATCCTCTCGTCACGCCGGGCTTCGCCGGCAAGCTCGTCTACACCACGTCGCGGTTCATTGACTGGAAGAACGGTGACGCGGATCGCGCCGACAAGCCGGCGATCGAGGCCGGCATCAAGGGCGCCGTAGACGTGTGGGGTTGGTACCAGGACGCCGGCGACTGGGATTCATATGCCAGCCATACCAACGTGGCGACCACCTTGTGCTTTGCCTACGAGACCGCGCCGGGCAACTTCAAAGACGGGGAGCTGAACATCCCCGAAAGCGGCAACGGGGTCCCTGACATCCTCGACGAGGCGGCGTGGCTGCCGCGCTTCTGCTTCCGGCTGCGCCATGAGCTGGTCAAGAAAGGCTGGGGTACCGGCGGCGTCGGCCTGCGCGTCTGCGGCGACCACTTCGGCGGCGACTGCCGGAAGGACGACACGACCAAGGGTTCCTGGGAAGACACGGACCGGCAGTGGATCGTCTCCGGCGAGGATCCGGTCTCCACGTTCCGCTACGCCGCGACGGCGGCACATCTGGCCTGGTGCCTGCAGTTGTCCAAGCTGACGGATCCGGAGAAGGTGGACTGGCTGGCCGAGGCCAAGGAGTCCTACGCCTGGGCGCTGGCACAGACCCAGGCCAAGGACGAGAAGGCCGTCAAGGACGGCCGCTGCCATGCCGCGGCGCAGCTCTTCCGGCTGACCGGCAGTCCCGAGTATGAGACGCAGTTCGAGAAGGACATGGCCGGGTTCAAAGTTGGCGAGGAATTGCTTTGGGACCGGGCGTACGGACCGTGGGCCTATTGCCTCGGCGGCAAGGGCAAGCCGGAACTGGCCCAGCGGATGCGCGAGGGGGTGCTCGCCAGTTGCGAGATCATCGCGCTGAAGACCTCCGGGAAGCGGGCGCTGCGCTGGGGCGGACACTGGTACATGCCGATGCTCGTCGGCCATCAGACCACGCCCTGGATTCTCGACGGCGTCATTGGCTACACGCTGACGAAGGAGAGCGACCCCGCGAAGGCCAAGGCATTCCGCGGCGCGGTCATCACGACGTGCGACTACTTCCTCGGCACCAACGCCCTGAACCAGACGTGGGTGACTGGACTCGGCGTGCGACACGTGAACGAAGTCTTCCACATGGACGCATGGTACAACGGCAAAGGCAAGCCGCATCCGGGGGTAGTGCCGTACGGCCCGTGGCAGAAATCCCAGGACCTCGGGGCGGGACCATGGGACGTGAATTGGCCCAACAAGACCGTTTATCCCGTCATTGACCAATGGCCGGGCAACGAGCGCTGGTTCGACAACCGCAACTGCCCGCTTAGCGGCGAGTTCACGGTACACCAGAACACCTGTTACGCGGCGGCGACTTACGGCTGGCTCTGCGCAGGCAGGTAACCTGCAGCAGCGGATGGATGGGCTGGGTGGTGTCGGGGCACGGGCCCAAGTGACATTGTGTGGCTCGATCCCGGTCCATGGACCCGTGACGGACGGGCTGCTGGCGGGCCTCATCAACAAGACGACGGCCGGGAAGTCCGGCGAGACGCTGACGCTGCCCGTGGCCGTGGCGATTGGTAGGGCTGACGGCACTAAGAGCCTATGTCAGTAGGCGTCATCGGCGTCTGCTTGCGGCGGGCGGCGCGTGGCGTCGTCAGACTCGCGCACCGGCACGCTGCGCCAGCTCGCGTGCCCCTACTCGGGAGATACGGCTTGCTCGTCTTCCTCGCCACGCTTGCCCGGCGCTGCGCATCCGCTCTCGACACCTACTGACATAGGTTCTAAGCTGCAGAGTCCGCAGTTCGCGGAGGGGACGGAGGTCGGAACACGATTGTGAGCGGAACACAAGCTGAGAAGTTCGAACGTCTGGCCGCGGATAAGGACAAGCAAGAGAAGCCGCGCCGCGGCCGGCGCTACTGGGTGAGGCGCGCCATGATAGACGTCCTTATCGGTTACGTCCTGATCTGTCTGGTCCTGTTCATCTTCCAGGAACGATTCGTGTACCAGCCGAGCACGGAGAGCGCGCTGGCGCCACGGGACCACGGGTTCGGGGCGCAACAGGCGCGCGCGGTCCAGACGCGGACAAGCGACGGCGTCACGCTGAACGGCTGGCAGATCAACGGGGGAAAGCACCCTCTTCCGCCACTGCCGGCCGCCCGTGGCGCACCGCAGGCGCAGCCGGCAGCGACGACTGCCCGCGGCACAGGGCCGTTCGACCTGAGCCAGGCGCCGCTGGTGGGCTTATTTTTCTGCGGGAATGCGGGCAACCGCGGCGACCGCGGCAGCACGTTCGCGCTGTTGACGAGCTGCGGAGCGGACGTCGTCTGCTTCGACTATCGCGGCTACGGCGACAGCGAGGGCTCTCCGGACGAAGAGGGGCTGGCCCGCGACGCCCGCGCGGCGTGGGAGTTCCTGATCCAGCAAGGCGCGAAGCCGCAGAACATCGTCATCCACGGCGAGTCATTGGGCGGGGCCGTGGCGGTGAGGCTGGCCGCGGAACTGTGCGCGGCGGGCACGCCACCGGGCGGGCTGATCGTGCAGGCCACGTTCACGCGCATGAAGGACGTCGCGGCGAAGCACTACTGGTTTCTTCCCGTGTCGCTGATCCTGCGGCAGCGTTTCCCCTCCGTGGAGCGCATTCCGGGCGTGACCTGTCCCCTACTGATGCTGCACGGCAGACGGGATGGGATCGTGCCGTTCGCGCTGGGGCAGGAGCTGTACGCGGCGGCGCCGGCACAATCGAGCGGCGGCGTGGCGAAGCGCTTCGTGGAACTGCCGGACTGCGGGCACAACGATATCGGCATGCTGAACACGGTGGAGTACCTCGACGCCGTGGGCGATTTCTACGGCGCGCTGTGTCCGGCTCTGGCCCTGCGGAAGTCAAGCGAGATCACGCCCAGGCCACCGCGGGAGAAGACGGCTCGTCCGCCGCGGCCACCACAGAAGACCGGAGCGCCGCCGCAGGAAAAACCGTGAAGCCGCCCTACGGCGGTGATCGTGGCTGCGTTGTGGCTCTCGGCGGCCACTGACAAGGAGAGAGGCCCGATGTCCCAGACCACCATTGTTGCGGACGGCGTCCATGCGATGGCGCCGCGCGCGAAAATGCCCGACCATGTGCGCAAGATGCGGGATTTCTACGCGAGGAAGCCCGGCGCGCCGCTGTACCGGGCGGAGTTCGGCTACTACTGCATGGAGGCGTGGCAGGAACAGGGGCTGCCGAAGAACGCCACGTGGGAGCAGCTCTCGTGGCTGTTCCACTACGACAAGGGCGCGACACATGGGCTGGGCCAACTGGGCTGGTGCGAGGCCGCGTTCGAACCCGCCTTCGAGGTGAAGGTGATCGAAGACCGCGGCGCGCATGAAATCGTCCAGGACTACGCCGGGCGGCACGTGCTCTATTTCAAGGGGCGCCGCGACGGCTTCATGCCGGAATACGTGAATCACCCCGTGAAGGACATGAGGACGTGGGAACGGGACGTCAAGTGGCGGCTCGACCCCGCGACGCCTGCGCGCTTCGCCAAGCTCGACGAGCGCATGAAACACGCTGCGGCCGCGGCGGCCGAGGGGCAGATCATCCAGCAGGGCCTGATCGGCGGCTACATGTACCTGCGCAGCCTGATCGGCCCCGAGGCGCTGCTCTACATGTTCTACGACAATCCGACACTGATCCACGCCTGCATGCGAACGTGGCTCGAACTGGCCGACGCCGTGACCACACGCCACCAGCAGTATGTGACGTTCGACGAGGCGTACCTCGCGGAAGACATCTGCTACAACCACGGGCCGCTGATCTCGCCGCAGATGATGCGCGAGTTCCTGACGCCCTATTACCAGCAACTGCTCACCAACATCAAACGGCGGCAGATTGACCGGCCGCGCCACCTGTTCGTGCAGATTGACACCGACGGTTTCGCGAACCCCACCATCCCCGTGTATCGTGAGACCATCGGGATGGACTACATGAGCCCGTTCGAAGTGGCGGCGGGCTGCGACGTCGTCGAGATCGGCCGGCAGTGCCCGGACTTGCTCATCCGCGGCGGCATTGACAAGCGCGTGCTGGCGCAGACCACGAAGGACATTGACCGGATGGTGGAGCGGATTCTGCCGGTGCTGCGCGAGCGCGGCGGCTACATACCGGTGTGCGACCACGGCGTGCCGGCCGAAGTGCCTCTGGCGAACTACCTGCACTACCGCAAGCGGTGCGTGGAGCTGGGCGCTTAGACTTTCTTCGTCAGGACCTTGACCAGCCAGGCGATCAGCAGCACGATGACAATCAGCAGGCCGATGTCAATGATAAGCTTCAGTATCCCTACGACCGCGAACACAAGCGGCATTATCAGGCGCCAGCCCACCAGCAGGATCAGGACCGCAATGATAAGCGTGGCTGTGCGCGAGAGACCTCGTGCTCCACGATGCCCGACCAACCTTTTCAGCAACGACTTCATATGCTCACCCTCTCTCCAGGGCACGTCCCCGCCATGCCGGCCGTCATTATACTGCAGTCTGCGGCACGTGACGAGTGCCGAGTGACGGGGGGCGGCTGGAAGAGTGCGTAGTCCTATTGTGCACGCTACGCCGCCCCAGTCCGCTCCCCAAGAGAATCCCAGCGCCCGTTGAGATACTGGCAGCGTAACGCCAAGATGTTTTCGGCGCCGGGTTCGTCCCAGCGCCATGGCCTTTCCCCGCGCTTCCACATACGCCTCCAGTGAACGCGCGTCATACGTGTTCGCCAAGCCTTCCATGGCCTGCAACACTTTCTTGACCATTTGCACAAAAAAGGACATCAAGTCCACGATCGCCTTCGCCGATTTCATGGGTGGGCCTCCGCTGCTGGGTTTGGCGTTCACACCCCAAACATCGGCAGTTTGTGGATGGCCCGATTTCGCGTTCGGACCGCGAAACCGGCCAAAGACACGGTCAGCACGGAGATCGTCGTTCTGGCGCCGTGGAGTGCCCGGATTGTCAAGGGTATCGGGCCGCCCAGCGGATGCCGCCTCCCCTCAGTACTTCGCCTTCGCTGCCCTGCCGCTCTCTTTGAACGTCTTGCTTGTTGAACAGTCACGTCCTAACATTGGGCCCAGTCAGACCTCACCGCCGGCCCCTCTCCCGCCGACCATGCTTCGCATGGTGCCCGGAAGAGGGGGGTGAGGAGTCCTAAGGAGGAAGCTCGCCATGTTCCTTCGCTGTTCCCTATTGGTGTTGTCGGCCATTGCACTGTTTCTTTCCGGTGTCTATCCGCACGTTGCAAGCGGCGCGGAGCCAATCGCCGCCGACGTGCTATCGGGTGCCGGCGTTCGCCGCGGACTGCTGGTGCACGTCGGGGTCGGCGACGGATCGCTGGCCATTGCGGTGGCCAAGGCGGAGCCGATGGTGGTGCTGGCGATGACCGCCGACGAGGCCGCAGCCCAGGCCGTGCGCGGCAAACTGGCGGCGGCGGGCGTGCACGGGCAGGCCACCGCTGCGGCACTCGACATGGGACGGATTCCGCTTGCCGACGACTCGGCGGCGGTGGTCGTCTGCGACTTGGACGCCAAGCCGGGCGTGACCCGCGAAGAACTCCTGCGCGTCCTGCGTCCGCAGGGATCGGCCTGGCTGCGCCAAGGTGGGGCATGGCAGAAAACGGAAAAACCGCGGCCCTCGGACATAGACAACTGGGGCCAGTACCACCACGACGCGGCGATGAGCAACGTCTCCGGCGACCGCAAGGCCGGCCCGGCCTATGGCATCCAGTGGCTCTCTGGGCCACAGGTCGGCGGCGAGTCGGCCAACGGGGTTCGCGTGGCCGGCGATGTGATGGTCCAGAGCGATGGCAGCAGAGCGACCGACGGGGGAGAGCCGGCCTTGATCGCGCGAGATGCCTGGAGCGGCTTGCCGCTGTGGCGCCGCACCGACATGGTTCCGGCCACCCGATATGCGTTGATGGCCGACCGCGACCGAGTCTATGTCTACCCGGCAGGGCAAGAGAACCGGCCACCGGCTCCGTGCCTGGTCGCGCTGGACGCGCGCACCGGCAAAACGGTGATGGAGTACCGCGAAGGATTGACCTTCGCTGCTCCGGCCACCAAGCCCGCGAATTCCGAGCAGGCCAAGCAGGTGATGAGGGACGTGGAGCAGCGATGCAAAGATTTCACCACGACGCTGACCGCCGACGGCACCATGGTCCAGAAGGCCGGCGACGACCTGGTAGTGGTCAACGCGGCAACCGGCATGCGTCTTTGGGCGGCCAAAGCCGAACAGAGCATGGTATGGATGCACCCCGTGGTGATCGGCCCGATGCTCTACGTGATTGAGGGACTGCCCGCAGAGTCCTGCAGCTACACCCATTGGCCGATAGCAGTAGTCAAACGTATCCGGGCCCTTGCGCTGGCCGACGGCAAGCCGCAATGGACCTTCGCCTGGCCTCAAGGCCGCGACGATGTGGCCGCCTACAACATGGTGCCTGCGGGCGATCACCTGGCGCTGATGGTGCGCGGAGGCCCCAATCTGACCAAGCACGGACAACCGATCCTCGACGAACAGGGAAAGCCGGTGATCGGCGAGAACATCGCTCGAAGAGCGGGCCAGGTCATGCTGCTCATGGTGGATACTCGCGACGGCCGCGAAACATACTTCGGGTCCAACGGCGTCTTCAAAGGCCGCATCGGCGGCGGCCACTCTTCGGCCCGCATCCTTGCCGTGGGAAATCGCCTTTGGTTTACGACCATCATCTCCCTAAATGGTTCCGTTTCTATCTCCGATCCAGGCAACGCCAAAGAGGAGGCCCTGACGTACGGGAAGCTGGATCGCCCGGTGGGATGTACCTCGTTTCGCGCCACGCCCAACTGGCTCTTCGGGTCGCTGACCACGTACGCGGCCGTGGGCGAGCCGAAGGTCTTCCACACCGACGCGGCGCGAACCGTGTGCGACGTCGGCGCCTTCCCAGCGAACGGCATGACCTACATCGGCCCCAACCACTGTTTCTGCGAACCCTACCTGCCGGGAACCATGACCTTCCACTCGCGGCGCTTCGCCGGCGAGCAGGGCGGCGAGCGCTTGGAGCGGGGCCAAGCGTCTGCCGCTCCGGCCAAGCCGGGGCCTAGCTGGCCGATGTACCTGTGCGACAACCGCCGCAGCGCCTGGACCGAACAGAAGATTCCGAACAAGCTCGCGCCGCTCTGGACAGCCAAGCCCGCGGGCGAGCCGCCGGCCGACCTGCTGGCCCGAAGCTGGGCAGATCACTGGTGTGCCCAGGGCCCGGTGACCCAGGCCAGCTTGGCCGAGGGCGTGGCGGTGGTGGGCCTGTCGCATCGTCAGCAGGTGCTGGCCTTGGACCCAGCCAGCGGGGCCGAGTGCTGGCGCGCCGTGGTGGATGGCCGTATTGACAGTGCCCCGACCATCTACCAGGGCCTGGTGCTGTTCGGCACGCGCAATGGGTGGCTCTACGCGCTGAACCGCGACAGTGGCGCCTTGGTCTGGCGATTCCGCTGCGAGCCGCGGCGCGACCTCATCGCCGCCGATGGCCAGCTTGAATCAGCCTGGCCGATGCTGGGCAGCGTGACGGCCGACGAGCGCGGCATCTACGCCTTCGCCGGCCGCCACACCGACGCTGACGGCGGCCTGTGGTGGTGGCACCTGGATCTGGGGGGCAAGGTGCTTAACCACGGGCGCGTTGGGAGCGACGACCTCAAGCCGACAACGCCCGGCTCCGGCGCCAAGGTCCCGACTGGCATGAACAACATCGCCGTGATGGATGGTGACCTGCTCCTGTTGCCGAGGCTGTACTTCAGACGCACCGATCAGGGGCTGGAGCGCTGGACGGGTATGGACCTGGCCAAGTTCACCGAGCCGGAATTCTGGGCCAAGCGCCACGAGGCCAACACGCTCGTGCCGGGCAACCAGGGCCTGCTCAACCGCGTCGGTTTCCTCAACGGCTACAAGATGAGCGCCTACTCCTTCACTCAAGGGCGCATGTATGCCTGGCACGGGGCGAACTTCATCATGGTCGGCGGTGCGCCGCAACTCCAGCACCGCGGAGGAGACGGCGGGTCGGCGCTGCGGCGGATGAAGCGCCTCGATTCCGTCACCCAGACCACGACCCCAAACCCCGCGAACCCGGCCAAGCCGTCCATCAACCACCGGGGGGCCGAGGTGGTATGGGACAACGGGGAAGGGCTTGGCAGAGGCAATGGACTGGCCGCGCTGGCCGTGGCCGGTGATGCCGTGCTCGTCGGCCTGGAGGTCAGCGAGTCTGAATGGAAGGAGCGCCAGCGGATGCCCTATCGCCTGCAGGTGCTGAACCTGGCCGACGGCAAGCTGCGCCAGGAACTGCCCCTGTCCGCCAAGCCGATTCAGGGCGGCATCGCCGTTGCCGACGGCCGGGTGACGGTGGTGACCGCCGACGGCACGGTGGCCTGTTTCTCGGGGGCAGAATAGCCTCCAAAGGCAAGCAGGATCGCCATGCAGACACGGCTTTCGCTCGTATGGATCCTCCCCGCGATCCTTTGCTCGACGGCCGGGGGCGCGGTGATGCACTTGGGCCTCAACTACCCGGACCTGTTCTCGGCGGTCGTCTCGGCCGATGGCGCCATGAGATTGTACGACGTGGGCAACAATGACGGCGACTACTACGTGAAGAACAGACTGCGCCTTCTGGATGCGATCGAACGCAACGGCGACGCGGCCAGGAATCTGCCGGCCTTGATGCTCCTCGGCTCGATGTTCGGCGGCGGTGGAGCGAACGACGAGTATCTGAACCGACTCAAGGCCGCCGGGATGCGCGACCTCGACTACCAGGACTGCCGGCACTTTGGACACGATTGCGACGCCATGACGGCTGCGTGTTTTCCGGCAGTGATGGCAACCTTCTACAACGGTCTCGGCGACTTCGCCCCGTGAAAACCGTCCCTGAGCCACCGGGGGGCGGTCTATGCCGGTCCGCTCGGCGTGACCGTCCGGCTCGCTGAGGCCGATTGGACGATCCGCTACACGCTCGACGGCTCCGATCCGCATCGGGGCGGCCAGACGGCCCACGGGCCGATTCGCGTGGACCAGACCGGCACTCTGCGCGTGATCGGTATCTCGCTCGACGGACGAAAGCATAGTCGCGAAGCCCTGACGTGTTATACCATCCAGGCGCCGCTGCCCGCGACGACACCCGGCAAGGAGCCGGGGCTCACCCTGCGGGCCTATGGAGGCGTCGACATGAAGCACGGTCTCACGAAATGGTTGGCCGACATCCAAGGAGACGCAGGCAAACCGGTGGCCGAGGCGGCGGTATCCGCTTTGGGCGAGACCGCCGATCTGCTCAGGAGGGCCACCGGCAAGACCAATGCCTTGACGTACACCGGAACGCTGACCGTGCCGGAGACCCTCGTCTATGAATTCGAGATTCTGTGGCGCGGCGGCCTGTTCTTCCCGCGGGCGGGCAAGCCGTTGGAAGCAATCGGTCGCAGGTCGCCCGGCATTGCGGCGGTAAGTGTTCCCCTGGAGAAGGGCAGCCATCCGGTCCTGATGGTGTAGACCGTGGACGAGGTCGTCCGCAGAGGGAACAGCACCATACAACTCAGTATTCGGCAAGCCGACGGGAATCTGGAGCCCATCCTTGCGAATTGGTTTCGACACTGAGTCCACGTCCGCGACATTGCCAGAAGGTTTCCGCCGGGAAAACTCCATTGTACATGTGAGACCGCCCGCGCTGCCCGACAACCGCGTCGAGGGGAACGACATTTGGGACAGTCTCCCTATGCGACGCCGTCCCGGAATACCTTGGATTCCAGCTCATCCTGCGGCAGAGCACCACGGTGAACAGCCGCCTGTCTCCAGCGCCGCTGGTGCGCTTCCACCAACGCCCACCGGTGTACAGCCCCGGATGCCACGCTTGCAGAAGAGCCTCGCCCGCACGTCTGCCGCGTCCGATCCCACTTGCCCTCTCCCTCCTGCCCCGCTAGATTCGGCGTGCGTACAAGCTCCTCCGCAGACGCCACATCGCTCTTACATGGGGGATAGCGCAGTGGCCACGGGCGATATGCAGACTGCCGCGGAAACCGGCGGCCAGACCAAGCCCGCCTACGCCTTCCAGGACCTCAGCAGCGATCCCCTGTTGTCCAAAGCCCCGCACATGGAGTACCTTGGCGCGCGGCGGCCCGCGCTGGGCGGCATTCCGCTGCTCGCGAAGATCGGCCAGGGCGGCATGGGCGCCGTCTACTACGGCCTGCATCCGGTGATGGGCGTGGCCGTGGCGGTGAAGGTCCTGCCTCTGCATCTGGCAAGCCGCAATCCTGAGTTGGCGCGGCGCTTCGTGCGGGAAGCACGGATCGCCGGCAGCATCAACTCGGCGAACCTGATTTATGTCCGCGATGTGGGGGAGGACCACGGCTACTTCTACCAGATCATGGAGTACGTCCGTGGCGTTTCCGCGGGCGTCTGCCTGAAGCGCCTCCGGGAAAGCGGCCGGCAGGGGCTGGACGAGAAGAATGCCCTTGAGATCTGCATCGCGGCGGCGCAGGGCCTGGCCGCCGCCCACGCCAAGGGCATCATTCACCGCGACGTCAAACCGGACAACATCCTCGTCCCGGTGGCAACCGATGAACGAAAGCTGCTGTTCGCAGCGGCGAAGCTTGCCGACCTCGGCTTGGCCCGCATGGATCGTGGCGAACAGCCCGTGGAAGCGACCGAGCTGAAAGAGTCGGGCCGCCGCAGGGATGAGTCGTTGACGGTCGCGGGCGCGGCGTTAGGCACGTGGGGCTACATGGCCGCGGAGCAGGCGAACGATTCCCGGAACGCCGGCAAACCAGCGGACGTGTTCAGTCTTGGCGCCACGCTCTATGCGCTGCTGGTGGGCCGTCCGCCCTTCCACGGCGATGCGCTGATGGAGCGGATGCTGAACACGATCTTGGACCGCAAGGAGCCCGTCGCGAGGCTGCGCCCGGATGTTTCCGCCGCCACCGCGGCCGTGATCGAGCGTTGTCTGCAGAAGGACCCCGCGCAGCGTTACGCCGACGGCGCGGAACTGACCACGGCGTTGCAGGAATGTCTGGCGGCTGTTGAGGCGCAGGCCCCGGCGGACGATGTCTCGCTGAACACCATGTCGCTGCTGGCAGGGGAGACTGTGGACTACACGACCACGGCCTTCCCGGAGCCGCCGGCGGTTCCCCCAGCGGGCCAGCCGGCCACGCTTCGGGCAGGCCGCGCCGTGAACACGGTACTGCTTGTGGCGGGCGTGGTGCTGGCTGTGACTGGGGCAGGCTTACTTGGCTTCCACTACTGGCGACATGCGCAGGCGGAACGCGAGGCGAAGCAAGAGGCGTTCGTGGCTGCGCTGGAGCACGCGCACGAGGCCGGACGCAACCATGCTTGGGACAGTGTGCAGCCCATTCTCGACAAGCCGCTGGCTGAGCTTGGCATGATCGAAGACCCGCGCCGCCAGGAAGCGCAGGCGCTGATCGAGGAAGCGAACACAGAACTCAAGAAGCGCGCCGATGTAGCGGCCGCCGAAGAGAAGACGCGCGCGGCGGCCCAACAGAAGACGCGCGCGGCGTTCACGGCGAAGATGAGGGAAGCGGACGGCCATCTGGCAAACAAACGTTGGGCTGAAGCCAAGGCGGCGTACGAGGAGGCGAAGGGGATATGGCCCGCGTCGCCTGACCTTGGGGCGGCGGAGGCGGGGATCGGTCAGGCGCAGAAGGGCGCGGAGGCCGCGGCCGCCGAAGAGAAGACGCGCGCGGCGTTCACGACGAAGATGAAGGAAGCGGACGGCCATCTGGCCAACAAACGTTGGGCTGAAGCCAAGGCGGCGT
>JAPLOD010000677.1 GCA_026692735.1 Planctomycetota bacterium | reverse complement strand
GGCTTGCGCCATTTTCAGGAGTCTTTCACGAGCGGCGGCGCGGGTGGTCAGGGCGGGCATGGGGGCGCTCCTTTGAAACACGCGAGTATCCCCCATTTCGTTTTCGTCTAACTATCGACGCGCCTTGAGCGTCCCGCACCCCCACGGCCGTGCGGGCCCTTTGTAGGTTTACAGGGGGCAGGATGTGAGTAACCTTAGAGGCTATTCGGCGGTGTTTCCGGGCTGCGCCGTTGTCTGGTTCCCGAGTAGAAAGGGGCTGTTGAGTTACCTCGATGAAAGCTTCGTCTTGGGATCGGCCAGTGACGCGCCACCTGAGGGTATTGGTGACGCAGGGCCTCGTGCTGGTCGTCTGCCACCTCGCAGCATATTGGCTCAGGCTGGACATGTCCCTTGCTGCCTTCGACCGGCCGGGGCTGTGGGGCCACATGGTCTGCTGCCTCTTGCTGCAACTGGCCTGCATCGAACTGTTCGGCCTGTGCAAGAGCCGCTGGCGTTACGTGAGCCTGCACGATCTGGCCTCGATCCTGTGGGCGACGACCATAAGCTCCGCCGTGATCTTCGCGTTGCGAATGACCGTCCCGGCTTTCCTCGTTCCACGAGGCGTTATCCTCATCAACTGGGCGCTCTGCCTTCTGGGGCTCTCCTCCGTGCGCGTTCTCTCGCGGCTGTATAACGAACGCGTACGGTGGGGCGAGAACTCGGGCGCGCAGAAGCGCGTGCTGTTGATCGGTGCCGGCGACACTGGCGCGACCATCGCCAAACAAATTCTCGGCCGGCCGGATACGAACATGCTGCTCGTCGGGTTCCTCGACGACAATTCGCAACTGCATGGCCTGCATATACACAAGGTCCCTGTGCTTGGGAGCGTTTCTGAGATCGCCGAGATATCCAAGACGGTTGCGGCCAGCGAAGCCCTGATCTGCATGCCGAGCGCCGGCGGCGCGCAGATACGCGCGGCGGTCCAGAAGGTCGTCGAGGCCGGTTTGCATGCCCGGATCCTGCCCGGGCTCGAACAGCTCGTTGCCGGCCAGGTTTCGCTGGAACTCCTGCGGGACGTGGAGATCACCGACCTGCTCGGCCGCGAACCGGTGAAGATTGACCAGAGTGCGGTCTCGCAGTTGATCCGAGGCCAGCGCGTCATGGTCACCGGCGCCGGCGGCTCAATCGGGTCCGAACTGTGCCGGCAGATCTTTGGGCTGGGGGCGGCGGAACTGATCCTGGTCGAGCGCGCCGAACCGCTTCTGTTTACCATCGAGCAGGAGCTTCTCTCCGCCGCCGCCGCCAGCGGCAAGGCGACAGTAGTACGCGCCTGCGTGGGCGACGCGGGCGATGCTGCGCGTATGACGGATATCTTCGAACGCTACCGGCCGCAGATCGTCTGCCACGCCGCGGCCCACAAACACGTCCCGCTGATGGAAGGCAACCCGGGCGAAGCGGTCAAGAACAACGTCTTCGGCACCCGCTGCCTGGCGGAAGTAGCGGTGGCCAACGGCGTGCGGACGTTCGTGATGGTCTCCACGGACAAGGCGATCAACCCGACATCGGTGATGGGGGCCACCAAGCGCATCGCGGAGCTCTTCGTCCAGGCGCTGGCCCGCCGCTGCGGCACTACGTTCGTGACGGTGCGCTTCGGCAACGTCCTGGGTTCGTCGGGGTCGGTGGTGCCGATCTTCCGTGAGCAGATCCGCCGGGGTGGCCCAGTGACCGTCACCCACCCGGACATGCGGCGCTACTTCATGCTGATCCCCGAGGCCGTTCAGCTCATCCTCCAGGCAACCACCTTCGGGCGAGGCGGGCAAATCTTCGTCCTGGACATGGGCGAGCCGGTGCGCATCGTGGATATGGCGCGCGAGCTGATCCGTCTGTCGGGCCTCAAACCGGATGTGGACATCCCCGTCAAGTTCATCGGCTTGCGCCCCGGTGAGAAGCTCTTTGAGGAACTGAAACTGGACGGCGAGTCCGTCGAGGCCACCCCGCATCCCCGCATCCGCGTCGTCAAAGCCCTCGAGACCGAGTGGCAAACGCTGCTGGCGATGCTCGATGGGCTGAAAGCCGCGGTGGACAGCGGGGACCCGGCCAGGGTCCGCGCCTGTATCCAGGAGATCGTTCCCGAGTGTAACCTGCAGGCGCAGCGAAACGACGTCACCGCCTCGGCCCCAGCGCCCCAGGTCCAGGTCGTGCCATCGGGAAAGCACATGCCTTCCCTCGGTACGGAAACCGCGTAGGGTCTATCTGGATGCCGCGATTTTCAACCGCTACCCCACCGCCGCGCTTCTCGACCGCGATTTGGGCCGCCGGGCGCACGGTCCGCTCCGATCAGATCAACGACGACGATTGGCAAATTACCAGCGTGCCGACAAGTGAGTTGACGAACGAACGCATTCTGATATCTAGCTAATAGAAGATGGTGCCGCAACTCCAGGGAGGGAAAGATGTTATGGAAGCACACGGCGGATTCGTACCGCATCCGCTTTGTCCAGCTCTGTAGCTTTGCGGCTGTCCGCGTAACTGGAGAGTGAATGCCCTTACCCAGCCTGTTGCAGATACAGTCCGTCCTGGCTCAGGAACCCGATGGTGCTCTCAGCCCTCTGCGTTGCGCAGTGCTGCGGAATATCACTTTGGAGCCCCTGGCGCTTTATTATCGTTATCTCGCTCGGCAGATGGGCCTTGAGGCCAAAGTCCAATTCGGCGAATACGCCCAGATACTGCCCGAAGCTCTCGGCGCCAATCCTGGTCTTCTGGGCAGCGAAGTGGACGTGGTGTCAGTCTTTTTCTGGCTCAACGCTTCTTCCGACGCTCTGTTCTATAACTACCCATCCCTAAATGAAGATCAGATCGCGACGGAAGTCGAAGGCGTGAAGGAGTACGCTTCAGCGACCATCGCCGGGATTCGACGGCAAACCAGCGCAATGTTGCTCTGGCACGGGTTTGAGTTGCCTGCCTACCCAGTGATGGGCATACTGAACACAGCGCCCGACCAGTCAGAAGTCATAGCGCAGTTGAACTGACCTGCCCCCAGTTTATGTACCAGTCGTTATGAGAGTCGTCTCCTTGTGTTCTGCGGTGTGGTGCCGCGTGCGCGTGACTGTGCCGGCCGCAGACACCTCCGTCGTCGTGGCGGCGACCGACTACTGCAACAGCGTCGCAGTGCACAAGTACCCGTGAGAAGATGCGGGCAAGTGTAGGCCACCTGGTGGCGGACGTCAGTCCAGGCGGGGTGCAGCTTTATGGCGATTTACACCGGCCGCGCCTGACGTAGGATGTGTGGAGGATCTCTTGATGAGTTGACGGTTCACCACAGCGATGGAACGTGGTCTCGGATCTCAGGTCTCAGGTTGCGGGCTGGGAGTGTGCGACGTGCCGACGATTGCCGTCATTGGGCTGCTGGTGTGTGTTGCCTGCGTTGTGCCGGCGGTGGCGGGCGAGACCTTGCCCGAGGAATGGCTGGTTCGCTGGAAGCAGCCGCCGGCGGAGGACAGGCCGCTGCAGATTGTCCACGGCATTGATCCCGCGGGCGCCGTGCGGGACGGCATGGCGCAGATGGTGCAGACGGGCGACCCCCTGCGGGTAGCTGAAGCAGGCATGGAGTTCTACAAGGGTCTGGGCTTGGGCGGCATCGTCTGCAATGTGGACTTCAAGGACTACATGCGTTCGGAGGCGAGCTTCAGGGTCCTGGCGAGCGGCGTGGAGGCCTGCAGCAAAGTCGGCTTGGTCGTGTGGCTGTACGATGAAGATGGCTACCCGAGCGGCGCGGCCGGCGGCCTGGTACTGAAGGACAACCCGGCATTCGAGGCCAGCGAACTGGTCTTCGACGCGGCGAAGGATGATCCGTTCGCCGTCCGTCCCGCCTACGAGCATACGCACGCCAGCAACAACTACTATGCCGCGCGGCGCTACGCGAACCTGCTCGATGAGCGCGCGACGCGTTCGTTCATCGCGCACACTCACGACGTGTACTGGCAACGGCTGGAGCGGCACTTCGGCACGACGATCCGGGCGATGTTCACCGATGAGCCGTCGCTGATTGCCGTGAACCTGGGGCAGTTGCCGGAAGACGTGCGGAAGAAGGTGCGCGTGGTTGATCCGGTGGACCCGGGAGTGAAGGCTCTGCCTGCGGTGCCATGGAATCACGACATCGCGGCGCAGTATCAGAGCCGTTACGGGCAAGACCTGCTGCCGCTGCGGCGCAGCCTGTTCACGGGCGATTCGGCGGAGGACCGCAAAACGCGCGTGCAGTTCTGGGCGCTGGTGGCGGACCTTGTGGCCGAGCGCTACTTCGGCGCGCTGCAACATTGGTGCGGGAAGCATGGCATCGCGTCGTCCGGGCATATCCTGTGGGAAGAAGCGCTGATGCACCACCCCGCGCTCGACGGCAATCATCTGAAGGCGCTCAGCCGCATGGACATCCCCGGCCTGGACATGCTGTCGTCGAATCCGGAAGTCGTGATCCACGACGGCTGGCTGACGGCGGGGCTGCCGAGTTCCGCGGCGCTGCTGATGGGACGGCGGCGGGTAATGACGGAAGTGAGCGATTTCAGCGAGAAGATGGGCGGGCGCGGGCCAGCCGGGCTTGCGGAGATGCAGGCAACTGCAGCGTGGCAGGCGACGTGGGGCGTCACCGATTTCACGCTGTACTACGGCATCCGCGACCGTTCGGCCGAGAACTACCGGGCGTACAACGAGTTCGTCGGCCGCCTCAATGCGGTGCTGAAGCCCGCGTGCTGGGCGCCGGACGTGGCGCTGTACTATCCGGTGTACGATCTGTGGGCGGAGTACAAGCCGGTCGCCGAGCCGTTGAGACTGGAAACGCAGTCGCCGCGCGCGCAGCGCATTGTCGACTCCTTCAAACGGCTGGGGCGGACGCTGCAGCGGCGGCAGATTCCATTTGCGCTGGTGGACCACGAGTTCCTCGCCGACGCGAAGGTTGAGGCGAACGGCGTGTTGGCGGTGAAAGGGAAACGCTTCAAGACGCTGGTGATACCCGAGAGTGTCGAACTGCCCGGTGGCGCGGCGTTGGTGGTGGATGCGTTCCGCGCAAAGGGCGGGCGCGTTCTGGTTGACGGGACGGATGCGGCGCGGCTGGCGGCCGGGGCAGTGGTTGAATCCCTGCAGCCAGTTCACGTGTTGACGCCGGCGTCGGAGCGGATCGCGCTGGGGCAGTTTACCCGCGACGGACGGCGGGTCGTGCTGCTGGTGAACGTGGGCACGCAAGCGTATGCGGGCAGCATGACGGCCGAGGCCGGGGAGAAGTGGCAGAGCCTGGACCCGGCAACGGGGGCGATGCAGCCGGCGGAGAGCGACGGGGCGAACCGGATCCGGGCGGTCTTGGCGGCGCGGCAGGCTGTGGTTCTGGTCGGCGGGCGATGACCGGTCACCTGCTTCAGACGCTTCCCGTGCGCGACACAACGCCACGCATCCAGATTGCCACCATTCGACGCCACTTGAAAACATGAACAGGGTTCGTCTGCGGAACGCAGGGCGACCAACCTGCTGTGAAAGCGCAGCACTTGCCAGTCGCATGAGAAGGCATTACCACAGTTCCTGAAGATTTCGTTGCGGGCATTCATCGCCGGAAGATAGCGCTCGGAGGCTGCGAATCAGGAAACGTGCAAGTCGCCGCGACGCAAGGAAAACGGAATAATCCGGGGGCACAATACCTGAACATGGACAGACGACTGATCGCGACGATGGAGTCTGCCGGGCAACCGACGGTGAGACTGCCGCTGTTTGCCGGCGCGCAGGCTCTGATCCTCCCGCATGGCGGACGAATCCTTGGGCTGTACGCTTTACACAGCGACGAGAACTTCCTGTGGACCCACCCCGCGTTGCGGTCAGCGCAGGGGGCCGCCAAGCTGTTCGCCTCGGACGAATGGCACAACACCGGTGGCGATCGCACCTGGCTGGCGCCCGAGAACGACTTCTTCCGCCCGGACTGGCCGAAGTTGTCCACGTACTTCCAGCCGCGGCAACTCGATCCGGGTCGCTACCGGTGCGAACGGGCTGGCCGCAGCGTCCGTTTGGTCTGCGACCTGGAACTGCATTCCTACCACACCCGCGAAGACCTGCGCTTGCGGATCGTCAAACAGATCGAACCGGCCGCGAATCCTTTCCACCAGTGCGCGGACATGCGCCGGCTTGCGGCCCTGCCCTTCGCGGGTTACACGCTCCGCAGCACACTGGAAATGCGCGGCCAGGCCAGCCGGGCCGCCGTGGGCCTTTGGCACCTGCTGCAAATGCCGCACGGCGGACGCATGCTGATACCAACCCGCTTTCGTGTCAAACCGACGATCTACTTCGGTTCGTTCTCGAAACAAGACCTTGTCGTCGGCGACCGCATGGTCCAATTCGCCATGCGAAGTCCGGGCGAGCACAAGATCGGCGTCCGCGCCATCGCCATGACCGGCAGAGCGGCCTACGTCTATCCATGCCCGCAAGGCTGGACGTTGATTGTCCGCAACTTCCACGTGAATCCATCAGGTTCCTATGTGGACGCCCTGCCGAACGCCGCCGACTGCCCTGCCGACGCCTTCCAGGCCTGCAACGTCTCGACCGGGCAACTCGGGCAGTTCAGCGAACTGGAATATCACGTTCCGGCGATCTGCGGCCGGACCGGACAGACCAGGTGCGACGACGTGAGTCAGGTGTGGGCTTTCCGCGGCAACCTTACCGCAATCTGCCGCGCCGCTGCGGCGTTGGTCGGGGAGGACGCAGTATGAAACGCAAGTCCGGAACGACGAAGAAGAGTCTTGTCGCCTTCGGCGAACTGCTCCTGCGTCTGGACGCCCGTGGACACGAGCGCTTCGTTCAGTCGGAATCGTTCGTCGCCCGCTACACCGGCGGAGAAGCCAATGTGGCCGCCTCGCTTTCCCAGTGGGGCATTGACACGTTCGCCGTGTCCAAGGTCCCCGACCACGAGATTGGACAGGCATGCGTCAACTACTTGCGCCGGTTCAACATCAACACGGACTGGGTCCTGCGCGGCCCCGGCCGCCTCGGCATTCTCTACGTTGAAGCCGGCGCGTCGCAGCGCCCGTCGAAGGTCATCTACGACCGCGACCACTCCTGTTTCCGTGGAATCCGGCGCAACGAAGTTGACTGGAACGTCATCCTGCGCGGCAAGGATTGGTTCCATTTCACGGGTACGGCGCCAGCCCTGGGGTCGAACGTCCTTGCCGTCCTCAAGGACGGTCTCCGCGCGGCCAGACGGAGGGGAGTCACCGTGAGTTTCGACTGCAACTACCGTAGCGCGCTCTGGAGCCGCGACGAAGCCGCGCGTGTCCTGGAAAGTCTCATGGAGTACGTGGACGTCTTCATCGGCACGCACCACGATGCGAGAACGCTTTTCGGCATAGACGCCGAACCGTCCGAAAGCGCCGCGCAGTTGCGGCGTCGGTTCGGTTTCCGATGTGTCGCCTACACCCTGCGCGAAGGCGCGAACGCCTCCGTGAATCGTTTTGCCGGCCTCCTTTGCGACGCCAGGGGTTGCGACGTCAGCCGTGCGTACGACATGCAGATGGTTGACCGCATTGGCGGCGGTGACGCATACTCAGGCGGTCTCATCTACGCCCTTCTCATGCGATGGCCGCGGCGGGAATCGGTCGAATTCGCCGCGGCGGCGGGATGTCTCAAACACTCGATCGCAGGCGACTTCAACCTCGTTTCGCTGGAGGAAGTGCAGCAACTTGCCACAACAGGAGAGTCCGGGGAGGTGCAGCGATAGGCTCACAGACCGGGGACGTAGCCCTTGCCGAACCGCGTCATCATAGGTTGCTTGAACTGCTCCCCAAACGCCAGCCAGGACGTCGTGCCGCCATCGGCGACGATGGTCTGACCGACGATGAAGCGGGCATCGTCGCTGGCCAGAAACACGGCGACCTTGGCGATGTCCACAGGAGTGCCGGCGAAGCCGCAGGGGATGGTCTTCCCGGCGTCCGCGATCGCCTTCGGAACGTCCGCGTCCGGCACATCCTTGAAATGGTTCTTCACAGGGACACACCCCGGCGCGATCGCGTTGACGCGGATGCCCCGCGGGGCCAGTTCGACCGCCAACTGGCGCGTGAAGGCGATGATCGCGCCCTTGGTTCCGGCGTAGACTGAATGCTCGACATAGCCGCGCAGACCGTGTACGGAGGTAACGTTCACCACGGCCCCGCGGGCCTCCAGCAGGGCCTTCAGCACAGCCTGCGTCAGGAAGAACATGCCGCGGACGTTGACGTGATACAGCGTGTCGAACTGTTCCGGCGTAACCTCCTCGAAGGGCAGATTCATGGTGATGCCGGCGTTGTTGACCAGCACGTCCAGCCCGCCCAGGAAGGCCAGTGCCTGTCTGGCCATGCCCCGCGTCTCCTGCACGCTTTCCAGGTTGGCCTTGAACGCCGCGCTTCTGCCGCCGGCGCTGAGGATCTGGTCCACGGCCTCCTGCGCGCCTCGTGCGCTATGGGAATAATGCACGGCGACCGCCGCGCCCTGCCGGGCAAACTCCAGCGCCACCTCGCGCCCGATGCCCGTTCCGGAACCGCTCACCAGCACGCGTTTGCCGTCCATCTTGCGTTTGTCTGCCATGGTTCGTCCTTCCCCAGAAGAACAATGATGAAGGATAAATGATGAAGTATGAATGAACGGCCGTTGTTCATCATTCATCATTCATCATTCATAATTCATGATTCATCATTCATCCGCTGCCCTGTCGCCGCCCGCATGACCCGCTCTTCACTGGCCTCGGCGCGCGGGAACTCGTCGGTGATCTTCCCCCGCGCCAGCACGACAAACCGGTCGCACAGCGCCAGCAACTCGGGAAGTTCAGAGGAAATTACCACCAGGGCCATGCCTTCCCGTGCCAGGTCCGCCATCAACTTGTAGACCTCCGTCTTCGCGCCGATGTCAATGCCC
Organism: Planctomycetota bacterium; assembly: GCA_026692735.1. Classification (GTDB taxonomy): domain Bacteria; phylum Planctomycetota; class SZUA-567; order H5-PLA8; family H5-PLA8; genus JAPLOD01. The sequence goes on along the minus strand of JAPLOD010000677.1, from coordinate 3,504 downwards.
TTGGTCGGCTCGTCCAGGAGCAGCACCTTCGGCTGGACCATCATCGCCCGGGCCAGTAGCGTCTTCTGTTGGTTGCCGCCGCTCAGGTTCGCCACCATGGTCCAGACCGACGGCGCGCGGATGGCCAGCTTCCGCATGTAGCCGTCGGCAACCTGGGTCTCCTGGTTCCGGCGCAACAGGCACAACCGTGAGACCTTCTCCAGGCTGTTGACGGTGATGTTCTCGCGGATCGCGAAGTTGAACAACAGGCCGTCGCGCTTCCGCTCCTCAGTCAGGAGCGCCAGGCCGTGGGTCTTCGCGTCGCGCGGGTTGCGGATTCGCGCGCGCCGGCCCTGGATAATGATGTCGCCGCTGTACGGCGACCGGCCGTAGAGCGCATTCACCACTTCGCTGCGGCCTGAGCCAACCAGACCCGCCAGGCCCAGGATCTCGCCGGCGCGGACGCTGAAGCTGACCCCCTCCACCACATTGCGTCCCGCAAGGAGCGGGTGGGGCACGGTCAGGTTCTCGACCCGAAGCATTTCCTCCTTGCGTGTTTCGTAGTCCCGCGCGGGGTAGAGGTTCTCGATCTTCCGGCCGACCATGGCCGCGATGATCTGGTCGCGCGTGAATCCGCCGCGCTCGAACGTGGCCGTCACGGCGCCGTCCCTCAAAACTGTGACCCGGTCTGCAATCGCGGACACCTCTTCGAGCCGGTGGCTGATGAAGATGCATGTGAACGGCCGGTTCGTCCGGGCCCCCTGCTCCTGGAGATTGCGCACGACAGACAAGAGGTTGTCGGTCTCATCCTGGGTCAGTGACGAGGTCGGCTCGTCCAGGATGAGGATGAAGGGCGACGTGCAGAGCGCGCGGGCGATCATGATGAGTTGGCGCCGGCCGGCCGGCAGCGACGAAATCGGCTCGCGCGGGTCCTCGCGAAGGTTGAGCTGCCGGAAAAGCTCCTCTGTCCTGCGGTAGAGATCGGGGAAATTCACCCACACGCCGGGCTTGCGGCGCCAGTTCCCCACGTAGACGTTCTCGGCGACGCTCAAGCTTTCAATGACGGCGATCTCCTGCGGCACATACGCGATGCCGCAGGCCCTGGCGCCATGCGGAGAGCGCAGGCGCAAGGGCCTGCCGTTCAGGAGCAGTTCTCCCGCGAAGGTCCCCGCCGGATAGACGCCGTCAAGGATTTTGACCAGCGTTGATTTGCCGGCCCCGTTCTCGCCCACCAGGGCGTGGACTTCCCCGCGCCGGACTTGGAGTGAGACGTCGCTGAGTGCGCGGACGCCAGGGAACGTCTTGGTGACGCTTCTCACCTCCAGGACGTGGTCCACGCTCTCGGCCATGTGCGTTCAGCGCGCTACTTTCGCAGCGATTCCTCCACCTTTTCCAACAGCGCGTAATACGGCGCGAGCTTGTCTTTGGTGATCAACGGGGCGGGAAGCTTGGTCCAGAACTCGATCTTCTCGCCGCGCACGGACCGGTCGAGCAGTTCCGCGGCGCCGTAGGCCTCTTCCCACAGCGGCTGGCCGACCACCGCGTAGACTTCTCCCGCTTTGACCAGATCCAAGTTGACGCGCGTGTAGTCCATCCCCACGGCCACGATCTTCCGCTGCCCCTGCCGCTGCGCGCCGGCCCAGGCGGTCGGCCCGCCGCCCGTCGTGGAGAAGGCGGCCGTCAGCTCCGGATGGGCTGTCAGGATCGAGGTGCACTTGGCGATGGCGCCGGGCGGATCGAATCCCTCCTCCTGCGCCTGGAGCACGGACATGCCGGGGTAGTTCTCCTGGATCGTCTTGCTGAAGACCTCGGCAACGGTGTTCTCGATGGTGTTGAAGCTGCCCTGGGTGATGGCCACCGTGCCCTTGCCTTCCACGGCCTTGCCAATCCCCAGCGCTGCCTGCCGGGCATACTCCCGGGTGTCGCAGCCGACGTACCCGGTCACGCCCTGCGGGGGCTTCTCCGGCGGAGGGATGTGCGGGAGAATGACCGGGATTCCTTTCTTCGCGACCCTCTCGATGAACGGGTCATAGGCGGGGCTGCCCGTCCAGACGGCCATGCCGGCTGCGTCGCCTTTGGCCAACGCCTGCTCGGCCAGCGAAATCGTGCCGATGAGGTCCATTGAGTCGCTGCCGACGATTTCGCACGCGTAGCCGAGCTTCCGGCAGCCCTCCGCGAAGGCGATCTGCGTGAGCTGGTGTACGGGATGCCCCTTGAGGCCCTGCACCCAGTAAAACTTGCGGGCCTTCTGCGGGCCACTGCCGCACGAGACCGACATGAGCGCCAACGCCACGAGGCAGGCCGCGAACATGCACAATCGCTTCACGGTGGGTCTCCTTGGCCAACGATGTTCCGGCTACTGGATCTGGCGTGAGCGCCGCCAGATGTCGAAGCTGACGGCTACAATCATGATCAGTCCCACGGCCACGGTTTGCGCATCCCTGCCACGGCCGACAGCGCCCCCGTGATCACGTAGCAGGTGATCTTCACGGCGTTGATGCCGATGCCCGCAAGCCGGGCCACCTCCGCGTTGCCGCCGGTGGCGCAGATCATGCGCCCGAAGACAGTGAAGCGCAAGACGAGGTCCGCGATGAGCGCCACGGCCACGAACAGAACGAAGGCCCACGATATTCCCAGTGGTTCAGCCCGGCCGAAAGCGTTGACGCTGTCGGGCAGCGGAGCGATGGGGTAGCCCTTGCAGACAACGTACGTCAAGCCCTTGGCCATGAAGAGCATACCCAGGGTGGTGATGAAGGCGGGGACCCGCAGCCGAACCGCCACGACGCCGTTGGCGAGACCGGCCAGGCTGCCGGCGGCGACGCCTCCCGCGACCGCCGCGGCGACCGGCCAACCAGCCGTTTTCATCAGCCAGGCCGCCACAATGGCGCACAGCCCGGCCACCGAACCGACCGACAGGTCAAGCTCGCCCACGATAATCAGCAGGGCTTGCCCCACCACGATGATGCCCACGAACGCCAGCCCGCGCAGCAAGGCGATGATATTGCTCCCGCTCAGCAGTACCGGGTTCAGGCAGTAGAACAGCAGCGTCAACGCGGCCAGCGGCACCAGAATCCCGATTTCCGGGACTGCCAGGATTCTCCTCAAGCGCCAGGCAGAGCTTCCGTCTTCAGCCATGGTCTCAGAAATCCCGGATATACCCTGCCGTCCATCCGCCATCAACGGTGAGGATGTGGCCGTTGACGTAGCCGCTCTCGGGCGCGGCCAGGAAGAGCGCGGCATACGCGATGTCTTCCGGCTTGCCGGGCCGGCCAAGCGGGATGTGCGCCAGCATCTGCTCGAACTTCGCCTTGAACTGAGCGTCCTTGCCGTAGAAGAGCTGGCGCGTCCCGTCGGTAAGGATCGAGCCGGGCGCGATGGCATTGACCAGCACGCCGCGCCCGCCCAGTTCCAGCGCCATGGCTTTGGTCAGATTCACCACGCCGGCCTTCGCCGCCACAAACGCGCACTGCAGCCGCGCCGGCACCAGTCCCAGCACCGAGGCGATGTTGATGATCCGGCCGCTGC
>JAPLOD010000676.1 GCA_026692735.1 Planctomycetota bacterium | reverse complement strand
TCCGCGACGGCTGGGTTGCCGCGGTGTTCCCGAACGTTATGCTGGTCCAGTCGCGGCGGCTCGAACAGGCGGGCGCCTACCCGGACGGCGGCTGCCATGGCGAGCTGTTCGCGGCGGACAGAAGTCTCGGCCACTATATGGAGATCGAGCTGCTCAGCCCGCTGCGCGAACTGAAGCCAGGCGAGAAGCTGGTGAGCAACCAGGTCTGGCAGCTTGTGCCCTGCACCGGAGCCCAGGCCGCCGACCCGGAGCAGGCTGCGGCGGCGGCGCGCGAGGCCCACAAAGCGGCGCTCGAGATTCTGGGTAAGGAATAGCTGAACGTTCACACCGGCTTCTTCTGCACTGCCTTCGGAATGCAAAATGAAAAATGAACGCAGCCAGTTTTGAATTTTGCATTCTGAACTTTGCATTGAGGAGGCTACCGCCGCCGCACGCGGGAACGGAAGGTAGGCCGCTGCGCGCCGGTCACGCGCACGGGCACGGGCAGAGGCAGGATAACCCAGTGGAGGTAACCCGCAACGATAAGCGCGCTGGCCATGGTGAAAAGGGCTACGCCCTCCCAATAATCCTGGGCGAGGGGGCCGACCGTGAACGCCAGCGCCAGTGACACCACGGACCAGAGGAGGGGCATGACAAAGAACGGAATCGTGATGCCGGCGGCGATCAGGCGCAGCCGCCAGATGCAGCCTTTCACGTATCTTTCCTGAGCGTCGCTGACTGGCACGGCAACCAGATGCAGGCCGCTCTCGGAAGCCTTGCGCAACAGCCCGTGCGAAGCCTTGTGCCAATAGCGCATCAACTCCAGCAGCCGCTCGCGAATGGTCCGCAACGCCAGGCTCCACGTCCCCACGATGCCGATGACCACAATGAGGCGGACGTGGTGTTCCCACGGCCGGCCCTCGGCGTACATGGCCAACCCCAGCAACGCACACGTGCAGAGCGCCTGGACGCCTGTGGCCCAGAACCAGGACTTGCTCCCCTTCCCCGAAAACAGCCCGTTGGTGAAGGGGTCGAAAGCCGTTCGAGTCTGCTTCCCAGCCGTGCCGTCCATCCGCTACCCCACTGCCTGCCCTGAAAAAGTCCACATTTTGCAGCCGCGTGGGGCGGTTCGCCAAACCGCCCTACACCCCCGTCCCCACCAGCCCCCGCCTCTTCCTATAGCATCTGACGGACCACAGCTACACCGGATTAGCGCCCTTTTTAGGGCATCTCCACTCCCCGACGTTAACCCTTTAGACGCCAACTATTAGATACAAACTGCAAGGAAAAGCCGTATGATGCGTTTCCCATTCTGGGTACGGCCGTGCGCGCCGCGGCGCTGGCTCTTCGGGGTGCCGCAGGCACACTCCCGCACCGCCACCCGATACCCGGCCGTCCTGCCCGTCCGCTCAGTTCACATTGGTCGTGCAGATCTTGTACGGATACCCGGGAAACTCCATGACGCCGCCGCACTCGAAGTCCGCCTTGCCGTCGGCGCCCATCTCGAACCTGGCGCCGGCGTTGGTGTGATACACCACCGGCCCGAAGCGATAGTTGATGACCTTGCGCCCCTTGAAGTCCGTCACCGTCAGGATGTGCGACTCGGTGCCGTGCGTGTCGGCCATCTCGGCGTGCACGGGATCAACCATCCGCGAATCGCGCAGCCGCTTGTACACTTCGCCCGTGTCGCCCTTGAAGCGCACCCATTGGATCTCCCGGTCGCCGCGGCACACGACGATCACCGCGGTGCGGAGGTAATCCGGCGTGCCCCAACCGACGTTCTTGTGGTATGCGATGCATGTCGGGTTCCGGCCGACCTGCACCAGCCCGGCGCAGCGGACATCGGCCGGATTCGCCGGGTCTTCGGTCGCGAGCCCGCCGACCTGGTAGATGCCCAGCCGGCCGTCAAGCGTCGCGATGTACGCCCTGGCCTCTTTGCCGCCGAAGAGGCTGGCGTTGACCGCGGTGGGCTGCGGTACATCCACCACGGCGACCAACGGCGGCTTGGGCCGCGCGTCCACCTCGAAATCGTAGGGCCACTGTTTCGGGCCGGGCCCGTACTCGCGGGTCTTCTTGTAGTTCTCCTCGGTCGTGAAGTACATCTCGCGCATGTACTGGAACAGCGGCTGCAGATCGAGAAAGGCCGCTTTGTTCTCGTACCGGGAGATGACCACCGCAAAGCCCGCGCTGCACGTGATGTGCTTGTTCTCGCCCTTGTAGAACGAGTCCCGCAGCGCCTGCTGGCTCAGGTCCACGTCGCCGAGTTGCGAATTCTTCCCGTTGAGCCGCACCCATTCGCTGCCCCTGTTGCCGACAGCGCAGATGCCCGTCGGCGAAGCGAACGGGAGCGGCACATAGCCCAGCAGCTTCATGCTGCGGATGCCGCCGACGTTGGGCAAGCCGGGATGGATCGCATGCCATTCATACAGCGCCATCAGGCCGTCGGTGTGCATGCTCTCCAACGCCAGCACAGCGACCTCGCCTTTCATCTTCTCGACATCCCAGACGGTGATGAGCGCGAACTCGTTCTTGTTCGTGACGGCCACGGCGGTCGGGACTTTGTTCTTGGGGAACACAAAGAACGGGTTGCTGTTCTGCGACGTGCAGGTCCCGGCACATCCCACAAGCCCTGAGGAGAACACCAGCACGGCACTGTTGGACCAGGACGCCGCGGACCTGGCCATGGCCACCGGCGCGCCCAGGTTTCCGCCGGCGGCCTGCTTCCACGCGGGAGTCGTGACGGCCGGCTCAGGGCGCCACCCGCCCCACCAGGGAGGCGCGGGCTTGTAGGTGAAACAGTTGTGCCCCATGCCCAGGATATCAATGCGGTCCACGCCGGGGTCCGCCGGTTTGTCGGGAATATAGAAGAGCTGTCCCTGCGTGCTGCTGTAGTCGCCCGGGTTCTCCGTGGGCGGCCCGCCGACCTGGTAGACAAAGCCCTTCCCGTTCCGCCCGACCTTGCTCGTCTTGTCCTCCGGCATCCAGACCGTCGGGAATTCCTCGGGCTTCTTGTCCTTCTTGTGGTACTGCTCGTAGTCCGGCCCGAGCTTCTGGTGGATGGCCTGCAGACTCCAGTCCATGGCCTCGCGCAGATACGCCGCACGGTCCAGTCTGCCGCTCCGATCCGTGATCTGCACGGCCCCGCCCGCGCTGCCGCTCTCGGAGGCGGCGCCGGTCTCCGCTTTCCCGGAAGGCGTCGTGGCCTCGGTCTTCGCGCCCGCCGCGCTCTGCACGTACTTCAACCGAGCGCTCAGTTCCTCCCCGAGATTCGGATTGGCCTGCGCGGCCGCCATGAGCGCCTCGTCGGCTTTCTCCGGCTGTCCCGTGGCAAGGCAGTAGTCGGCCAGGACAAGCGCGCGCTGTGCGTCGCCGAGGACGCACGCCTTCATCACGCCGGCGATCTCCGCGGGCGCAATCTTCTGCCACGGCTGGTCCATGACGTTGCCTTGTATCTTGACGGAGAGAGACTTGGCATCGGCCTTGGCCACTTCGGTCTTCTGGCTCGAACCGAGCACGGTCAGCCACACCTCGAGTTTCCTGCCGGACCTCACCGTTTCGGCCACGACGTTCTGCACGGCCTCAAGCGCCTTGGCTTTGTCGGGCGGCGTGTACTCGCCGGCAGCAACCGACGCGCTGAGCATGAGGAACACGGCTATTAGCTTTTGGCTATTGGCTATTGGAACTGCAAGCGCGCGAGCGCGCCAATAGCTGATAGCCAATAGCCAATAGCCAACAGCCATGCGGCACCTCGTTACTCCAGCACAAACTCGCCCCACAGGTTCGGCGCCAGTTCCGCCTCGCCCGGCACGTCGTTCACCAGCCCCGTGGTCTTGTTGCTCCAGTACTGCCGCGCAATCGTCGTGGTGCCTCCGGCATCGGCAAACAGCACGCCGAAGTCGCCTTTCAGCTTCAGCCCCGATGCAGGCTTCACGCCCAGCCTCGCCCACGGCACCTGCGCTTCGACGAAGTAGCCGCCGGGGGCCTGGCCCGTCGCGACTTTGATGTCGTCGGGCTGCGTGACGCGATCGAAATACACCGTGCGCCACGGCGACGAGAACGGTACGCGGTCTTTCTCCGCTGTCCCGGGAACAGTCTTCTCGTAGAGCACCACCGCGGGCTTGTCGGCCATCGCGCTGATGAGCAGCCTCAATCCGCCGCTGCTACCGAGCATCATGTCCACGCAATCGCCGTTCTTGAACAGCAGCCGGTAATCCTGTCCGGCATTGCGCATCTTCCCGGCGGGCGCATAGACGCGCCAGGCCAGGTACAGGTTGTCCGCGTCGTAGCGCGCCAGCACGCGGCCGTACCGTCTCTGCTGGCTTTCCTGGATTTCCAGCGCGGGCTTGCTCTCGTCCAGCAGGGCCGGCCACTCGTCCGGTTTGCCGTCAATCTTCGCGGGCGCGGTTGCCTTCGCGATGGCGAACGTCTTGGGCGCCAGAGCCTTCGCCGCGTTTTCCTCGATCAGTTTCTGCGCCGCCACGAACTGCTCCGGCGTGTAGGTGAATTGCCCCGCCGCGCGCCGGATCGTGTCGAACCCCGTCAGCTCCAGCACGCGAGCGTCCGTGCCGCCGATGGTAAGGTAGACCTTGCCGTCCTTCGTGCGCACGAAATTGCCGCCGAATGACTCGCCGCCGGCGGTCGTTGCGTCGAAAGGCATGCCGCGCACGGCGCGCCCGGGCGTCTCAAACCAGCCGCGTGTGTCCTTGAACAGCGCCTGCACCCACAGACAGTCCTGGGTGAAGAGGTAGTTCTCGCCGAGGTTGCCGTTGAGGTCAAAGATCTCGCCAATTGCGGAACCCGGCACTGCCGGGACGCCGCCGAAGTCCGCCGTGCCCAGGATTGACGAGGGCCCGATCAGGTACCCGGGGCGCGCGCCCTTTGCCGTGTGCGAACCGTGCACCGAGACGTGCCTGCTCGGGTACATGCCCAGTATCTTGCCCGCGCCGTCCACGACGGTCAGCGGATTGCGGTTGAGCACCACGCGCCCGCCGCTGCCGCCCACGATCATCCCTTCGCCGTCGCCGCTGAACGCCGCGGGGTCGAGCGCCACGAACTGCGGATTGCCGATGTCGTACAGCGGTGCGCCGCACGCCGTCAGGCCCGTGATGGGCAGCTTGAACAATCCGGGCGCCCCGGCGCTCAAGTACACAATCGTCCCCTCTTCATCCGGCAGTTGGCCCCAGTAATAGCTCCGCAGCCCCGCGCCCTTCCCGCCGGCGGGCGGTTTCGCAAACGTCAGTTCGTCGGGCTGGACGAGGCCGTCGCCATTCTTGTCGGCCCACGCGTACGCTTCGCCTTCGTGACCGTTGAAGAGCGGATGGTTGTATTTCTCCCACTGCGCCACGCGCTCCTTCTTCGTCGAAACAATGCCCGTGTGCGCCGCGGACCGCCACGCGCCGTCCTTCAGCAACGTGCAGTGGACCTCGTTCGCGCCGCGGGCCGTGTCAGTGCTGAACACATACGTCGCGCCGTCGCGCACGATCACGCGCGTGTGGCTGTCGGCTCGCGGCGGGAAGATATCGTTCGGGTCGCCGGACGTCCCCAGCGACCACACGGGACGCCACGTGCCCTTCTCCAGGTCAACCTTGAAGACGGTGTCCTCGGAGAACGCCATCGTGGGATCAAGCGGGTTGAACGAGCCGGCCCCCGCGTAGCCCGTCGTGCCGATGAAGTCCTTGAGCAACTTGCCATCGCCGCCCCACAGGCTGGTGCGCTTCGGGTTGAACGTTTCCTCGGTGACCCACAGCCGGTTCTGGCCGTCTATCGCGATCTGCGCCGGGTTGCGCATGGCGTTCTCGTCGAACGCACCGTTGTGCGGCCGGCCGCCGCGCTTGCCGATCTCGCGGACAAGTTTCCCGTCGGGCGCGAGCACCTTGACGTTGTGTTCCTTGCCGCGGACCGAGACATACACGTTGCCGTCCGGCCCCAGGGCCACACTGTACGCGCCAGGCAGTTCGGGCGCGCCGAACGCCGGAACGGCGCCGGCTTTCTTGACGACGGCCACACGCAGGACCTTGTCGCCCGAGATGACGATCAGGTTGCCGTCGCGTTCCACGGCGGCCGCGCGCGGCGTCTCCACCGCGACCTCGCCGTCGCCATCGCCGGTCGTTGCGTTCAAACGGATGATCTTGTTCTCGCGCGTCAGGCAGACGTAGAGCGCGCCTTCATGCAGACAGATATGGCTTAGGTTAAGAGCCAGGTCATTCGCGGCCCGAAACCCGGCCTGTTCGGTCACCTTCAGGTCGAGCACCTGATACTCTTTGCCCTCTTTGTCTTTGGCCGTCTTCTGCCACGGAGCGTACTTGCCCGTCGCGATCTCCGCGCGCCAGACCGTGCAGTCCTTGTCCTCGTTCGCGATCCACAGAATCTTCCCATCCGTCGCCAGCGACGCATGCCCGCCGCCGAAGGCCGTCCGGTTCGCCAAGCCCCACAGGCGCTGCCCCGTCAGGTCGCAGCCAATGAGGTGCTTGCCGGCCTCGCCCATGGGACACGCCAGCGCCACGAAGTCCCCGCCGGCCGCAACCGCCTGCGGTGCGGTGTGATCGCCGTAGAACGCGCCGCAGCCGTCAGACGTGTCCCACGACGGGTTGCCCGGCGAGTTGTACGACATGATCCAGTTCACCCGGATGCCCTCGTGGTAGAGCAGCTTGAACGTGTAGTTGCCGGGCTGCACGGGCTTGCCGTTGTCGTCCAGGCCGTCCCACTTCTCGGTGTTCTTGCCGGCCTTGCGCGGCAGAGCGGCGATCAGGTTGCGGACACGCTTGCCGTTGCCGTCATCAATGGCCACCGTCACGCGCCGGGCCTGTGCCAGCTCGGCCCGATCCTGCGGCAGTTCGTAGGCGATGTCCACCGGACCGCGCAGCGCGTCCAGTTCGAGCGCCTTTAGGTAGGCGGGAGTTGGCAGGTTAAGCTTGCCGGCCGCTTCGAGAAACACCGGCCCCCACGCGTTGTGCGCCGTCCAGAAGAACTCACGGCTTGTGGCGCTCTCCGCAAGGTTGTCAGCGTAGCGGTGCACGGGCCAGTCGGCTTCGCCCCACAGCAGTTCCACGCCGCAGACGAAGCGCTCTCCCGCCGCGTACTTCTTCTCCTTGGTGATGAGCGCCCAGGGCAGCTTCATCTCTTGCACGTAGCCGCGGCCGTCCGCATCCTTCAGGAACGCCATCTCGGCGCCGTCGCTGAGCTTCCAGCCTTCGCTTCGCAGCAGCAGCTTGTCGCCGCCCCCGAACGGATCGTTGAGGTTCTTGCCGTAGTCAATGTGGATCGCCGGTTCCTGCTTGGCGCTGTAGCACCATGCGGTGACGTGACAGATGCGGTCCGTCTTGATGCGCAACTGCACACAGTCGCCGGCCCAGCCCTTGTTCGCCTGATAGCGCGGGTCGTGGCAGTTGCCCAGCGGCGTGGGGTCCTTCCAGTGGATGGAGACGTACAGGCTGTCCGCGTCGTACATCATGGCGATCTGGCCGGAGTAGATCTCCTTGAGCGACTCCAGGTCGTAGCACATCAGTATCTGGCCGGAGAGGTCCCAGTCGTCGAGCGAGCCATCTATCGCAACCTTTCCCGGCGCGGGCACGGCGTGGATCCCGTGGTTGTCCGTCTGCGCGGCCCACGACCCGGCGGCGCTGCACGCCAGCACTAGAGCGGCGGCCAGTGCCATCCAACGCCGCGTGGTGCGCTTCACCTGATGCTCCAATGACTCAGCGGCTCGATGCTTCATCGTTCGTCCTTTCCGTCGTCCCGTGGCCATGCCGCCACATCCGCGTCCCTCTCGGCAGGCTTCACCTGCAACGAGTGACGAGTGACCTGTGACCGTTAACTTGTAACCTGTAGCTTCCAACCTGCAACGAGCGCCGGGCGCCGATCTGCGTGTATCCCTGGCATACGTGCCGCAGCACCGCGGCCTGAAGCCGTCCTCTACCCGCGCAGCCGTTTCTCCAGCGCCTCGAGTTCCGCCGTGAGGCCCGCCGGCAGTCTGCTGCCGAATCCCGCGTAGTGCTCACGAATCAGCGGAATCTCGTCGAGCCAGCCCTTGACGTCCACCTCCAGCAATGCTCGGGTGTGCGCGGCGGGCAGGTTGAGGCCCGTCAGGTCCAGCGCGCCGGCCGCCGGCAGCCGCCCGATGGGCGTGTCCACCGCGGCGCCCTTGCCGCTCACGCGCTCGAAGATCCACTTCAGGACGCGGGAGTTCTCGCCGTATCCCGGCCAGAGGATCCTGCCGCCGCCGTTCTTGCGGAACCAGTTGACGTGGTAGATGCGCGGCAGCTTCTCCAGAGCGCTCATGCCGCCGATCTTCAGCCAGTGCGCGAAGTAGTCGCCCATGTGATAGCCGCAGACCGGCAGCATGGCGAAGGGGTCGCGCCGCAACTGGCCCACCTTGCCCGCGGCGGCGAAGGTCGTCTCCGACGCCATGACTGACGCCAGGAACACGCCGTGGTTCCAGGACAGCGCCTCGTTCACCAGCGGCACCACCGTGCCGCGCCGGCCGCCGAAGAGGAACGCCGAAATCGGCACGCCCTTGGGGTCTTCCCACGCCGGGTCAATGACGGGACACTGCCGCGCCGCCGTCGTGAACCGCGCGTTCGGGTGCGCCGCCTTGCGGTCGCAATCCGGGGTCCAGGGGCGCCGCAGCCAGTCGCACAACTGCGGCGGCGGCGTGGCCGTCATGTCTTCCCACCACACATCGCCGTCGGGCGTCAGAGCGCAGTTGGTGAAGATCGCGTTCTGGCGCAGCGACAAGAGCGCATTGGGGTTGGAGCTCATCGAAGTGCCCGGCGCGACGCCGAAGAAACCGGCCTCGGGGTTGATGGCATACAGCCGGCCGTCGGGACCGAACTTCATCCAGGCGATGTCGTCGCCCACGCACTCCACCTTCCAGCCTGGAAGCGTCGGGACCAGCATCGCCAGGTTGGTCTTCCCGCACGCGCTCGGGAACGCCGCGGCCATGTACTTGCGTTCGCCCTGCGGCGACGTGAGGCCCAGGATCAGCATGTGCTCCGCCAGCCAGCCTTCGTCGCGCGCCATCACGGAGGCGATGCGCAGCGAGAAGCATTTCTTGCCCAGCAGCGCGTTGCCGCCGTAGCCGGAACCGAACGACCAGATCTCGCGCGTGTCCGGAAAGTGGACGATGTACTTGTTCTGCGCGTTGCACGGCCACGCCACGTCGGCCTGGTTCCGCTCCAGCGGCGCGCCCACCGAGTGCAGACACTTGACGAACTCGCCGGCCGCGCCCAGCGCTTCGAGCACCTTCGTGCCCACGCGGGTCATGAGGTGCATGTTGCAGACGACATACGGCGAATCGGTCAGCTCGACGCCGATCTTCGAGATCGGCGAGCCGATCGGCCCCATGCTGTAGGGGATGACATACAGCGTGCGGCCCTTCATGGCGCCTTTGAAGAGGCCACGCAGCACGTTCCGCATCTCGTCGGGGTCGCGCCAGTTGTTGGTCGGGCCAGCTTCGTCCGTGGTGCGCGAGCAGACAAATGTGCGGTCCTCGACGCGGGCCACGTCGGCGGGGTCCGAGCGGCAGTAGAAGCTGTTGGGACGCGTGGCGGTCTTGAGCTTGATGAACGTCCCCGTTGATACCATGAGCGCGCACAGCGCGTCATACTCGGCTTGCGATCCATCGCACCAGCGGATGCGATCGGGCTGGCACAGGTCGTTGATCTCCTGCACCCATTGTTGGAGTCCACGGTGTTCGGACATGCGATCCTTCACTTTCCGGCCTGCCGCAAGGCAGCGGAGAAACTCTTCATGGCACGTTGACGCACAGACGGTCTGCCTGGACCGTCGAACGGGGAGGCGGGAGCTGACATAGCGCCAGGCTCATACCCGCAATTCCGGGGCGGCACTATAACGCCAGATGCCACGCGCGCAATGGATTTCATCGGAAAAAGTTGGCCGCGTCATATTTTGTTAGGAACAATTCGCCGCGAGCATTATAAGCCAGGGCCATCCGCGGCCTTTGCATTGCGGCCATGGCTGATGTTATGGCAACGCTCACTTCCGGCGCGCGTGAGCGCGTACGTATGGTATATTGGTGCAAGCTTCTGGAGTAACCGCGATGCCGCGCCGCACCGTTCTTCTGATGGTGGCATTCCTACTGCCGCCAGGGGTCTTCGCCGCGGAACCGGAGGACCCGTTCGACGAGCTGACGTACGCTGACTCCGTCGGCATGGCGCTCGCCTACTGGCGTGACATGCCCGCCGCACAACGCGATGCCTCTCTACGCGAAGCCGGCAACAGCCTTTACGCCCGCCGCCGCCTGCAGGCCGCTGCAATGCTCGGCGAGATCAGGGAGCAGAACGCGCGCGAGGGCTCGTCGTCAGGCGATGCCGACCGCCTGCTGAGGCCACTGCTCGACGACCCTGATCCGGTCGTGCGTCGTGTCGCCGCGGCAGCTCTCTGGGGCGACGACGCGGTGAGACCCCGTGTGGCTTCCATGCGCCGTTACGCGGATGTCCTCGCCGCCGAGAGGCAGGCGCGAGAGCTCCTTCAGTCTCTGAGCAGGGAAAGGCCCGAAGTCCAGTACGTCCTGACGCGCGAGCTCATCCCCCTTGGCCACCTCGCGGACTGGGAACTGCGCCGCTGGATGAAGAGCGCCGATGAGCCCGCGGCGCGTTCCGCCGCGCTCGCGCTCCAGGAGATTGACGCGCGCACAAGGAACATTCCGCCGCTGTGGGCTGAGGAGATCAGGCAGAAGCTGAAGAGGAAAGTCTCGTTCTGCTTCGTAGACATGTCGTTGACCGACGCGCTCAAGAGCCTGTCCAGGATAGCCGGCGTTGACATGCGCCTGGGCAACCTCGGCTGGCAGAAGAAGGAGATCCTCAAGACGCCCATCTCTCTCCGCTTGACGAACATGGAATGCGGCCTGGCGCTCGAATGGTTCGGCAGGTTCGCCGTTGGCGGCCTTGACTACGACCTGCGCGACGGCGCCTTGGTCTTCAGAGCTTCACAGAACGTGGACTACACGTCCATCTTCTTCCTGGACGTTCGCGACCTTGAAGCCGCCGGCTTCACGCCGGCCTGGCAGCAATTCCTGCGCGAACACGCGGCGGGGTGGCTTGGCGATCCGGCGATTGGTGGCCCGTTCAAGGTCCGCGCAGGCGTGCTCAGTCTGTGGTCCGGCCTTGACAGCAGGATGGCGGCGTTGCGCAAGAGCGTCAGCCCGATAGTGGAGTACCTCAACAAAGAACGCCGGAAGCTCGGCCTCCAGAAGATGGACTGGCCGGTCTACGAAGATACTGATTGGTGATCAGCCGCGGTGGCCACGAGGCGATCGCCGACCTCCTTAGCGGGTGGCCCCGATAGGCCCTTCAGGGCTTATCGGGGCCCGCGCACAGGGCCTACGGCTGCTCCTCACTGATCGTCAGGTCCTCCACCGTGGTCGTCGTCGCATTGTGCCAGTCCGGCATCAGCGGCAGGAAGATCAGCTCGTGCCCAGCGGTCAGCTCGACCTTCACGTCAATGGCGACCGGCTCGCCGCTGCGAGGCAACTGAAACTCCTGCACGACGGTCGCGCGCTGCGTGTCCTTCTTATACAGCGCCAGCTTGAACGTCTTCGCGCCGCCTTCCCATGGCTTGCTGCGCGCCGAAGCCGTCACGCGATACATGCCCGACCTGGGCGTGATGAACACCAGCCCCGCAATGCGCTGCCCTTCGCTCCCCGTCCACGAGCCGCGCACGCTGGCGCGGAAGGCGCCGTCAGCCACCTTGACCGCGGGCTGCCCGCCCATGTGGTTCTTCTCAGGGAACCACTCCGTGCCGTTCCAGAGCAAGGGCGTGTAGTATTCGGCCATCATCGGCTTGTCCGGCCAGACCTGATCGAGCCGCCAGACCGGCTTGCCGTCCGCCACGATCGGATTGCCTTCCGCCGTCCCCTTCTGCTGGCCCTCCCACGCGCGCGGCAGGCGGTACGTGGCCGCGCCTGCGCCGGCGCCGCCAAGCGCCACCTGCAATCCGCGCAGCGTCACATCGCCGCCGACGAACATGCCGGAGATGCGCGGCAGCAGCACCAGTTCATCGCCGGCCACAAGCGGCACCGACGCGTTCACAGGCACGCTCTTATCCCGGATGAGGTTCAGTGACGCGATTTCCGAGACGCTGTCCTTCGTCTTCTTCAGGGCGGTGAGCTTCACGGGATTGGCGCCGTCCCATAGTTTCAGCTCGGCGTTCGCCGTCACCGTGAACGTGCCGTCGCGCGGCGCGATGAAGGCCAGTCCGCACATCTTCTCGCCCTTGCTCGCGCTGTGCGGTGCGCGGAATTCCATCCGGATCGCGCTGTCCTTCATCTCCGCCTTCGGCTGTCCGCCGAAGCTGTCCTTCAGCGCCATCCACCAGCCGTCGCGCCACGTCAGCGGGCGGTAGTTCTCCGGCTTGGCCGGCTCCGGCGGCCATACCTGGTCGAGCCGCCAGATGGGTTTGCCGTCGGCCAGCGCCGGGTTGCCTTCGCCTGAGTCTTTCTTCGTCCCTTCCCACGTCGGCGGCAAACGGAATGTCGAACCGCCCTTGCCCACAAAGCTGGCGTTCTTGCGGTCCAGGGGAGCAAGCGCCGCGGCAAAGGTCTTGCCGTCGGTCTTGGCTGGCGGGTACAGGAACACGGGCCGCCCAGTCTTCGACAGGACCAGCTTCTTGCCGCCCAGCGGCGCGGCGTTGCCCATGCAGTCCTCAGCGATCAAGTCGGCCAGCGGCAGTTCCACGGTCACGTCAGCCTTCGCCTCACGGTCCGCATACGCCACCATGACGCCGCGGCCATTGCGCAGATCGTCAAAGATGCAGAAGTTCGCGCCCTCGGGCCGCACGAAGCCCACGGCCTTGCTCAAGCCGATGTGATGCGCCAACGTGTTCCACGCCGGCACCAGCGGCAGCGGGTAGCCGTAGAAATCCCACAGCATCGTCCCCGGACCGCAGTAATCCCAGAAACTCATGCCGTGTTGCTCATAGCCGCTGTGGAAGAGGATCGTCTTCTCCTGTCCGTTCGCCGTCAGCTCCGCGACGCTGCAGACCATCGCGTTGGTGCTCTGCGCCGCGTTGTGATTTGTCAGCGCCACGGCCGGCTCATCCACCGCCGTGTTGGTGTAGGCCCAGCCTTCGTTGAACCAGATCTCGATGTGGCCGCACTTCAAGTCTTCCAGCGCGGAGCGCATGCGCTTGATCGCCGTCGCGTCCGCCAGCCAGCCGTCGTGGTAGTCGTGCCAGGAGATGTAATCGAGATACCTGCCCACGCCGCGTTCCAGTAGATAGCGATTCAGCCCCGAGGGGATGCCGTAGACGTTGTCCACCATCACCTTTGCGCTCGGGTCAGTCTGCTTTATCAGCCGCACACTGCGGATAGTGAACTTCGTGTACAGATCCTTCATCTTGTCCCAGCCGTCGAACTCCGGCTCGTTCTCGATCTCGTAGATGACCGAGCGCCCTTTGTAGTGGTTCACCACGCCCGTCACAAAACGGTCCCACGCGCACTGCACGGTCAGGTCGTCCCAGCGCTTGTCATCGGCGGGCCACTGCATGTCCCTCGGCAACGGATCGCTATCCTTGGCGAAGGCCCACTTGGGCCGGTCGTACAGCGTCACGTGCGCGGAGATGCCGAGTGTCTCCAGCGTGTCCATCTCCTTGTCCAGCCAGTTCCATTCCTCCCCGCCTTTGGGCTGCATCGTCGCCCACTTGGTGTGTGGATACCAGCGGCTCCAGGCAAAACCCAGTCTCGCGCAGTTGCGCGCGCTGTGCGGCCCGAAGTACGACGCGCCGAAGCGTTCGCGCTGATCGGGCTTCGCCGCGGCCTTCGGGTACGGGAGGGAAGTCAGCGGCAGATCCGAACTGTCCACAACTTGGCCGTTCTCCAGCGCCGAGAAGCGCGCGAGGACCAGCCCCGTCGCCGGCAGCGGCAGAGCCGCCGTCTCCGTGATCGTCTTGCCTGGCGGCACGGCGACCTCCTTCTCCGTCGGCTTGCTCACCGCGCGTTCGCCCTCGTAGTCCACGAACTGCCAGCGCAGCGTCACTTTCCTCTCCGCCTGCCCCGGATTGGAGACCGAGCCGGCAAGGTTCACAGTCTGGCCCTTCTCGAGTGTGTTCGCCGTGGCGTCGCGGTACCCTTTCAGGTCCGGGCAATCCACCTGCACTTCGACGGCCCGCCGCGGCACGTACGCGTCGGCGCCCGCGCCGTACGCCACGGTGATGGCGTCGAGCAGCACGGGCTTGTCGTTGTCGCCGATCTGGAGCATATACGTCGGCCGCGGCCAGAAGCCGTCCTGCGGCGTGTTGGGCGTGAACGTCATCGTGTGCCGTTTCCACTCCGTCCCGACTTTGAGGGGATGCTTGGCCTTCAGGCCCCACGTCAGTCCCGCCTTCGCGCCAATCTCGCGCCCACAGGGGCTGCACTGCCAGCCGATCACCGTCTCGGCCTCGGCCTTCGCCGAAAAGCTGATGGTGACCGCCTTGCCCGGCTGCAGTTGAAACGCCGCGCTCTGCACCATTCCTTTCGAAATCCGCAGCGCGTACTCGCCCTGTGCCGCGTCGCCCTTGACGACTTCGCACGTTTCCGCCTGGAACCAGTATCGCTTGCCGCCCTCGAACGAGCCGTTCTTGAGCAGGTTGGCGCCGTCCTGTTCCGCCGCGCAGGCAGCGCAGAGAACCAGCACAGTCGTCACAACAAGGGAAGTGCTCTGCTTCATCCGTTCCACAGGATCACCTCTTCGGGGCGTCGCTGGTAGCCCACCATGTGTAGCCGTTGCCCTGCACAGCCGCGCTCTTCCGGGAGAGTGTACACCGCAACAACAGTGACGTTGCGAGAAGACGGGGCTGTGTCCTGAAGCTCTTCCTTCTCGAACCGAAACGGTTACAGTAAACACGGACCGGCGACAGGAGCAGTTGTATGCAGAAGAGAGGGGGCAGGACAATGAGAAGAGGGATGGCAGCCCTGGTTCTGATGGCGGGCAGCGTTGCGGGTGTTGCCGCGGCCGGTGAAGCCACGGCGCCAAAGACAACCACGCTGGTCAAGGCGTTCGCGGGCAAGGACCTTCCGGCGGGCGAGGCGGGCAAGAGCGCCTGGGAGCCGGCGAATACCGACAAGTGGGCCTATGACATCGCAGTGGAGGGCAAGTGGGTCTATGCGGTCTCCGCGCCAGCGCGTCGCCTGGTCAGGTTCGAACGCGACCCCGCGACGGGGAGCATGGAGTACAAGGAAGCGATTCCATTCGAGGCCAAGGACAAGGAGTCCGGCGGCGCGTCGCTGCATGTACGGCGCTTGCCCGACGGCACTGCGCTGCTGTACGTCTTCTTCAGCACGCACCATGAATCCAGCCTGCTCTGCTACGCCGTGGACGGCAAGACCGGCGCGCTCGCCGTGAAGGGCAAGGGGGACCTGAGCATCTTCCCCAATAACGATGTCGGCGACGGGTACGGCTATCCCGCCTTTGTGTGGTCGCCCGATCAAAACCGCCTGTACTACGTCGGTGTCAAGAAGATCGTCTGGTACACGTTCAAGGAGGACGGCATCCCGCTCATGGAGGGAAAGGGCATCGCCTGCACGAACCCCGGCAAGTCCGGCCGCGGGCGCGGGCACGCGCTGCTGTCGCCTGACGGCAAGTATCTCTACGCCATGATTGAGAAAATGGTCCCCGCCGGCACCGTCTTCTGGCAGGCGGACACGTACAACTGCGATCCGAAGACCGGCGGCCTCACGTTCAACTCGACGCTGGATCTGCCGAACCTGCCACAGGAGTGCACCGAGTTCATGGGTTTCTCCCCCGGCGCCAAGCTGCTGTGCGTCATTGATGAGCGCGCGGCGTGCTATTACGCGCTGGCGCGCGATGGCGAGAAGGGCACGCTTTCGATCCTGACCAGCGGCAAGCCGGACCCGAGCATGAATGGGACGGGTGGACCTCCCTGGGCTCGCGGCGGCAAGTGGGCGTTCAGCGGCGACGGCAAGACTGGGTATTATCTTGGCAACAGAGCGTTTGGTTCCTTCGGCGCCGATCCTGCCACCGGCGCTTTGTCGGGCTTCTCCAGCATTGGCGGTATGTGGGCGAAGCTGGCGTTCGATCCGGCCAGCGGGAACCTCTTCCTGGTGGGCGGCGCTGGAATCTCTGCTTTCAAAACGCCAGCGGGACAATAGGCGCTTTCGTCCGCCAAGGCCGTGGAGAGCCCGCGGTGATGGTGAAAGACCATTGGGGGAACGCCGCCGTCGCCGAGACTACGCAGCCGCTCGGTCAGTTTTCCCGAAAGCATGGTTGAATATAAGCCACGCAGCGGCCAATTATCAACCATTCAACGGTTGATTTTCTACATCAAGCTGGCGGCAGAAACCCCAGCTTGCCCAGAGTCCCTCCCTGGAAGCGTCTTCCCTGATAGGACAGCGCTGGCGGCGCAGGTCGCGACTTTCGGCGCGAGCTTGGCCCTGGACAGCAAGGGCTGGGGCAAGACTGGCGCGAGCACGTTCAGACTGAAGGCCAGGATGAAGGAAGCGCCACGCTTCCCCCAGGGGAAAAGCCTCTCACGCCCACGCCCGCGTCGCGGGAAAGCGCGCGAGGGCCACTTACGCCCTAACGCCTGGTGGCGCCTCCCGTCACAGCTTGAACTGTGCCTTGAACGCTCCGCCCTTATCCTTCTTCGCCTTGTACACCCCGGCGTAGCCCGTGGTGTGGTAGGCCTGGTGGCCCTTGAGGACGACGCACGTCTGGATGGTCGCCGGGTCGCCTTTGGTGCTCGCGCTCGTGGAGTTGAGAGCAGCGATGCCTGCGAGGACGAGCTTGTCAAGCGACACGCTCTTGATGGAGATCGCGAGCTTGCCTGTCCGGGCGGTGAAAGGCTGGCCCTTGGCAGGCTTCTTGTATCTCAGGCTAACTTTCACCGACGTTGAACGCGGCGAATTGCCCTTGGCGTTGAGCGTCGTCTCGCCCCGAATGCCCCCGATGTCCCACTGCACGACCTGGCCGTCGGGGTTGAAGCCGTCGTTGAGCGCCAGGAGCGCCTTCAAGCTCAACGCATCCTTTGAAAGCGAACTGGGGAAGCGCAGTTTCGCGGCGACCTGCTGAACGCGCAACGGCACCGTGCTCAGCCCCGCGCAGATGTCAGTGTCAACGGGCGGCGTGGCTCCTGCGACGACCGTGTACCTGACGTCGTCGCTCGTGGTGCTCAGACCAGCAGAATCCGTGGCCGTGACCTTGACTGTATAAATGCCCGGCGCGGTGAACGGGTGCGTGGCCGAGCCTTCGGTTGTTGTCGTGGTCGTGCCATCGCCCCATTTCCACGTGTAGGTCACGGGCAGCGCATCGCTGCTCACCCCAAACGTGAAGGTAGCCGGCTCATCCACAACACCCTCCGTGGTGCCCGGCGTCAGCCCGCTGGTAACGGTCGGCGGCGAGCCCTTGACCGTCAGCGTGCCGTTGTGATAGGCGATCGTGTAGTTGCTCGCGGTGAATGTCCCGCCCGTCGCCGCGCTCGGCGTCAGGTTGTAGGTCCCCGCCGCGTCAGTGGCCGCCGTGCCGCCGCTGGCCGTGATCGTCACCGAACCGATCGTCTCGCCGTTCTTCAAGCCGCTGCTCGTAAACGCGGTCGAGCCGGCCCCGTACGTCTTCGTCCCGCCGTACGTCTTGCTGTCGTTGGTGGCCGTGATGTCCAGCGCCGCCTTGTTCACCGTCACGCTCGCCACGCCCGCGGCCGTGTTGTAGTTGCCCGTGTCATCCGGCGTGAAGGTCACGTCCTGGTCCGCCGTCCCCGCGTTCGGCGCCGTGGTCGGCGTCGTGAACGCAAAGTTGCCCGTCGGTGTCACCACCCCGCCGCTCAGCATCGAGTCGGCCAGCGTCTGCCCGTAGGTGATCGCGCTGGCCGTCGGCCACGTCGTCACGTCCGGATCGGCCTTGTCAATGCTGAAGGCGGTCGCGCTCGACGAGGCCGCGTTGTAGTTGCTGTCTGCGGTTACTGAGGCGGTCGCCGTGTAACTGCCCGCATCCGTCGGCGGCGTCGCACTCGGACCGTAACCCGTCCCGGCGTAGCTCATCGTCACCGTGCCCGTCGAGCCGCCCGTGTTGACGTCCGCCACACCAGGACCCTGCGCCGTGCCGTCATACGTGTACGTGCCCACCGTCACGGACACCGTCGGCGTCGCCTGGTTGATCACAAAGTTCCCCGCGGAGGCACCCGTCAGGCTGCTGTAGTTCGTCGCGTCTGTCGGGGCGAAGTCGGCCGTCACCGGGTAGGTCCCCGCGTCCGTCTGAGACGCCGGCGTCACATTGCTCACTATGCCCGGCACCGAACCAGCCACGACCACCGCCTGCGCCGAGCCATCGTACGTCACCGGCGAGTTGGTCACGGACACCGTCGGCGTCGCCTGGTTGATCACAAAGTTCCCCGCGGCGGCGCCCGTCAGGCTGCTGTAGTTCGTCGCGTCTGTCGGGGCGAAGTCGGCCGTCACCGGATACGTTCCCGCGTCGGTCTCAGACGCCGGCGTCACAT
Organism: Planctomycetota bacterium; assembly: GCA_026692735.1. Taxonomy (GTDB): domain Bacteria; phylum Planctomycetota; class SZUA-567; order H5-PLA8; family H5-PLA8; genus JAPLOD01. Next base: position 597 of record JAPLOD010000676.1, on the reverse strand, counting down.
TGCTCACCAGGCCCGGCACTGAGCCGGACACGATCGGCGCCTGGGCCGCGCCAGTGTACGTCACCGGCGAGTTCGTCACCGACAGCGTCGGCGTCGCCTGCGAGATCGTCGCGTCGGTCAGCGTCGGCTGCGTCAGCGCGTAGTTGTCCTTCGCGCTCCCGCTCAAGGTCAGGCCGGACACGCTCACCGTGTAGACGCCCACCGTCGCGCTGCCGTAGTCGGTCACGGCGGCGCCGGTCGTGACCAGCGTCACGTTCAACGCGTCCGCGGGCAGCACGCCCACCAGCGCGGCCAACGTCACGTTCAGATTCGGCGTCACGGCGCCGTCGTAGATCTTGTTGTCCGTGATCCCGCTCACCGTCAGCGTCGCCTGCGAGATCACAAAGTTCCCCGCGGAGGCACCCGTCAGGCTGCTGTAGTTCGTCGCGTCTGTCGGGGCGAAGTCGGCCGTCACCGGGTAGGTCCCCGCGTCGGTCTCAGACGCCGGCGTCACATTGCTCACTATGCCCGGCACCGAACCAGCCACGACCACCGCCTGCGCCGAGCCATCGTACGTCACCGGCGAGTTGGTCACGGACACCGTCGGCGTCGCCTGGT
>JAPLOD010000675.1 GCA_026692735.1 Planctomycetota bacterium | reverse complement strand
GGGCCGTCCGCCGCTCCGGGGAACAGGCAAGGCGGTGAATGCCTGGCCGCAGGCCTTGCACTTCAGCCTCTTGCCGCGCTTCTCCGCCGCAACCTTGTACCGTTTCCCGCAGGCGCACTGGGTCACGATGTCATCGCCGACCATGCTGTGTTCATCCATGCTGCGTCTCAGTCTTTCTCCCTGGCCTGTTGTCCGACCAGGGCGATCTCCACTCCGGCGCGGCTCAGGGCCAGGAAGACGGGGCCGTACTGCTCCTGCCGCACCGCTCTGTCCACGCGCAGTTTCACGAGCTTCTCGGGCCGGCTGGCCACAGCGCTCTTGACATTGTCTTCGAGGTTCTCCGCGGAACACTGCCTGCCCTGGCACCACACCACGCCGTTCTTGTCCACGGAGACGAAGACCGGCGGCTCTTTCATGGCGTAGATGTCACGCGAGACCGGATCCTTCAGTTTCACCTGCCTCTCCTTGGCGAAGCTCGTTGTGAGGATGAAGAAGATGATCAGCAGGAACGCGATATCGCCCATGGAAGCGGTCGGTACCGAAGGATCCAGGTGCGCCCTGCGTTTGACGCTCACGGCCGCCCTCCTGTCCGTGTGCCGGCCTCGCCCTTCTCCGTCTGCTCCACGAGGGCGATGACGCCGTTGGCCCGTGCCACGGCGGTCACAACCTGGAAGTAGCGCTCGTAGGGCACATCCTTGCTGGCGTCCACGATTACCACCCGCTGGGTGGGCGGCTTGGCGCGCAAGTTCTCGCGGAACAGGCGTCTGCGGAGTTCCTCGAGCGTCATGGGTTCGCTCTTCTCGCCGTAGAATATTTTTTCGGGCGAGACGTTAATGGCGAGCATGGTGTCCTGCTTCTTGCCGGGGTCGGCGCTGCCGGACGGGATTTCCATCTTCGTCCCCGCCGGCCGGCTGAACTCCGCGGTCAGGATGAAGAAGATATTCATGAGGAAGGCGATGTCAGAGAACGATCCGACCTCGATCGTCGCTTCCTTGGGAGCTTTACGCTGCAACGCCATTCGCTAAGCCCGCCTGCTGCCCAGGCTGATCTGGTCCATGACCTCCCGAACGGTCAGCTCGATCTCGAGAATGTACCTGTCAATCTGCTTCATGAAGATGTTGTAGCCCGCGGCGGCAGGCATCGCGATGAAGAGTCCGACAGCGGTGGTGATGAGCGCTTCGGCGATGCCTGAGGCCACGCCCTCGGCGTCCACGCCCGTGGAAGCCATGGAGCAGAACGCGTTGATCATGCCGGTGACGGTGCCGGTCATGCCCAGCAACGGCGCAATGGTCGCCATCATCGTCAGCAGGTTCAGGCGCCGCTCGAGCGGTTCGAGCGCATGCGAGGCGTAGTCTTCCATGGACTTGCTGACGTTACCTTCGATCTCGGTCAGGGAACGGCCGCTCTTCAGCAGGCGGCGGTACTTGTCCAGGCCGACGAGCAGCACCGCCGCGATGGGGCCCTTGCTGTTCATGCACAGCTCGACCGCTTCGTTCAGCCGCCCGTCGCCGAGGGCCTCCAGGACCTTCTGGCGCAACGAGTAGTTGTCGAACGCGGCCGCCCGGAAGACGCGCGTGCGGTCAATCAGCGCCGCCATGGCGATGAGGGAACAGGCCATGAGCGGCCACATGCAGATTCCACCATCCAGGATGTACTCGAGCATCAGCGAACCTCCGGATCGTCAGCTTCCATCTTGGTGCTTCGGGCGGGCCACCGTCGGCAGGACTCGCGTCACAGCGTGCGCCGGAAACCGAGACCCCTGCTACTCCTTCTTCTCCGTCTTTTCCGTCGCCGCTCCGGCAGCCGGCGCGTCCGCTTCCTTGGCAGGTGGCTGGTCCGCATCCTTGCCGCCTGCCAGTTTCTTCGCAATCACGGGCGCGAACTCGCGAGCCTTCTCCGCCGAGGCGGAGTTGGGATAGCGGTTAAGCAACTCGTCGAGTTTGTCCTTGGCCAACTGATACTTGCCCCCACGGTAGGCGGCGATGACCCACTTCAGCAGCATCCTGTCCAGGAAGGGCGCGTCTTCGTAGTCCTGGAAGACCTGCTGCATCATCTCCATCGCACGGTCGAAGTCCTTCACCTGGATGTAGTAGTTGGCGATCTTGTCGAGCGCTTCGCCCGCGAAGGGCGAATCGGGATACGCATCGGCCACCCTCTTGTAGGCCATCATGGCGCCGCTGAGCACGGGCGGCCGTTCACTGCCGGTCGCGGCGGCAACCGCGCGCTGTTCCTCGATCTGCGCGATGTTGAACTGGGCTTCGGCCTTCATCGTGGACTTGGGGAGGTTCAGGATGCCCGCGAAGACCTGCAGGGCGCCGTCGTAGTCCTTGGCGGCCATCTTGGCCTGGCCGATCTTCAGGAGGGCCTTGTCCACGAGGGTGGAATCGGGAAAGCGCTCAGTCAGCGTGCGGCAGACACTGATCGCCTCGCGCAGCTTGTCCTGCACCAGCAGCAGTTCCCATTCGACGCTGTACGCTTCCTCGACGACCTCGCGCGACAAACTGGCTTTCGTGCTCGTGCGGATGACCTCGTTGACGCGCGACAGGCCCATGTCGGCCTTTTCGTTGGCCTTGGCCACGAGGCCCACGTCTTTGAAGATCTGCCCCAGCTTCAGGAAGATTTTGGCCTCGATCAGGTCCTTGCGCGCTTTCTTGTCGAGGTCCGTGAGGACGCGGACCTGGTTGACGACGTCGGCGATCCTGCCGCTGAGTATCCTGGCGGAGGCCTTCACGTCGCGCCCGCCGCCTGCGAGGTTGGCGTCGTCGTAGTAGCTGGCGACGATCTCGTCGCCCTGCATGGCCGAGAGGATGCTGTCGCCTTGGACCACCTCGCGGTCGTCCTTCACGAGGGCAACCTTGACGGCGCCCGTGAAGAGGCCGGTGTGCAGGCCGTTCTCAACGAGCTTGAGTTCCATGGCGTCACGCTGTTTGGTCTCGGACTCGGGCTCCCCCAACGCCACGCCCTTGTCCAACTCCTGCTCCTTCTTGACCGTGTACTGCGTCTGCACGCGCACGGTCACTTCGTCCGGCTGGTCGGTGGTGTCGCGGTCGAGGTCCTTGAGACGGACGAACGCCTCCGAATCGCCGAAGACGCCCTTCGTATACTCCTTGTAGGCGCCGTCGGTAAAGCCGAGCATGGCGGTGGAGACCATCTTGATGATGGCCAAGCGCTTGACATTGCGCGTGTTCTCCTCCGTGTTCTCGTCAATGTAGTCAACGGTAACAACGTCACCGCCGATGATCTCGAGGATGCCGTCGCCGGGGCTGGGCTTGCCGGGCTGGGTCTGGATGGACCCGATGAAGTACTCGCCGCTCTTGCCCAGCGGCTCGCAAACCACCTCTTCCTTGTCCCCGCTCTTGGCCGCCACCTGGACCTTGAGCTTGTCGCCGCTCTTCAGGAGCACGACGAGATCCTTGTCGTGGATCTTGACGAAAAGGCGCTGGCCGGCTTCCGCGGAGGTCTCGCCCTCGGCATTGAGCGGGACGCTGGTGCCGACCATCTCCAGAGCTTCGACGGCGTTCACCCAGCGGTTGAGCTTGAAATGGCACTGACCGATATAGTAGTAGGCCTCGTTGGCGTAGACGCTCCACGGGAACTGGTTCGTCACTCTGCGCAGCGCCATGAAGGCCTTGTCGTAGTTGCTCATGAGGAAGTGGCAGACGCCCAGGCGGTACAGCCCCTCGGCCTGTTCGTCGGGGTTCTCCGAAGTGCCGAGCTGTTCGAACTGCTTAATGGCCAGTTCGTAGCTCCGCTTCTTCATGAGGTGCTGGCCGAGCGTCAGGTACGCCTTGAAGCGCACCTTGGATTTCGGGAACAGTTGGGGGACGGACTGGAGGAGCTTGATGGCGCGCTCCTCATTCTGCGGCTGGTCCAACAGTTCGACGCCCTTGTTCAGGATATCGTTGGCCTTGTAGTCCATCTTGGCATCGTCGGGCGAGCCCTTCTGCTCGGCGGTCTTCGGTTCGCCGCAGAGACACGAAGAGGCGAAGACACACAGACAGAGCAGCACAAGCCGCGGCGCGCTGCTGCAAAGCCGCGGGCCGCACACCGGGGATCGGGAGTCCGAAGGTTTCATGCTGGGTTCCTCTGTTTTCTCTGTGTCCGCTGTGACAGGAATCACTCCCCGCCCTCAAAAACGCCGCCGCCGGTCTTGATGCCGTATTTCTCCAACAACTGGTGCGCGGCGCTGGACTCGCCCGCGCCCTTGTAGAGCTTGAGAATCCGCCGGCACCCGGAGATCGCGGCAGTCTTGTCGCCGGCCTCCTCGAGGTACTGGACCTTCCTCCACGCGGCCGCGGCGGCCTGGTCGGGGAAGGAATTCTCGATCTCAGTAAGCGTTGTCAGGGCCTCTTTCACTTTGCCCCAGCGCTTGTACGCATCCTGAATGCTCCACAACGTGCCGGGGGGCTTGTCTATCTCCTGGTACAGCTTGATGGCCTTCTCGTACTCGCCGGTGCATTCCCGGTAGACGCGGGCCCGTTCTTCCTTGGCGCGCCCGGCCCAGTACTGGTTGGGCGATTTCTCGATCTCCTGCAGCTTCGCCACGCCCTCGGTCCACTTCTGGCGGCGCGCAAGGACCTCGTAGCCTTTGTAGGCGGCGTAGGGCGGGTCGGCAATGGTGTCGGCGCAGAGCTGTGCCTGGGTGAAGTCGCCCATTTCGCAGAGGCGGTCCACGAGCCAGGCAAGCTTGTTGTGCGCGTCATTGCGCGCGTTGTCGTCCTTGGCGTTGTCGCGCGCGGCTCTGACGAACGCCGACACCTCAGCCACCATGTCGTTGCGCTCTTTCTTATCGGGCAGCCGCTGCGTAAGGAAGTTGATGCCCCTGTCGTAGAAGGTCCACACGTCGTTGCCCTTCTCGAACCACGGCTTCTGCGCCTTGAACCACGCCAGGAAGGCGCGCGCGTCCTTCAAGTGCGCGTCCCTCTTGAGGGGGCCGTAGTTGTTGGCGTCGAAAACCCACATGGCCACTTCCTGGGCCTGCACGGCCACCCAGCGGCGGTGCTGCGCGTTCTCGCGGTTGGCGTCGCCGATGAGCCAGCCCTCGTACCCGGCGTAGTCGCCCTGCTGGAGGTAGACGTTGGTGACGGCGTTGCGGGCCTCCTTGGCTTCCTCGGGATTGGCCTGCCAGAAGTCCGCGCAGACCTGCTTCCAGTACTTCACCGCGAGGTCGGCCTGTTTCTGCTTCCAGTAGTTCTCCGCCAGGCGGCGCAGCGCTCCGGCAGCGAGCGGGTGATAGCGGTGGTCCGGGTCCTCGACCATCTGCTGCATGCACTGCAGGCCCTTGCGGGTGTCGCCGTTGTCCAGCAGCGCCAGGCCCTTGAAGAAGAGCGAGGCGGCGGCGTCATCCGCTTCGTTCTTGAAGTAGTCGAGCACCTCGGTGAAGGCTTTGATGGCGGCGTTGCGGTCCTTCGCCTGGTAGAGGCAATAGCCGTACATGAAGTTCACATAGGCCAGCGTGGAGGTAGTGGCGGAGTCCTGAAACTGGACTTTGAACTTCTCGAACTCGGCCGCGGCGGCCCGGAAGTCGTTGCTCTTGAGGAACGTCGCCGCCTTGTCGTACTGGGCGCGCTCGAACATGCTCAGCGTCTTGTACCTGTCGCCGGGCAGGACCCACGCCCACTGCGTCGCGCGCACGCGCTTCTTTGGCTCCTCGCCGCCCCGCAGGCTGCAGCACACAGATGCGGACACGACGATATACAGCATGGCGAAGAAAGGTCTCGAAGCAGCCTTGCACACACTCACGTTTGCGGTCCTCTGGCACGTTGTGCCGTTCATCATTCATCGTTCATTACTGTCCCTCTTTGCTGGCGCTGTCCTCGGTCTCAATCTGGGTGAAGACTTCCTCAGTCAACCGGCCGCGAGCGATCTTGGCCCACTTGCTCTCCGGGTAGTCCCAGGTGATCTTCTTGAACGTGCGGTACGCCTCGCGGTAGTTGTTGGCCTTGGAGTACGCCTCGCCCAGCCAGTACATTCCTTCGGACCGCACGTCCTTCTGGTCCGGGTACGTGCTCACCAGCAGATCGAGGGCCTCGATTGCCGCCTTCCAGTCCTCGTTCTTGATGTGGCACTGGCCGGCGAGGAAGAGCGTCTTGGAAGCCAGCGGATGGTTCGGGCTGGATTTCTGGAACTGCGCGAAGATCCGCGCCGCCACCTTGTACTGCTTCTCCTTATAGTAGTAGTTGCCGAGCCGAATCCTGGCGTCGGCCACGAGTTCGCTGTCCGGGTAGATGTAGATGACGCGGACGAAACTCTCGCAGGCCTGGTCGAAGTTGGCCATCTTCTCCTGGCAGATCGCCATCTTGAACTGCGACCGCACGGCGTATTCCGAGTCGGGCCACTGGCTGATGACGCTGGCATACCGGCTGATCGCCTCCTGCGGGTTGCCGAGCTCCTGTGCCAGGTTGGCGAGCAGGAACTCGCCCTGCCCGACCAGGGAGGTGTTGGGGTAGTCGCGCATGGCTTCCTCGAGGATGCGCTTGCCCTTGTCTATCTCCTCCTTGGCCTTGTCGTCCTGCTTGAGCTTGCGGTGCTCCTTCGCCATCTCGAAGAGCGCCTCGGCCATCAGGAAGCGCGTCTTCACCGCCATCTCCGGGTCAGCGAACACCTTGCTGAAGGCCGCCAGTTCGCCGTTGGCGCCGTAATGGATCCGGGCCTTCTTGACGACGTCCATCCCATTCGGGCTCTTCAGACAGCGGTCGTCGTGGAACGCGAACGTAATCTCGTCGCCGAACTTGACGCTCAAGACGTTGTTGGCGGGCGCAGCGGCCACGCCGACCGGCCCCGGCCGGTTCTCGCCGCCGAACTCCGGCTTCAAGCTGCCGGTGAAGATCCCGGAGTGCGGCAGCGTCTCGTTCAGTTCCAGCTTCACGCTGCCGCCCGAGGCGGACTTGACGTCCAGCGCCACCTTGTCGCGCGCATCCGAGACGTCGTGGTCCGGATCGGTCAGGCGCAGGTAGAAGCTCTCGCCAAGGTGGATCGCGTCCCGGGTCACCGCGTAGGTGCTGTCCATGATCTCGAGGCGCGCATCGGAGAGAAGCGTGATGTCCTGGGCGACCAACTGGCCGGTGTCCTCGTCCTTGACCTTCAGGTGGACGGTGTCCGAGCCGCTGACCAGGAGCGTCGGCACGCGGAAGCGGGTGTCGGCCTTGTTGAGTTCCTCCCGGCTCTCGAACTCGCCCAGCCCCACCACGACGAGGTCATCAATGGGGTCGCCGGGGCTGCCAATCTGCAGGCGTACGACGCCGGCAAAGCAGCCTTCCTGCAGCATGTCTTTGGCGCTGCGCGGGAAGGGGCGCTGCAACTGGATGGGATAGCCCTTGCTGGCGGCGAGCGCTTCGACGGGCATGATCGTCAGAGGAATATCCAGGAGCTTGGGAGGGCGGTTTGCCTTCGCCGCGGCTTGCACTTCGCTCTCCGCGACTGCCTGGACCTTGAGCACGCTGCCCGAGTTCAGGGCCATGCGCGGGTAGCTCACCTCGAACAGAATCGGCGCGCCCACGTCCACTGCGATGGCCGATTCCTTCGGCTCAGTCTTCTGGTCCTTCGTCTCGGCCTTCGGGTCTTTGGGCTCAGGCTTCGGGTCTTTGGGTTCGGCCTTCGGGTCTTTGGGTTCGGGCTTCTGGTCCTTGGGTTCGGACTTCTGGGCCTTGGGCTCCGGCTTCTGCCCACCGCCCTCCGGTTTCCGCTCTACCGTCTCCGCGTCGGGGTGGCGGGCCAGGATACGGGTTGTGTAAACGGTCAGGCCCTGAACGGCCGTGCCCTTCATCTTGAGCCGTTCGATTTTGGCTTGCGCCTGGGGGCTGGTGTCTTCGACGATGTCGGTGCGCGTCCGGTAGATGACGATCTCGGGCCTGCTCGCGCCGGCCTCCTCGACCGAGTACGTGCGCTCGAACGGAATGCCGGGGTTGGTGTTCTCCTTGTCGAGGTAGCTGACAGTCAGCATGTCGCCGGGCTTGACGCCGACGGTGTCCTTGCCAGTCTTGTCGCCGATTTTGAGCATGGCGAGGAAGAAGCCGCTGTGCTTACAGCGCACCTCATCGGCGGCGTTGTCGGGCGCGGTTTCGAGCGCCTTCAGCTCAATCTGTTCGCCGCTCGTGGTCCTGACGGTCACCGGCACGGTATCGCGTTCATCGGTCAGGTCGCAGTCGTTGTCGTGGACGATGACCGCCAGCGTATCACCGATGCGGCAGCGCTTCGCCGGCTCGTAGAAAATGCGCCGGTTGTTATCCGGCTCGTCCTGGACCACTTCGTTCGCGAACAGGACACTGCCATTGAAGAACGAGGAATTGAGCACGGAGGTGAGCACGGGCGTGTCCTCGCGGAGACGCCGTTCGCTGGAGTAGCTGATGTCAATCTGATCGCCCGGAGCGACTTCGAGCACGTCCTTCTTGGCCGGGTCGCCGGCGCCGCCCTTGGCGGGGATGACCACGTTGTCCGTGGAGTCGGCAATGGTGACGCCCTGGACCGTGACGGCGTTGCCGGTGAAGTCTTCGAAGACCCACTTGATCTTGCGCAAGCGCTCGGGTTCGGTGAGCGTCGCGACGAAACCCGTGGGCGCCGGTTCCACCCGCCCGCGCCGCAGGAACGGCTCGAGCTCCGGGTTCTCCTTGATGGAGAACCACGCTGCCGGCAGCGGCTCGACATCGCCCGCGGCGCCACCACTGACCGGCAGCGCCGGCTTGCGGAAGCCCACGACCACTCGGGAATTCTCCCAGTTGTCCTGGACCAGGATTTCCATGCGGTGCGGGCCCTTGGCCAGCGACTCTTTCTTGACCTTCTCGATGGTCTTGCCGGTGACGGGGCCGCCGAGGACCACGCGATCGTCAATCAGGAGGTAGGCGGTCTGCCAGCCGTTCGGCGACGGTTTCTGCAGGAACTTGAACTCCAGCTCGGCCGCCTCGCGCACGTAGAACGCGCCGCTGACGCGGTTGGTCATCCAGCCCTGGCGGCCGCGGTAGGGCGTGGCGGCGCGGTCGAACGCGGGCTGCTCGGTCTGCAGATGCGTGCTCGGCTGCGTCTTGAGGAAGCCGCGGATCGCCTCGGGATCGGGGTTGCCGCCGGAGACGCCGGAACACATCGTCATGCGCACCACGCCTCCACCGGCGGCGACCAGGCCGGTCGAGGGCGGCAGCAGATTGGTTTGCGGCACCAGTTCCCGCTTCTGTGACTTGCTGGACCAGTAGAGCTGCATCGTGCCGTCGCCTTCGCCCTGGTAGTACTCGATCTTGATGTCCACGGGCATGCTGGCCTGAAGCTGGATCGTGCCCGTGTTCTCGGTGGTCCCGTGCGTGGTCCAGTTGTCAATGAGCAGCTTGTTGCTGATCCACACGCGGACGCCGTCGTCGGAGACAGTGTGGATGGTGTAGGTCTCCGAGTACTTTGGCACGATCCGGCCGGTCCACCGGACCGCGAAGTTCTCCTGGGCAATGTTCGGCGCCGGCCTGCCGCCGGGGTAGTTGACGACGGGGTCGGTGCGGCTGAGCGTGATGCGGCCATTGCAGTCGCGGCGCCCGGCGTAGTAGTCGGCCTTGAGGCCGGCCCCGCCGGTGCTGGCGCGCTGCGGGTACGAGGCGATCTCGGCGTACTCATCGGACAGCATGCCGAAGAGCGAGATCTGCTTGATGGCCTTCGGGTCCGGCAGCGTGACGGCGACGGACTTCACGAGGTGGGAGCTCATGGTGTCCACCTCAAGCCACTTCGGCTTCACTCCGTCCGCCAGAGTGTTCCAGTTCTCCTTGTTGTTGGCGCGGATGACCACGCCGGGGTTCTTGCCTTCCTCTGAGTCGGACACGCTGACGCGCGGCTGCGGAATGCCGGTGGCAATCTGGCCGCGGAAGACGCCGGTGTGCGGGCCCGTCTCCTTCAACTCCGCTTTCTCCACCATGTCGCCGGAGGAAGTCCTGGCTGTCACGCGTACAATGTCCGGCTCGTCCGAGACGTCCTGCGCGAAATCCGTTACCTGGGCGTAGATGGGGCTGCCCGGGCGCACAGTGCGCTCGTCGCGTCCCATAAAGCGCACGCTGTCGGTGCCCTGCGCCTGGCGCTGGCGGCGCTCGAACTCGCGCTTCTCCTGTTCCTCCTCATTGAGAATCTCGCCCGAGCTGGCCATGAGGCGCGGGTCGTATCTCACGGCGAGGGTCTTGGGCGGGTAGTTGATGTTGTGGGCCTTCTGGTATTCAGGGTCAATCACGTAGCTGATGACGTCGTCGCCGCGCACCTGCAGCGTCATATCGCCCTTCTGCACCTTGCCAAGGCCGGTGGCGATGGTGGCGGCGAAGATGTCCCGGGTGCCCGGCGCGGCGTGGAGGTTGATGCGTTCCTCGTCGCCGCCCTTGCTGGTCGTGACGAGTACGCGCACGGCCGCGCCGCCCTGCGAAATGGCCAGGTTCTGGTCCTGGAGCTTGAGAGTGAGGGGCATGCCGGGGATGGCGACCGTGCCCAGCTCCGGCGTGCCGGCTTCGACCTCGGTGGAGGCCAGGCCGCCGCGGACGAGCAGGCGGAGTTCGCCCTCAAGCAGCTTGCCCTCGACGTGATCCAGCTTGCGCTTGAAGACCTCGCGCAGGTGCTTGCGGGCTTCCTCATATTGCTGCTGGTCGTAGGCCAACTTGGCGTACAGGTAATAGGCCTCGGCCTGGGTGTCCACGTTGTCGGAGTCGGCGAGCATCTGCAGGAGCTCCTCGGCGCGGGCATAGTCCTTGGTGAGGATCATGAGGGAGATGAGGCGGTACTTGGCGCGCGCGCCCCCCTCGGTCTTGGCGTAGCGCCTGTTGTTCTTGAGGCCCTCATATTCGATGCGCGCGGCCTGGAAGTTCTGCATGTCGCAGTAGCAGTCGCCCTTGATGAGGATGACGCTGGCGGCGGCGTCCGGATCGAGGTCGAGCTCGCGCAGGAGGATGGTGAAGCACATGTCGAGCGCCTCTTTGACCATCTTCTGCTTGCGCATCTGCTCGGTCGCCCAGGCGACATAGCCCGGGTCGAGCTCCATCCACAGTTTCTTGAGGAGCGGCAGCTTGGGCTGCGTGAGCTCCCAGGCGCGGGTCTCGCCACCCAGCGCGAGCGCGCGCGCGGCGGCGTTGAGGTCGTAGGCGGGGTCGCCTTTCTGGACGGTCACTTCGGGGATGGCGCGCCCGAGCTCAGCTTTCAGGACGGCCACCTGCTTGCCGACGTTCTCCTCCAGCCGGTTCCGTTTGGCGCCCTGGTCCAGGAAGACGAAGCCGATCTCGAAGGCTTCCTTCTCCTTCAGCTTCTGGACGGTGGGCTGGATGATGTCCTTGAACGCGCTTTCCCAGCTTTGGTTGTCGTCCGGGCGAAGGTTCATGGCCAGGCACTGTGTGATCCGGCTGAGACGCACCCAGTCTCCGTCCGCCAGAGCGTCCAGGGCGGACAGCTTGAGCATCTGCATCAGAGGCCCGCCCTTGCCCTCATAGCGCGTTCCGCCGGCCAGCATCAGGCTCAGGGTGCGGCACAAGCCACGGGCCTGCTCTTTGGCCTCGCCGTCTGGCCAACGAGAGAGCAGTTCCACCATGTCCTCCGCCGTGTCCTGGAAGAAGACCAGCTTCGGCCACTCGCCCGGCGGGAGCTTGTCCAAACGGGGCTTGAGTTCCTTGAGCAGCATGTGGCAGCGTGCGCCGGGCTTGAGTTCGCCGGGGTTCTCGCGCGGCATGACGCCCGTGGCGCAGGCGATGGCCTGGACCTGCTCAACCGGCGGGCGCTTGGCCAGACCGCCGAGGAAGGCGTTCCATTGTTCCAGTGCTTCCGGCCAGCGTTCAGCACGGGTGAACTGGCCGCAGATGAAGGCTTCCATGCCAGGGTCGTAGCTGCGCGAACTCTCCTCCTGCGCGGAGAGGCATTTCCACAGTGCCTGGGTCAGCACGACGGGCGGTTTCTGCTGGGCATTGGTGCGCTGGAAGACGAACTGGCTCAGCTCCCGGACGAGATTCGGATTACCGAAGGGGAAGTCAGGACGGGCAACGATTTTCGCGAGATCATCGAGGACGAGCTGGGTGTCCAGCGACTGCTGGCGCGTGAGGTACGAGATGGCGTTGCCGGGCCCCATCTTGTCGTAGGAAGCGGCGAAGATGCTCGTCTTGGCCGACTTGGGGTTGACCGCCTGGGAGATGCATGACCACACGAAGGGATCACCCGGGCCGTCCTTGACCTGCTCGAGGTACGCCAGCGCCAGGCGGTACAGCAGGTCCCAGTTTTGGTGGTCGCGCACGCGTTGGATCATGAAGCTCCAGCAGAAGCCCTGGCTGAGGCGCGGCGACCACAGGCGCGCGGCTTTGTCAATCTCCGTGCGGTTATTCCACACGGCATCGAAATGGCGCCAGCAGATGGCGCCCAGCAGCGAATCCTGCTGCGGGTTGCCCGTGGGGATAGGACCTTTGTACTCCTCCAGGAACTTCCTGGCGGTCTCGTGGTACTCCTTGGGCGGGTTGCCCTGGTTCCACGGCAGGCTGTGCAGGGCCACGTGGGTACGCATCAGGAGATCGGAGCCGGCCTTGCTGTTGTCGCCCAACTCCTGCTTGAGCTTCTGGAAGGCGGGGTTGTTGCTCCAGTTCTTCTTGTCCTTGTCGAGTTCCGCGACAAGGGACTTGAGCGGCGGGCTGCCGCCGCCTTTCTCGAGCAATTCGCGCACGAGGGCCACTTTCTCGTCAACGGTGGGCAAGGCGCTGTTCATGAAGTGGGCCTGCATGTGCTGCCAGTTGAAGGACCCGGGCTGAACGCTGGCCCAGGCGCGCGTAGTGGCGAGGAGGGCGTCTTTCTTGCCGAGCTGGTTCAGGACAGGCAAGAGGCTGCCATTCAGGGTGCAGATCCAGCCGCCGTCTCTGCCTTTGCTGAGCTCGGCGACAAGCGCGTCCATGTTCTCGCCCTTGGTCGCGCCGACGAGCCACGCGGCCTTGTCCGGCGGCAAGACGGCCGTGTGCTTCTTCATGAACTCGATGCGGGCATTGTCGTCCCGCATGTAGCTGAAGGCGGTGTGGTTGACGAAGTGGTTCATGACGTTGCCGTCGCCGCCGAATGTCTTCGCCACTTGCTCGAAGCGGCTCACCATGTCGGCCGTGGAGATCAGCTCCTTGCCCTGCACGAAGAAGACCTGGGGGGATTCGGCCACGGAATGGAGGTACTCGCGATACGCATTCGGGTCGGGATCATTCTTGTACGTCGGCTCGAGCGCGAGGTAGCGCTTGCCGAACATCAGGCGCCTGCCCTCGTCCGCGATGTCGCGCAAGACGCCGAAGCGCGCGACCATGTTCCAGGACAAGCGGCCTTTCCACATGTCCTGGGCCTTGAGGAGCACGTCGGCGCGTACCTCCGCGGGGCATTTGTCCCAGGTGAAGAGCCGGTTGACGATGAAATTCTCGACGAAGATCAGGTTGTCGGGGCGGTACTTCGTCATGAGGTTGAGCGGCCTGAGCCACCGCTGTTCGGGATCGCTGCCGAGCTGTCCCTTCTCCTGGGCGTCCCACAGCAGCCGGTGAATATGGCCGATCTGCGCGGGGCGCGTGGCGTCGGCCAGGAGGGTCTCGCACAGTGTCAGGGCCTGGCCCGATTCCTCGCCGGCGAAGAGGGCGGCGGCGAGCCGCGTACCCAGTCCCCAGCTCACCTCGCTCTTGCCGAAGAGCGTGACATACTTCTGGTATTCCTCGGGGTAGGTGCCGCGGCTCAGTACGTAGCGCAACGCCTGCTCCGTCTTCTCATCTTTGTCGTTCTTGGCCTTGGCGTAGGCTAGATAACGGGCGAGGGCCAGGCGCTCGTCACCCACCTGTTCCGCGACGATGGCGCCGAGGTACACGAGGCCGAGATCTTGGTTCTGCGTGGCCTTGAGAAGCGCGGTGACCCGCTGTTGGGCGGTGATCGCTCTTCCGCGCGCGACAGCGGCTTCGAGCGAGACGCGCAGCGCTTCGGCCGGAACATCCTTCTGCGCGAGGACCTTCTCCAGGACCTTGTCCACCTCATCGTATTTCTTCTCCTGGAGCAGTTTCTGCGCGTCCTCAATCGGTCCCGCCTGAACACAAGCGCTGCAGCCCAGCGTCAAGGCCGCAATCAGGATCATGGTGCGCATGAGTCTCTCTCCCATCCTCACAGAATCCAAGGCGTTCTGTCACAGGCCGCCCCACGGCATGACAACACCACGGCGCCACGAAGGCGCGGATAACGAACAGTGCCGCCTGCCCGCTTCAGAGCGGTGTCCAACAAAGCATACACCGCAACATGTTACCTGATATCACAGGGCCCGCCTGAAAGACAGTCCAAAGCAGGCGGGGGCGGTCAGGCCGCACCTGCGGTATGCATGTGGCGCAAGTCGGCAACTTGCGCTACAAAGCGGGATACGCCGCCGGGCACTTCTGGTGGCGCACCGGGGACCTGCATGAGCTTCGAGCGGACGTATTGCAGCCCAAGCATTCCGGCACTGCTGGCGCTCGTTGCCTTCTGTTGCGGGCTTCCCGTCCGCGTGGCTGCGGGGGAGCAGGACGACCGGCGCAAGGTGGTCTTCTGGAACTTATTCACGGCCGGCGACCAGCACCAGGTCATCACCGACCTGGTGAGGCGCTTCAACGAATCCAACGTCGAATACTGCGTCGAGAAGGTTGACATCCCTTACCAGCACATCCACTCCAAGATGCTGCCGGCCATTGCCGGCGGCACGCCGCCGGATGTGTCCATCTTCGACCGCTTCCTCGTCGCCAGCTACGCCGGGCGCGGCGCGTTCGAATGCCTGGACGAACGCGTGAAGCAAGCAGGCTTGCGCGGCGAGGAGTTTTTCGAAGCGCCGTGGGGCGAGTGCTTCTATAACGGCAAACAATGGGCCGTGCCCTACGACACGGACGTGCGCGTCCTCTTCTACAACAAGAAGGCCTTCCGCAACGCCGGACTCGACCCCGACAAGCCGCCGCGGACGTGGAGCGAGCTGCGCGAGTATTCGCGGAAACTTACCAAGAGGCGCAAGGACGGCCGCTTCGACCAGGTCGGCTTTGTGCCGATATGGGGCAACGTCGGTGCCCTGTACCTCTACGGCTGGCAGAAGCGCGCGCAGTTCATGTCGGACGACGGCCGGCGCGTGACGCTCAACGATCCCAGAATCCTCGAGGCCCTGACGTGGATTCGGGATTTCGTGCAGGACTACGGCCTGGAGGGCCTCACGACGCTGCAGTCCGGCTTCGGCGCCGACATGCAGAACCCGTTCATCACCGGCAAGCTCGCGATGAATGTCGGGGATGTCGGGGAACTGAGCATGATCCAGAAGTACGGCGCGGGACTGGAATGGGGCGCCGCGCCGTGTCCCTATGCGGACGACGGGGTGCCGGCGACGTGGTCGGGCGGCTTCAGCCTGGTGCTCCCGCGCGGGTCGGGCAGCGCTGACGGAGCCTGGGCCTTCTGCCGCTTCATCCTCTCCGAACCTTCGCAGCGCTACATGGCG
>JAPLOD010000674.1 GCA_026692735.1 Planctomycetota bacterium | reverse complement strand
GCCAACGGCAGCCTGGCGATCCCCATGGGTTCGCGGCGCGCAACCGTGGTGCTGCCCGGCACCACGCTCCAGGCCGCCCGCGAATTGCTGGCTAAGGCGAAGGTGGAGCCGCGGAAACCGTGACGGCCTCGCTTTCACTTGCGATCCGCGCCGGGGCATTACGATCATCTCACGAAAACCCACGAGGGGCCTAACCATGAAGTCCGCGCTCCCCCGGCGTCTCCGCCGCAGCGAAAGTTTTCTCGGCATCCATTTCGACTTCCACGCGGGCGACGACTGCAAGCAGATCGGCAAGAACGTCACGCGCGCCATGATCGCGCAGATCGTCACACAGGTGCGGCCGGACTACGTCCAGTGTGACTGCAAGGGCCACCGCGGGCTGTCGAGCTACCCGACAAAGGCCGGCCACCCGGCGCCGGGTTTCGTGCGCGATCCCTTGCGCATCTGGCGCGAAGTGACGGCCAAGCATGGCGTGGCCCTGTACCTGCATTATTCCGGCGTGTGGGACAACGAGGCCTGCAAGCGGCATCCGGACTGGGCGCGCATAGACGAGAAGGGCAAGCGCGACGACAAGATCACGTCCGTCTTCGGCCCCTACGCAGACAAGCTGCTCATCTCGCAGTTGAAGGAACTCTGCGACGACTACGGCGTGGACGGCGTGTGGGTTGACGGTGAATGCTGGGCCACGCTGCCGGACTATGCCCCGCACGTTATCCAGGCATTTCGCGAGGCTACGGGTATCAGGAATATCCCGCGCAAGCCGGACGATCCGCACTACTACGAATTCCTCGAGTTCTGCCGCGAAGGCTTTCGCCGATACCTGCGCCATTACGTGGACGAGATGCACCGGCACAACCCGGGCTTCCAGATCGCAAGCAACTGGGCGTACAGCTCCTTCATGCCGGAACCCGTCAAGATCGGCGTGGACTTCATCTCCGGCGACTACTCCATGCAGGACAGCGTCAACGCGGCGCGCCTGGAGGGCCGTTGCATGGCGCGCCAGGGCAGGCCCTGGGACCTGATGGCATGGAGTTTCAGCGGCAAATGGGAGGACCACTGCCGCAGCACCAAGACGATCCCGCAACTGCAGCGCGAGGCCGCCATCGTGCTGGCCCTGGGCGGCGGCTTCCAGGCGTACATCACGCAGAAGCGCGACGGTTCAGTGCGTCTTTGGACAATGAAGCTGATGGCTGAGGTGGCGAAGTTCTGCCGCGCGCGCCAGCGGTTCTGCCACCGCGCGGAAGCAGTCCCACAGATTGCGCTGCTCAACAGCGGGCCGGCATACTACCGCAAGAGCAAGAACCTGCTGCGGCCGTGGGGCGGCGAACTGGTGCCGCTTTCCGGCGTGCTGAACGCGCTCCTGGACGCACAGAACCCGGTCGAGATCCTCAGCGAGCACCATCTCACGGGACGCATGCGCGAATACCCGCTTATCGTCGTGCCGGAATCGGAGTACCTGGTGTCGAGCTTCAGAAGCAAACTGCTGGACTACGTCAGGAGCGGCGGCAGCCTGCTGCTTATCGGCCCGAGATGCGCCGCCATGTTCAAGGGTGAGCTCGGCGTGAGGTTCGCTGGCAAGCCAACCGCGAAACAGCAGTGGCTCGAACATAACGGCTGGCTCGGCGGCATCGGCAGCGGGTCGCAACCGGTGAAGCTGTCCGGCGGCGCGGCTGCCTTCGGCAGGCTGTACGATGAAGATGACGACGCCGGCCCGTGGCACATCGCCGCAAGCATACGCAAGCTTGGCCGCGGGCGGATCGCGGCGACGTACTTCAGTTTCGGCGAGCGGTACCGCAAGGCGTCCACGGCCGTGGCGCGAGACTTCCTCAACGCGATGGTGCGCGAGCTCTTCCCCAAGCCCATTGTTGAGGTGCGCGGATCGCACTGTGTTGATGTGTCGGCGAACAGGATGAACGGCACGCTGTCAATCAACCTTGTGAACACCGCCGGTCCCCACACAGACAAGGAGGTTTACGCGTTCGACGAGATTCCGCCCGTGGGGCCGCTGTCCATCACGATTCGGCCCGGCTTCACACCGCGCAAGATCACGGTGCAACCGGCGGGGCGGGCGGCGCCATTCACGGCCCGACGGGGCCAAGTCTTGCTGACGCTGCCGCGGCTGGAGATTCATGACATCCTGTGTGTGGAGTAGACCATGCGCCTGGCACGATTGCTTCTCATCTCGGCGGTGACGATAGCGGGGGACACCATGGCGGGAGAACCGATCAAACTCCACCCGGAGAATCCGCACTACTTTCTTTTTCGCGGCAAGCCCACGGTGCTGATTACCTCCGGGGAGCACTACGGCGCCGTGCTCAACCTGGACTTCGACTCTGTGCCCTACCTGGAGGAACTCAAGAAGTGCGGCTTCAACCTGACGCGTACCTTCTCGGGCACGTACCGCGAAATCCCCGGCTCGTTCAAGATAGCCGGCAATACGCTGGCGCCCGCGCCCAACCGCTACATCTGCCCCTGGGCGCGCAGCGATACGCCGGGGTACTTCGACGGCGGCAACAAGTTCGATCTGAGCAAGTTCGATGAGGAATACTTCAAGCGCCTGAAGGATTTCCTCACGGAGGCGCAGAAACGCGGCGTGGTAGTCGAGTTCGTGCTCTTTTGTCCCAACTACGACGAGAAGCTCTGGCAAGCCAACCCGATGAACGCACGCAACAACGTGAACGGCGTCGGCAACATCGGGCTCAACGAACCATACACGCTCAAGCACGCCGATCTGCTCGCAATCCAGGACGCTTTCGTGCGCAAAGCCGTGGCCGAGCTGAACGCCTTCGACAATCTCCATTACGAAATCTGCAACGAACCGTACTTCGGCGGCGTCACGCTGGACTGGCAGGCGCACATCGCCGGCGTCATCGTGGAGACGGAAACCAAGCTGCCCAACAAGCACATCATCGCACAGAACATCGCGAACGGCTGCGCCAAGATCGAGAAGCCGAACCCCACCGTTTCCGTCTTCAACTTCCACTATGCCAAGCCGCCCGACTGCGTGGCGGTCAACTACGCACTGAACAAGGCGATCGCCTTTGACGAGAGCGGCTTCCGCGGCTCCGCCGATCACCCGTACCGCACGGAGGCGTGGGATTTCATCGTCGCGGGCGGCGCGGTGTATGACAATCTGGACTACTCGTTCACGCCCGAGACGGAAGACGGCACGGCCAAGCCGAACGCTCCGGGAGGCGGCGGCGCTGCTCTGCGCGGCCAGTTTCGTATCCTGATGGAGTTCATCTGCGGCTTTGACTTCGTGAAGATGAAGCCGTGCAACGAGACCATCAAAGGCGGGCTGCCAAAGGGCGCCACAGCGCGGGCGCTCGGCGAACCAGCCAAGGCCTATGCGGTCTTCATCCACCATCCGGAGCCGCCCAAGCAGAAGACCGAGGCAAGTTTTGACCTGCAGCTCGAACTGCCGGCGAGCCCCGGGTACGCGGCGGAATGGGTCAACACGCTGACGGGGAAGGTGGAGAAGCACGAAGAGTTCAAGCACGAAGGCGGCGTGAAGACACTCACTTCCCCGCCCTACGCGGGCGAGGTCGCGCTGCGCATTCTGGCAAAGTAGGGCAAGCTTCCCCGCTTGCCGTGCACAAGAACAGCGAGACACGGAGAGGACAATGCCGAACGACGGCTTGCAGGTTCAGTGCGGTAAGAAGACGGGCCAGGTGTGCTCCGTGCGGCTGTACGGGCAGGAACTGCTCGACGCGAACAGTCCGTGCGAATCGGAACTCTTCGTCAACGGTCATCCGCTCAAGATGCGCCCGCACACAGACCCGAACGACCCGACCCGGAAGCTGACGCATCTGAAGGGCGAGCACTTCGTCAACCAGTTTGCCGGGTGGGGGCTGGTGCTGGCGCGAACGATGGGCGGCCGGCCGAACATGAAGCACAACTGCTTCGGCATCCAGACACTCATCCGCCGGGAGCTCTGCGACCAGACATGCCCCTGCCCAGGGCCGGGCGGCCCAGTCGTCGAAGCACCGCTGTGGGTGGACACGTTCGGCATTCCGAACTGGAACTGGGGATTCTGGGGCGAACAGACGCGCATGATGTACGCGTCGGCGCACGCCACAGGCCCCGAGGACGAGTTCGGCCACGCGGGCTACGAGCATGACACGCCGGAGCAATGCAAGCGCTTCATGCAGAACATCTACAGGCGCATCTACCCCGGCGGCATCGTTGTCCACGGCGGGGTGTTCTACAACGCGAAGACGCAGCACTGGCTGGCCATCACCTGCCGGCAGCCGCAGGTGGGCTACATCGTCAACATCGAGCACGCGGGACGCGGCGTGAGTTACGACTTCACGCTGCACGCTCACGTCGGCCTGGGCGAGACCGTGCAACTGCCCGAGATCAAGGTGTACTACGGCCGGACGCGGCAGGAGATGATGGCGTGGCTTGGCGACTACGTGACGTGCTACTACGAGGAGCCGCCGGAGTGGGTCTTCAAGACGCTGTGGGGCGAGGGCCTGGCGTGGAACAACCGGCCCACCTGGAAGGAGCAGGCCGATTACTGGGAGGAGAGACTCGACAGCGGCGAGAGCAGCGGCATCGGCTACTCGCTCGTCACCAACCGGCCCGTTATGAGCGGCACCACGCCGCTGGGGTACGAGCCCGACCCCAACCACGGGACGATTGACGAGTTCCGCGCGATGTGCCGCCGGATTGCCGGACGCGGCGCGCCGCTGCTGATCTGGCTGTCGCACAGCGGGCTGCTGTACCAGGGCGGCCGCGACATTGACGACGACTGGTTCATCCGCGGGATTGACGGCCGCATCTGCGCCGCATGGGGCAGCATTGACGGCGGCGGGCTGACGCAGGTCAACCCCGGCCACCCGGGCTACATTGAGTACACGAAGAAATGGATTCGCTTCTACATCAGGGAGTGCGGGGCGAAGGGCATTTTCCTGGATTGCCTCTGCTGGGGCTTTCCTCCCGACTTCAAGCCGCGCTCATTCATGCGTTATCCCGGCGACACGAATATGATGGCAGTCAAGTTTGTGCGCGAAGTCTACGCGTGTATCAAGGAATGCGATCCCGATGCGATCCTGCTTGGCGAAGGGACCTCGACCGATTTCCCCGTGAACGTCTTCGCCGTCAACACGAACCCCAAGCGAGCCATTGACGGATTGGGTCCGCGCGATTTCCTCTTGCAGCTCAACCAGTACGCGCCCAAGCGGCTCGTCATTGACCAGGGCCCGCGCCTCTTCCCCGCGGCCGGTTACTGTCACAGGGACGAACGTCCGGGGTCTGAGAAGCGCAACCGGTACATGGCGAAACTGCTCAGGGAGAAGGGCGGGCGCAACGCCTTCCTTCATCTTCCCGGCGACCTCTCCATCCTCGACGACCTGCTGATCGTCTCCGTCCCCAATCCGCCAGCGGCGCAGGACATCAGATTGCCCAAGGAGTGGAACCACGTGACGACGCTGGTTGGCGAAACCGATGAGCCCACGGTGAAACGGAACAGGAGCGGCGTATTTCGCAGCGTGCAGCCGGGGATCTACAGGATGAGCAGCTAGCCGAAGCGGGCGGCAGGCGGGGCTGAGAGTCTCGCCGAGCGAGTCTACAACAGCCGTTCGCTCACGAAGACCAGATCGCCGTCCTCCAGGTCCAGGTCCTTGTCAAGGTCGCCGTCTCTGGTGATCATGCCCGTGTCCACGCGAACGGGCTTCTTGGGCGCCGAGGCGCGGATAACCGTGACAGCGGAAGTCTTGGCAAACTCAGTGAACCCGCCGGCCAGCGCGATCAGGCGGGAGAGCTTCAAGGTGTCACCGGCCAACGGGTAGACGCCAGGCTGTTTCACCTTTCCCAGAATCGTCACGCCGCCGACGGAGCCGGCGAGGATAATGTCGCCATTCTGCAGCAGCGGGTCGGCCTCAGCCCGTTCCTTGGCCCCCGGTGCGCCGGGCTCAGCCGGCCCTTTCTCCGCGGCGCGGATTGCGGCATCGAGGTTCACGGGGAGCACCTCGCGCATGCCGTCCTTATTCGTGCGGATGAGCCGGATGTCCTTGCGGCTCGCCGTTGGCTTCAGCCCGCCGCCGGCAAAGAGGACGCGGGTGAGCCAAGCCGGCTCACCCGGCCCCAGGGACAGGTCTTTGCGGTTGAAAGCCGCGCCCTTTGCAACTTCGCCGGCGAGGATGAACACGTCGCCGCGCGGCACCGTTATGACCGCGCCGGGCTCAAGGACCGGCCCCACGTTCTTGCTGTCAACGCGCGAGGCGTCGTAGATTATAGTCTCAGTCTTGCCGCTCGGGCCAGTCTGCACCACGGTAACCCTGGAGATCTCGCCATCGGGCGTTGCGCCGCCCGCGCTGGCAAGCGCGGCGCCGAGCGTGAGCGAGACCCCAGGCGGCAGAACCAATGCCTGGGGCAGCTTGACCTCGCCGCCCACGTAGACCTTGCGCGGAGGAATGTCCAGGATGGCCAGCGCAGCGGCAACGCGCTTGGCGCCGGACTGCTTCTCGAGCAATTCGTTGATGAGCGCGTGAGCCTCGGTGACGGTCTTGCCTTTGATGCTGATCGGGGCGCCGCCCGTCGGCAGAGAGATGAAGCCGTCGTCAGTTACGAGCTGCTCAATGGACTCGCCGACTTCCTTGGGCACGACGAGTCTGACTCTCTCGCCGCCCCGGAAACGGAACGGTGGAGCAGCGGGGGCGGCGCCTTCCTCCCCGGCGGCCAGACACGGCATGGCGGCCGCCGCACAGAAGATAACGGCCGGGAGGGAAAGTCTGAGTGTGCCGTTCCTTGTCACCATGCCAACCGGAACCCCACGTGCCCCTCGTTAATAGTGAACTCGCCGGTACCGGTGGACAGCCGGCGCTCCGTCCTGGCATATCCAACGGTTGCCACAGCGAACCGGGCCAGTTTATACTCGAAAGAGGTATTATACGCCATTGACACCTGGTCAATGCCAGTCTGATAAAGACTCTCGTTGCGCGTGTAATCAAAGATCATCTTGCCACGCTCGGTGAGCAGGATTGACAGGGTCGCCCTCACATTGGTGTCGGTGCTGACGCCGGTCTGGACGGCAGCCACGAAGTGACGACTGGCGACCACCGCCACCGTCAGGCGACGGTGCGGTGCGTAACTCAGACTCGCATCGAAGCACGGCCCGCTGTCCTCCATCGGTTGGTGCAGGTACTGGGCAAAGCCGTAGCCGACGCCAACGGAATAGCTGAGCTTACTGTACGTGCCGCGGACGCCCGTCAGGAGGGTCTGGCTGTCGAAATCGCCGACGTTGGTGTGGGTGTCCAGCGTGCGGGTGAAGTTACACGAGCCAAACAGCGTGAACCTATCCGGCACAAAGCGGTACGCGCCTTCCACTTCGCCGCTGTGGGTGGAGAACTCGCTCATCTCGTCAACCCGGGCGAAGTAGTCCGTAAAGGCATAGGTGTACTTGCCGCTGACGGTGAAGCGGCTGAAGTCATACTGCGTCCTGGCGACGGTCTGATTGGTGTGGTAGCGGGTAAAGGCCAGGATCTGGTTTTCGAGCGCGTTCGTGTTGCCGGTCTGGAGGTACGCATCACTGAGCGACACGCTGAGTCCCTCGAGCCACAGGTTGGCGATCCGCACCTCGCCCGCAGCCTTGTGACTGAGATAGTGCTTTGCCGTCTCCTTGGCATAGTCGTGCCAGCCGAACTCGTAGGAGAGCGACGACGTCACGTGCTCGCTGGGCCGGAAGCGCGCGTCAAAGGAGGGGGTGTACTCCTGCAGCACGTCCTGCGTGGTGTTACGCTGCGCGCGGGTGGAATTGTCGGTATAGGTGAGATCGTAACCCAGCGCGGGGAAAACGGTCAGGTGCCCAAACGTGATGCCCCGCGGCGCAAACGTGGCGGGCAGATCGGCCTTCAGCTCGCCGCCGGAGGCGTGACGGACCCCTGCCGCCAGCGCACATGCAAGGATGACGAAGACAGGAACTCTCAAGGCGGTGCCCCACTCACGCGCAATCCCGGACAAGCCACGCGCTCGGCGTTCTCGTCTTTCCCGCCAGTGCGCGCCGTACTGTGCGCCGCGCGGCGTTTCCGCCGCCCGTACCCGTAGCCATAGCCGTAGCCGTAGCCTTCGCCATACTCGTAGCCGTAGCCGTAGCCGTAGGCGTCGGAAGCGGCGTCCGCGGAATCCACTCCGTTCACGACGAAGAGGACCTGCTTGACGTTCGCGGAGTAGAGCGCGGAGGCGGCGCGTTCGAGTTGCGGCAGGTGTGTCTGGCGGCTGCGCGAGACGAGCAAGACCACGTCCGAGGACTGGCCGATGACGCACGCGTCAGCGACTGCCAGCACCGGCGGCGTATCGAAGATGATCACGTCAAAGCCGGCCTTCATCTGGGGCAGGATCCGCGCGAAGCCTTCGGGGTTGAGCGATTCGGGACTGGAATAGGAGCTCTCGGTCACCGGCAACAGGAAGTAGCCGGGCGACTTTCCATTGACGGCATACTCCGGCGACCATTTCCCGCTGGCAACGGCCTCGCGCAGGCCGATCGAGCTGTCGCACTTGAAGGCTTTGGTGAGGGAGCCCTTCCTGAGATCGGCGTCAACGACCAGCACCTTGCGTCCGAGCGCGGCGAACAGTGTAGCCAGGTTCGACGCCAGGAACGTCTTCCCCTCATGCGGCACGGCGCTGGTAACGGTTATCACCAGCGGCTGGCCGGTACGGTGCGCGCCGTACGTGACTTCCAGGCCGATGTGAATGTTGCGCAGACTGTCCACCACGCTCGAGTCGGCCTGCCGCTGGGCGAGAAGATAGCCGTCCGCATCGGCGAGCGTATGCTCGAAGACGGGAATCACCCCGAGCGGGGATACGCCCAACCGCCGCTCCAGATCCTTGCCGCTGCGGACTGTGTCGTCAACCCGTTCGAGCATGAACGCGCACGCAACGGCCACCAGCAGCGAGACGAGCAGGCCGGCAAGCATGTTCTGGCGCCAGTTCGGCTTGTAGGGGATCGAACTGGTCTCCGCCGTTTCCCACCTACGGGCGTTCGAGTACAGGAACTGGTTGGTGATGTCCGTCTCGCCCTTCTTCTGCGCCCAGTCGGTGTAGACCTGCTTGGCCACGAGGACATCGGAGTTGAGGATGTCGTACTGCGCGCCCTTGGCCTTGAGCTCGTCGAATTCCTTCGCCGTCTCCTTTACCAGAGTCGTCAGCCGTTCATGCTCAGCCTTGACCTTGTCCAGGTCAATCTGCACCTGCCTGCTCAGCGTCTTGGCCGCCTCACGGTATTCCACCAGGGCATCGGCCAGACTTTGCGCCGCGGCCTTGACCTCGGCACTCTCGGGCTTGTAGTCCCGGCGTACGTCAACCAGGCGGACGCGGCACAGGTCAACCTGCTTCTGCAGGCCTTGCAGGGCTGTGTCACCCTTGGCCCGCGTGAGTTGCAGGATGCCGGCCGGGTCATCCGCGCAGGCCTTGAGAATCTGCTGTTCGGCCTCGAGGGTGGCAAGCTCGATCTTGGCCGCGGTGAGCTTCGCACTGACCTCGTTGAAGCGCTTGCGGACAGGATGCTCCTCATATTCCTTGGGGTCGAAGTTCGTCTCACGTTTGAACCTGTTCAGCGCGTCCTGCTTGGCCATCCACTCCTTGCGAAGCTCCTCGAGGGACTTGACCATGAAGTCCTTGGGAGTCTGCGCCCGCGAGGTCATCTCCGTGACAAAGGCGCTGGCCCAGGAGTTCGCCAGTGTCTTCGCGCGCTCGGGCTTCTCGTCCACGACCTGAAAATAGAGCAACTGCCCATCCACCCGAGTGTCAAAGCCCGGAGGCAGGGCGGTATCCGGGGGGGGGACGAGCTTCTCGCCGCTGATCTGCATGGTGCGCTGTATCACCGGCCGGCTCTGCGCCAGGATGCGCTGGGCCTTGGTCACGTCCTGGACGTAGGTGATGCCTTCTTCGGGATACGCGGCGAACGTCCTGTTGTAGTTCTCAATCAGCACACTGGCAGTACTGCGGAAGAGCACAGACAGAGACGCCGTGTAGCCCGCCGTGATGGCCATGCCCACTGCCACGATGCAGGCCACCATCAGCTTGTGACGAAGAATGGCCCGCAGCAACTCGCTCCTGTTGACCGAGTCTACGATGCCTGCTGACCGCCTTGCCATCGGTTACGCCCCTGCTGCTCAACCATCCCGCGCGGGACAACGCCCGTGCGTCACAACTTTTCCTCTTGGCGCTGCTTGAGCTGCTTCAGAAACTGCTCATACCATTGCCCGGCTGAGAAATCCTTCTCCCAGGCCAGACGCGCACGATGGCCAGCCATGGCGAAATCACCCATCTGCAACGCCAGTTCCGCCCAGAGGACGCTCAGTTCCACCGATCGCTCCGCCACCTGCTCCAACAGCCGGTCGGCCATCTCCCAGCGCCGGCCGTCAATGAGCTTCCTGGCGAGGATGCCCGCCAGACAGGGGACATGGATCAAGTCCGGAAGCAGTTCCCCCGCAATCCCCTCGCAGTCCGCGGCGCTCAACTCGCGCGCCTGCTCGCCCAGCCAGCCGTCCAACTCGCTATCATACCCGGTCGCGGTCGCAGCGATAGCGCGCTTCCAGGCCAAGCGGCCGCCAGCCAGTGCGCCGCGCCTGATATCAATGGTGCCCAGAATGGCGTGGTACCACCGCGCGTCGGCGTCGCCAGCGGGCTGCCAATCCGCCAATTCGCGTTCCGCGCCGTCCCACTGCCCTCTGTCGCAGTAGAACCTGGCCCGGCGCAGCCGCGCGCGTTCAGACTGGCCCGGCCACAGCATGGCGATCTCGGAGTTGAGGCAGCCGGCGTCGTCCATGGCCCGGATGACCTCGGCTTCGCGACCGGGCAGCGCCTGGAGAACAATGCGGAAGTTTTCGAGTGCGTGCTCGAGTCCCCAATCGCGCAATGGCTCGCCCGGCGCCGCCGGCAGGACGCCGTACCGCAGGTAGAGCCGCCCGTTCTCCTCGCGCAACGCGGGCTTGCCCGGCGCCCAAGTGGCCGCCAACTCCCGCAGCCTGAACGCCTCCTCCGTCTCACCCATACGCTCCGCGATGGCCGCCTCAACCCATGCGAAACGGTGGTCGTACGGCTGCAGCGCTGCCGCCTGGCGCACTGCCTGCCGCGCCGCAGCCAGACGAGCCTTGTCGCCGCCAGACGCAGCGAACGCCGAGGTG
Organism: Planctomycetota bacterium; assembly: GCA_026692735.1. GTDB lineage: Bacteria > Planctomycetota > SZUA-567 > H5-PLA8 > H5-PLA8 > JAPLOD01. The sequence goes on along the minus strand of JAPLOD010000674.1, from coordinate 4,981 downwards.
GCCAGCCTGAAATGCAGTTCGGGATCGCTCGGATCAGTTCGTACTGCCGTCTCCCACGCCTCCACGTGCCGGGCGTTTCGCACCGGGCACGCGATCTGCCACAACCATGGGCTGCGCGCATAGGCCAGGCCGTTTCTGCCGGCGAGCCACCCGCCCATCAGCAACGGGACGGCGAGCAGTACGCCGGCGAGGCGGTACACCTGTCTGGCGCCTGTTGCCGGCTGTGCGGCGGGCGGAGCATTACGGGCGCACAAGGCTCCGGCCAGGAAGAACACGAGCGCAGCCGTGGCCGGCTCGCGCAATGGGTAATCAGCGACGGAGCAGAGCACCGGGACCAGGACGCCGCACGCGGGCAGTATTCTCAGCAAGGGGCCGGCACCGTTCTCCGGGCCTGCCGCATCGGCTCTGATGTTCCGCCAGACAGAGCGGCACCAGATTCCAAACAGCGCCAACGTCAGCGCCGCGGCCGGAATGCCGACTTCAATGCCCAACTGCAGCCAATCGTTATGCAGGTAACGCCAGCGGCCGGGCAGAGTCGCGGGTTGAACGGTGGTGAAGACGGACTCGAACGACCCCAGCCCCCAACCCCACACAGGACGCTCCAGCAGCAGCGGCCAGGCGGCTTTCATCGCCAGCACCCGGCTGCCCAGCGTCAGTTCGGTGTCGAGGGCGGCCAGCCTGGAACGCATGGGCGTCGCCCCAACGAACAGACACCACGTACCCCAACTGGTGACGACGAGCACGGGCAAGGCCAGCACCGCCGTTCTCTTGATCGTGTCGAATGGCGTCACCGGGACGCTGTACTCGCCCGGGCGCCGCCGGGTCAGCAGCAGCCACAGGCATGCGGCCAGGCCCAGTGCGAATGCCATCGCCACAAGGGTGAGGCGGCTCAAGGTCAATGCCAGCGCGGCGCTGATAACGAGCGCGGCCGCGACCAGGACCGCACGTTCGAGCCGCAGAGCGGGCGTGGGTCTGGCGCGCCGCGTGAAGCTTTCCAGCAACACGGCGGCGGCGCACATCCAGCAGCAGCACAGCAGGACGGCGAAGCGATTGGCGTTGGTGTACAAACCGCAGGCACGGTCGCTGATGAGTTCCCAGCCTGCCAGGACCTTGACGTCATGCCCGGACACCTGCGCCAGGGCAAAGCCGGCCAGCACCACGCCGAGCCACATCAGTCCGCGGCATGCCGTGCGCAACGCTCCCGTGGAGTTGCAGTACGCCGCACCCAGGATCGCCGCACCCAGCAGCGCGCCCGCGTGCGCCAGCCGCTCGGCACTCAGCGCGGGCACGCGCCCTTGCTGCGGCCCGAGCATCCAGTCGCGGGCCACGCCGCAGGCGAGCCAGCCGAGGCACAGGGCCAGCGCCAGCGTGAGCGGCCGCGACCCCCAGCCCCACGCCTGTCCGCGCCACGAGCGGATGAGGATGTGCGCCGTCGTCAGCAGGAGCAGCGCGGCAATCAGGAATCCGCTGGCCCACGGTGGCTGGCAGCCATAGACAACCGGCGCGGCTGTGCAGAGGACCAGAGCGGCGGTTGGCGTCCACTCCCGGCCTTGTGGGGCGGAGGATAGACCACTCATAGGGGCTTACTGTTGTTCCCTTTGGCCCTGCTTCAAATGCCGCCGGGCGGGAGCGACTTATGGGCTAGGTTCCTGCTCCAATTCCAGCAGTTGTTGATTGACGGTACCGTTTGGCAGCTTGCCCATTTCCGCCGCCCCGGGCGTCGTCGTGTCCGGGATGACGATGGCCGAGTTCGAGAGCTTCTCAGGCGCGCCCGGCGGCAGCTTCGGGATCGTCTGCACCTCCTGCATGCCGCTGAGACTCTGGAAGTCCCCATTGGGCAGTTGAATGGTGCTGACCGTCTCAAGGAACGTCCTGCGGAGTCCATCGCGCCTCTTCATCTCCGTGAACTGCGTCCCCTGCGTGGCGCCCGGCTCGAACGTGGTCTTGGTGGTTATTATCGTGCCGTCGAGGAGCCGCAGCCTGGTAATCACGATCCGGCTGCCGTCTTTCGCTTTGCAGTCAGTGATGACCGTGCCGTCGGCCATGGTGATCACGCTGCCGCGGTAGAGCTTCCGGGTGGCGGTATCGCGGACCATGCCGACGCCGGCGCCATCTGACAGCCGCTGCCTGATGGACAGGTTGCCTTCGATCGAATTGGTCCGCACTCTGCCACGGGATTCGTTGATCCTCGAGACGACCTTGTTCGCCTGGTTCTTGACGATCGTCGTCATCCGTACCTTATCGGTGTCTATCTCGGTCAGCTTGATGTAGGTCTTGGTGCCGTCGGGATTCCTGTTCCAGCTCTTGATCTGCACGGCCTTCTTCACGCCGGCAGAACCTTTCTTGTCTTTCACACTCACTTCCACATCGCACAGCGCCGTGGCGTCGAGCAGCTTGACCTGGTCCTTCGGGATATTCCCCTTCGTGAGTTCGCCGATGCCGCCCGTCAGCCCGGCGATGTTGATGTTCTTGATGTGCAGGATCGCCTGGATGCCATCCAGGATGTCCACCGATGTCGAGCCCGTCGGCGTAACGGCTACCTTGCCCTTCTTGACGGACACGATCGTCTTGAAATCGGAGCCGTCGGGCGTGGACCAGACCTCAAACTTGGTCCCCTTTACTTCCACGTCGCCCGCAACGGTCCGTATGAAGAAGTGCGCCTCTTGCGGCCGGGGACGAATGTCGAAGAACACCCGCCCGGATTCCAGGCTCAGATGCGTAGGCGCTTTCTGCTCGGGGTAGGCATAATCAACGATCCTGATCGTGCTGGACTCGCGCAGCGTCACCGCGCTGCTATCGAGAAAGACGATGCCGATAGAGCCTTCCTTCTCCGTCGTGACAACGTCCCCAGCGAGAACTTCCAGGCCTTCGCTGGCCGGCAAACGTTCTCCGTTGCGGACGCAATAAGCCAAGACCGGAGGCGCGGCGTCTTCGCCGTTCTGGTGCTCTTCGTCTGGCAGGGCTGTCTCGATAATATAACCGACCGCGGAAGGTTCGGGCTCGCCGCCCAAGGCAGGCCGATGCGCCAAGGCCAAGCTGCAGGCGCACCCTACAAGGAACAAAGTCCTTCCCATCCGGCCACCCCGGTTTCCTTCTATCATTGTGCACTCGGCCCGCGGAAGGCGGACACGGAAAGCTCTGTCTAAGTTGGTGACCAGCCTCAGCTACCCTAACTTAGCATACCGGCGGGAGGAACAAAGTCAAGAACGATGCCTAAGAGACATCGCAACCTAATTCGCCATCATCACTTATCGTTTGCTGGAAATATCGCTTCGACGGCGAACGGCCATATCGTTATACCATTACAGTCACGCAACCTGTTAGCGGGGATGACGATATGCCTGAATGCGCCATCGTTGATTGCCATGTCCACCTTTGGGACCCGCTGAATTTTCGCATGTCCTGGTTGGACGGATCGCCATTGATCAACAAGCCCTTCGGCCCCGCGGAGTTCCGCCAGCACACCGCCGGCCTGAACATTGAGGCCATCGTGTTCGTGGAAACCGGCATCGAGCCACACTACGCCGCATTGGAACCGTCCTGGGTGCTCGAACGCGCGCAGGAGGACCAGCGCATCCAGGGCATCGTTGCCGCCGCGCCACTCGAACACGGGGAATGCGTGCGCAGCTTCCTGAAGGCGTTGACCAGGATTGGGCCGCGAGTGAAAGGGGTGCGGCGGCTCACGCAAGACGAACCGGACACGAGCTTCTGTCTGCGCCCGGATTTCGTCCGCGGCGCGCAGATCCTGCCGGAATTGGGCCTCACGTGCGACCTGTGCATCAAGCACTGGCAGCTTGAGGCCACCACCGAGCTGGTCCGCCGCTGCCCGCAAACGCAGTTCATGCTCGACCACATCGCCAAGCCGAACATCCACGAGCATCTGCTGGACCCGTGGCGCGAGCAGATGCGCAAGCTTGCCGCGCTGCCCAATGTCGTGTGCAAGGTCAGCGGCATGGTCACCGAGGGGGACCACGCGAACTGGAAGCCCGAGGACCTCGCGCCTTACGTCAAGCATGTCCTCGAAGTCTTCGGCGAAGACCGCGTGGCGTTCGGCGGCGACTGGCCGGTGGTCCTGCTGGCGTCGCCCTACCGGCGCTGGGTGGAGACGCTGGACGCTCTGACCGCACATCTATCCGCTCCGGCGAAGCGCAAGCTGTGGGCGGAGAACGCGCGGCGGTTCTACAGGCTCGCAGCGCGGTAGCGCCTTGCCGTGCGAGGCAATCCGCATAGACTGTACCGCCAAACATCAATGCGACTCGCAGAAAGGACCACCATGAGCTTACCGCCGCTGGGCGCCCAGTTGATCGTCCTGGGGAAGAAGTACAACATCAACAAGGATACCGACGCGGTTCTCGATTGCCTCGCCAAAGCCGGTTACGCGGGCGTTGAAGGCGGCGCGACCGACGCGAAGATGTACCGCGTCAAACTCGACGCACGCGGGCTGAGATACGCCAGTTCACACGTAACGCCGAAGGCGCTGCTGGACCTCAAGCCGCTCATCGAATACCTGCGCATCGTTGGAGGCAGCGACCTGTGCAATTCGGGGCTTCTGGACTGGAACAAGCGCTCGCTCGCCGACTTCAAGGAGACCATCGGCATCCTCAACCGCGCCGGCCGCGAGCTGCGCAAGGAGGGCATCCGGCTCCATTACCACAACCACGATTTCGAGTTTGCCAAGGTTGACGGCGGGCGGTCGGACATGGACATCTTCATTGACGGCCTGGAGCCTGACGCCTGCGACCTGTGCGTGGACGTGGCGTGGGTGCAGAAGGGCGGCAGCGACCCGGCGGCATTCCTGCGGCAGCACAACAGCCGCATCGGCTACCTGCACCTGAAGGACTTCAACGACGAAGGTTGGATCGAACTGGGCCAGGGCAAGGTCAAGTTCGCCGAGATCATGCGCGTTCTGCCGGAAATGAAGGGGGGCCGCTGGGCGGTAATCGAACAGGACTCGTCGCGCCTTGATCCGCTCGACAGCATT
>JAPLOD010000673.1 GCA_026692735.1 Planctomycetota bacterium | reverse complement strand
GCAGATTCCGGCGATCTTCCGCTTTCACTCGAAATGCCCTCCTCGTCGGCTGCTGAACGGCTTGAGATACCATTCAGACGCCTATGAAGACTCGGCATTTCGAGTTTTCTTGTGCTTTCAACGCACTTGTTTGAAGCCTAGCTTCAACCGTGTCATCGGAACCCTAGCGCAGATTTGCGCTAGGGTTCATCAGAAACGCCGTCAGCCCGCTTCTGGCAGCCCCGCCACGCCGCTTCCCGGCGTCCCTGGGCGTCCCGAAGGCTTTCAACGGCCCCTTTGCCCCGATGTGCGCCTCCGCGCTCCGCTACCGTCCCCCCGAGAGGAACGACAGCCGCGCAATGGGACGAGGCCGTCGCCGTTCTGAAGCCTCCCGAAAACCGCAAGCCTTGCGGATTTGCCGTGGCGACGCGACCTCGGGCTGAATTCGTCCCGAGGTTGGCGGCCGGCCAGCCATCCTACCCGGCCGGCGCGGCGCCGCTGGAGATGCGCTCTTCCATGCGCTTGCCGATCTTGAACCGCACGCGCCGCCCTTCTGGCACCATGACCTCCGCGCCCGTCGCCGGGTTGCGGGTCTTCTCCCCTTGACCCAGCCTGGGTGTGGTCTTGTAATGCTGCAGGTTGAAGTATTCGCGCAGTAAGCAGCGCCCTGCAGGCATCCCTATCGTAGCGACGGAGGCGCGGTGGCAGACGACTCGTTTGACGCGGTCTTTGCGCGGTGCGTATGCCAACTCGGCATGGTCACCGCCACGCAGGTTGAGGAAGCGCGCCGGACTCAGGCCGCATCCGCGCAGCAAGGCGTCAGTATCTCCCTCGCCGATGCACTGGTGCACCTCAAACATATCACCAACGCGCAGCGCGAGAAGATCGAACTCGAGGTCAAGGCGCGCCAGGAAGGCGCGTGGATGCTGGGACAGTACAAGCTCCTCCGGAAGCTCGGCGAGGGGGGCATGGGCACCGTATACCTGGCCGAGGACACCATCGCGGGACGGCAGGTGGCACTGAAGCTACTGGCCAAGAAGCGCGCTGGCGATCCTGAATTCCTGACCCGGTTTCGGCGCGAGGCCAAGGCTGCCGGGAGACTCAACCACACCAACATCGTCAGCGCGTATACGGTGGGCGAAGAAGCGGGGCAGCAGTTCATCGTCATGGAGTACTGCGACGGCGAGTCGCTCGACACGATCCTCAAGCGCGAGCACTTCCTGCCGTGGGATAGAGCCCTTGAGATCGTGATGCAGGTCGCCCATGGCCTGGAGCATGCGCACACTCATGGTCTCATCCATCGTGACATCAAGCCCGCCAACATTGTGGTCACGACTGAGGGCGTCGCGAAGATCCTGGATATGGGGCTGTCGAAGAATGTCGGCCCTGGCGACCAGTCGTTCAACACGCAGACAGGTACGGTCCTGGGCACGCCGCACTACATTTCGCCTGAACAGGCAAGCGGCGACAAAGACATTGACGGGCGAGCGGATATCTACTCGCTGGGGGCGACCTTCTATCACCTGCTCACGGGGGAGACACCATTCCAGGGCCCGACCGGCGCCGTCATCATGATGAAGCATCTGTCGGAGCAGTTGCAGAACCCGCAGGACATCAACGAGGATATCCCCGACGGCGTAGCGCAGGTCGTCACCAGGATGATGGCCAAGGATGCGAATGACCGCTACCGCGACTGCAAGGAGTTGCTGGAGGACCTGGAGTTGGTGCTGCAGGGCAGGATGCCCGGCAGCCAGGCCAGCGGCGTGGGAAAGTCGTCGGTGGCGATGCGCGTGCGGGCCCCCGGTTCGACACGCGCCACACCGCCGCGCCGCTCAGGCGGGCTGCTGCAGGCCGTTGGCCCACGCCAGCCGGGACCTGTGGGGGCAAGGCGGCGCGACCCGGCCGTTGTCCCTGTCACTCCGCCCCCATCGCGAGACAAGGTAACAGGACGGCGAGGGACGGGCAAACACGAGCCCGCGGGCAGTCCTGGGAGGCAAGAACCTGGGCGGAAACCCAGGCGGCTGAAAACGTCGTATCTTGCTCTGGGCGGTGTTGTCTTCTCCGTAGGAGTGGCAGCGCTCGGTTTCGCGCTGAGCCGCCAAGGGGGCACTTCGACCACACCCGATGCTGCCAGGTTGGCGGCGGCGAAGGCCCCTGACAAGAAGGCGGAGCCACCCAAGGCGAAGACCGAAGACGCCAAACCCGCTGTGCCGAAGGTCCCCGAGAAGAAAGCCGAGCCGCCCAAGACCGTCATGCGTATGGCCGGTTCCATCAACCTGCTACGCATGGTCAGCCCGCAAACCGCCGTGAATGGCACATGGGCCCTGAAGGATGGAGCGTTGGTGTCGGACAGAACATACGAGACATCAATCCGGATTCCCTGGCAGCCGCCCGAGGAATACGACTTCCACATTGAGTTCACCCGGCTAGACGGCAACGACTACGTCCAGCAGAGCATGTGTGTGGCAGACCGGGCGTTCAACTGGGCGATCAGCGGAACGGGCAACAACAATTACGCCTTCCAACCTGTTTGGGGAAAGGGGGCCTACAAGACCGCCGCGGCCACCGCCGCTCTGGAAAACGGGCGGAGCTACGTTTCGTTGGTGCAAGTGCGCAAGACCGGCGTCAAGGCCTTCATGGATGGCACGCTGGTTCGCGAGTACGTCATTGGCGAGGACCAGGGCCTGGGTAGATCGTTGAGGTCCAATGAGCCCACCGTCCTCGGTTTGGGAACACACGGCAGCCCGACCGCGTTCCGTGATATCAGGGCCCTGGAAGTAACTGGGAAAGGCAGGTCCGTGGAACTGCCGTGGACCAAGCCCGCCACAGTGGATGACGCCTTCGTCAGTGCCATTGACGCCATGCCGCCCATCGAGCAGTTCCAGCGCGTGTTCCTCAGGCTGCAGGATTTCAACCCTGGCCTCGGCGGCGCGCAGCCGACGATCTCGGCGGGGAGCCTGACCGGTTTGAGTCTCGGAGCAAGGCCCATCAGGAACCTGGCGCCGCTCCGGGCACTACCGTGGCTGGCTAACCTTAGCTGCTGCGAGGGCAGCCGCAGTACTGCCTTGTGGGACCTTTCGCCACTCAAGGGTATGGAGCTCCAGAGCGCCGACTTCGCCAATACGAACGTTGCGGACCTTTCGCCGCTGCAGGGGATGAGACTGCAGCGACTCAAGGTTGCCGGTACTCCGGTCACAGACATCTCGCCGCTGGCCGGCAGCCCCCTGACTTCCTTCGATTGCGCCTCGACGCCCCTCAGTAACCTCACCCCGCTCCGCGGCATGGCCCTGAAGGCCCTGGCCTGCAACAGCACGCGGGTGCGCGACCTGTCGCCGCTTAAGGGGATGCTGCTGACGTACTTGGACTGCAACAACACGCCGGTCAGCGATATCGCGCCCCTCGAGGGGATGCCCCTGACCGTCCTCAGGCTTGGCGGCACTTCAGTCAGCGACCTGGTCCCGTTGAGGGGCATGCCGCTGACAGAACTCAACCTGGGGGGAACGAAGGTCGCGGATATCAGCCCTCTCAAAGGAATGCCGCTGTCGGTCCTGGAGTTGCGCGGTACGCAAGTCGCCGACTTCTCCCCTCTGAGGAATCTGCCTCTGACGGCCCTTAACCTGGACTTCAAGCCTGAACGCGACACAGGGATCCTCGGGTCAATCCGAACACTGGCCACGATCAACGGTGTGAATGCGGCTGATGTCTTGAAGAAGAAGTGAGGCCTGTGCCACACAGGCTGGGGGAGCCATGTCAGGCGGCGTTACCGACGAAGATTTCGCCACGTATGTGAGCCAGACCGGCAAGGCCACGCCTGAGCAGCTCGAGGCCGCTCGAAAGACCCAGGCGGAGAGCTCCAAGCAGGGCGCGCCACTCTCGCTGGCCGAGGCGCTCGTGCAGCAGGGCGTCCTGACCGCCGCCGCGCGGGAGGGGATCGAGATAGAGCTTCATGATCAGCAGGCCGGCGGCCCTCCTCAACCTGGCCCGGACGAGCTTGGCCGGAGACCTGGCGAAGACGCCGCGGGCAGCGCCGCTGGCGCTTCGCCCCCGCCGCGCGACTCGGTGGCCGCCAAGCCGCCGGGGACAGGCCCACAAAAGCCCGTGGATGCCCCTGCTGAGAGCAAGGAACCTGCGCCGAGAGCACGAGGGCGGAAGACGCTGTATCTTGTCCTCGGCGGCATTGCCTGCGCCGCAGTGTTGGCCGCTGTGGGCTTCGCGCTAAGCCGCCTGGGAATGCTCGAGACCACAACCGATGATGCCGCTTCCGCCGCAGCGAAGGACCTCGCCGCAAGGACGGATCTGTCCAAGATCACCCCGCTCAGGCCCGGCGCCGTGGACCTGCTGCCCATGATCAACCCGGAGACCGCCGCGAACGGCAGATGGGTCCTTAAGGATGGCGCGCTGGTGTCGGACAGGACCTATGAGACTTCCATCAGGATCCCGTGGGAGTTGCCCGAAGAGTATGACTTGCGTGTTGAGTTCACCAGGCTGGAAGGCAACGAGTGGATCCGGCAGACCCTTTGTGCCGCAGGCCGAACCTTCCACTGGGTGATTGCCTGTGGCGGCAACACCAAGTACACGTTCTTCCCCTTCGCGGGTGGCTATTGGGACAATAATAAGACCACTCTCACCGTTCCTGCTTGCCTGGAGAACGGCCGGGGGTACGTTTCGGTTGTGAGAGTCCGAAAGGGGAGCGTCAGCGCCTCCTTGAACGGCAGGCAGGTTCGCTATTGTGGGTCCAAGGACTATCAGAATATCGGTGAACCGTTGAAACCCGGAGAGCCCGCCGTCCTGGCATTGGCGACGTGGGGCAGCCCGACAGCGTTCCACAGTATCCAGGTCCTGGAGGTCACAGGGAAGGGCAAGCCCGTGGAACTGCCGTGGACCAAGCCCGCCACAGTGGATGAGGCCTTCATTAAAGCTGTCGGCGCCATGTGGCCGGACGAGCAACTCCAGCAGATTACTCCCAAGCTGCAGGCGTTCAACCCTGGATTCGACGGTGTAGTGCAGCCGACAACCTATGCCGGGAGCCTGGTCGGGCTGGGCCTCTTGGCAAGGAACATCCAGAACCTCACGCCGCTCGGCGCGTTTCCCAGACTGACCAACCTTGCGTGCGCAGACGGGGGGGGGCGCAGTTACGTGCTCTGGGATCTCTCGCCGCTTAAAGGCATGGGGCTTGTGAACGCGGACTTCACCAACACGAATGTTGCGGACCTCTCGCCTCTAAAAGAGATGAAACTGCAGAACCTGTGCGTTCGCGGCACGCCTCTCGCCGACCTCTCACCATTGGCGGGCATGCCCCTGGCGTCATTGGATTGCGCCTGGACGTTCGTTAGCAACCTCGCGCCGCTGCGCGGCATGGCTCTGAAGGGCCTCATCTGCAACAACACGCGTGTGCGCCATCTGACGCCGCTGAAGGGGATGCCGCTGACAGTCTTGGATTGCAGCGGCACTCTGATCAGGGATGTTGCACCCCTTGCGGGCGCGCCTCTTGTCTGTCTCAGGTTCAGCGGCTCTCCTGTCCGCGACCTCGGCCCCTTAGCGGGCATGCCGCTCACTGAACTCCGCATTCAGAATACGCCCGTCAGCGACCTTTCTCTTCTAACGGGCATGCGCCTGGCGAGGCTCTCCTGCGGTTTGACGGCCATCAGTGACGTTTCCCCGCTTGCCGGCATGCCGCTGACAGAACTCGACCTGCAGGGAACTCAGGTCAAAGACCTTGGTCCGCTCAAAGGAATGCAATTGCGGACGCTGAACATTAACACCATGCCGGTGAGCGACCTGTCGCCGTTGGCGGGGATGCCCCTGACGTGGCTGGACATTCACAGCACGAAAGTCGCGGACCTCAGTCCGCTTAAGGGAATGCCCCTGACGTGGCTGGACGTTCGCGGCATACAGGCCACCGACTTCTCCGCTCTGAAGGACCTGCCTCTGACGGACCTCGGCATAGACCTCAAGCCTGAACGCGACACAGCCATCCTCAGATTAGTCAAGACCCTGGGAAGGATTAACGGTCAAGGTGCGGCCGATGTCTTGAAGACGGGGAAGTGAGGCCGCATGGTTGATGAACGGCGCAAGGCCAGGATTGCGCGTGCGGCCAAGGAACCGGCGAGCAAGAGGAACGTGCACATCGCCGCCGTCGTTCTGGGGGTCGGCATCATCATGTTTCTTGCGGCACTGGCGATGAGGGGCGACGGCAAGCCCAGCCCAGGTAAGAGCGGGACGGCCACCACCGAGCCCGATGCGGCTGGGACCGTATGGCGAACTGACAGTTCGCCCGACATGGGGCCGGCGGGTCATTGGGCATTCGATGAGGGTGTGGGCAGGACTGCGGCGGACTCCTCCGGCAACGGCAACAGGGGGACGCTGCGCGGCGGGCCGCCAGCGTGGGTTGCCGGGACGGTGGGGGCAGGAGCCCTGCAGTTCAACGGCAACATTGATTACGTCTCAGTCCCGCGTTTTGCCAACGACGGCGGACCTGTTACCGTTTCCTTTTGGAACTACGTCGCCACGCCGGTAAAGTCGTTCGCGTTCGGCGTGGGGGTTGGCGCGGACAACCGATTCTGTACGCATTGCCCATGGGAAGACGGCATTGTGTACTGGGACTACGGCAATGAAAGAGGAGATGGGAGGATCTCGGCAAGCTACGCAGGTAAGACAGGTAAATGGACTCACGTCGCCCTTGTGTCTACCGGCAGAGGCGGGGACTTCAAAGCGATCTACCTCGACGGGGTG
>JAPLOD010000672.1 GCA_026692735.1 Planctomycetota bacterium | reverse complement strand
GCTTGGCCGCCAGCGCCTGCACGACCGCCTGCGGATCGGCGAGGCCGATGTCCTCGCTTGCGGCGCGAACCAGCCGCCGCGCGATGAAGAGCGGGTCCTCGCCGCCGACGATCATGCGCGCCAGATAGTACAGCGCGGCGTCAGGGTCCGAGTGCCGGATGGATTTGTGCAGCGCGCTGATCAGGTTGTAGTGCTCTTCGCCCGACTGGTCATAGAGGATCGTGTTGCGCTGCAGCGCTTCGCGGGCCAGCTCCGCCGTGATCACGCGCTCGTTCTTCTCGTTGACTGGCGCCGTCAGCGACGCCAGTTCGAGGGCGTTGAGCGCGCTGCGGGCGTCGCCGCCGGCGAGGTTCGCCAGCGCGGCGCGGGCTTCGGGCAGCAGCACGATGCCCCGTCCGCCGAGGCCGCGCTCGGCGTCAGCGAGAGCGCGATCCAGGAGTTGCTCGATCTCGGCGGGGGCGAGCTGCTTGAGGACGAAGACGCGGCAGCGCGAGAGCAGCGCGCTGTTCACCTCGAACGACGGGTTCTCCGTCGTCGCGCCCAGGAGGGAGAGCGTGCCGTCCTCGACGGCGGGCAGGAAGGCGTCCTGCTGGGCGCGGTTGAAGCGGTGGATTTCGTCCACGAAGAGGATGGTGCGGCGCTGTTCGAAGGCAAGGCGTTCGCGGCCGCCCTTGATGGCCTCGCGCGCTTCTTTCACGCCGCTGGAAACGGCGGAGAACGACTCGAAGTGGGCGTCGGCGGCCTTGGCGAGGAGGAACGCGAGCGTGGTCTTGCCCGTGCCGGGCGGGCCCCAGAAAATCAGCGACGGCAGGGGGCGCGTGTGCGGCTGGCCGGCAGCCTTGGCTTTCTGTTCTTCCTCGAAGATGCGGCGCAGAATCTTGCCCGGCCCGAGAATATCCGTCTGCCCGACGAATTCATCCAGCGTGCGCGGGCGCAGGCGGTCGGCCAGCGGCGCGCCCTGCTTGCGCACGCTCTCCGCCGCCGCCACGAACAAGTCCGCGCTCTTTGGGGTCCTGTTCATACGGCTATGCATTAGAGCACGAACGCACAGAGAGACAAAGGCGCAAAACGCGTTCCCACAGAACTACCCATCGCGTCTCAGCCTTCATGCGTCAACTACTTCTTCTCTTTCTCCGGCAGCACGAACGGCTGGAAGCTGGCGAAGACCACCGTCACCGCGGCCACGGGCGGCACCAGCACTTCCAGGGACGGCAGTGGGCTGCGGCTGGCCAGCACAAAGCCGTTGGGCGTAATCCGCGCCACGGACAGGCTGGGGCAAAGGTGACTGGCCACGGACTCCGTCGAAGGCAGCAGGTTCAGGTCAATGCCCGCCTTGCCCAGCACGCCCGTGCGGGAGATCATCCTGAGAGCGCTGGTGCCCGAACTGACAACCGCCCTGTAGACGTACGGCCAGTCCACATAGCTGAAGGCCGTGCCCGTCTTCCCGCCCGCGTTCTCCAGCGCCGTCTTGAACGGCTTGGAGTCGGCCAGCCAGGGGCCTGCCTGCATGGTCCGCAGGGCGTTCTTGAGCGTCGGCACATCAAGGGCCATTACCAGGCGCCCGCCCTGGATGGCGAATGCGGGCGAGAAGACGAGCAGCCCGCTCGCCGCCGGAGCGTCGAAGTAACAGATCGGCGTGCCCTCGAGTTTCCTGAAGGCCTTCGCGCCGGCGTCAGGGTTGCACTTGGCGGCAAGGCGCGTCAGGACGTCATCGAGCAGCGCGCCGGCCTTCTCCTGGTTCTGCACGGGCAGGCTGGCCGCAAAGGCGGAGAGCGCATCAACAGTGCCGGTGTTCGTCTGGCTGGCGAGGCTGGTAATGACCACCTCGCCCCCAAACGCCTCGCCCAACTCCTTTTCGAGGTTGTGGCCGGCCTGAACGTTGTACTCCTTCTCAACGGCCTCGAGCTTCTCGGACCCCTTGTCCAGCGTCTTGAAGGCGCCGTGCAGGAAGGCCAGGACCTGGCCGGGCTTCAGGCGCAGGCCGACGGCGAGCGGCGCTCCGTCGGGGCAGATCTTCAGCGCGTCGGGGCTGAGTTCTCCTTCGGCCAGCGCGCCCAGCAGTCCCTCGCGTTCGCCCTTGGTGAAGATGGCGGTGCGCGATTCGAACGCCGGCCCGTTCATCTTGAGCGACCACGCCACTGCCGTGGCCTGCTTCAGGCCGACGCGGCCGAGGAGCTCGTCGAGCGTTGTGGCCGCCTGCGGCGCGGGCTTGGCTACGGCCCCGATGGCCTTCTGCAGGCTGGCGATGTCGAGGTAGGCGAGCATGTGTTCGTCGCCGGTGAGGCCGCAGTTCTTGTAGGCTTCGGAGTTCGAGAGCCGATTGGTCGGCAGCGGCGCGACGATGCCGTCAATGAGCTGCGTGCAGAACTGCAGTTCGTTGCTGATCAGGAGACGCTTCCTGCAGAGAGCGACGGCGAGGACTTCATTGGCCGCGGCGTCTTTGCTCGGCGCCACAGTGATGATCGCGTTCTCCCCATAGTCTTTGACTCTTAGCCCCTCGATCTTGCGGCGCAGGAGATCCGTTGCGAGGACCGTAAGCTTGACTTCGGGATCCTTCTTAACACCTTCCGCGAGGGCCGTCATCCACACGCCGATATTCGGATCGTCGGCGCCCAGCATGATGGCCACCGCCGGGGTCTTCTGGGCCTTGGCGTCGTCCGCGGAGTAGCGCACCGCGACGCTGAATGGTCCACGCGTCAGACTAGAGAGCGTGTTGAGCAGTGTCGCAGCGGCCGCCCCAGCCGTGCCCGGTTGCTCAGGCGGCTTGGCCTCAGGCGCCGGTTTGGGCTGGCCGGCAGACGTGAACAGCGCGGAGAGCCGGCTGATGGGCCCCTCCAGGAACGAGCGGACTTCCGGGTCTTCGAGGATCTGCGCCGGGGCGGTTTTCTTGAAATCCTCGGACCAGTTCTTCCATGGGCTGCACTCCACGAACAGGATAGTCCCGTCCGGCAGGATATCGGCAATACGCGGCGCTTTCGCGGGTTCGCCCGCGCGAAGAGCCGAAGTGGCAGCCAGGCACAGCGCCACGACAAGGCCAACTCGCACGGCGAGCGGCAGGCAGCGTTTCGTAAACATGGTCACTCCCCTCCCTAAAAATAGCCCATTCTCACAGAAGGGACATTGGCAAAAATGGTGCCCTTCAAACGAAATCCCGACGCTCGCCGCCGCTACCACGAGCACAACGCGCAGTTGCCGCCCGCAGTGTGCCCCTCGGAGGTTGCGCCGTCCGGTCAGAATTCGAACCCGCGGCTCATCTTCTTCTTCTCAGGCCCCTGCAACGTCTTATCCCCGCCTCCGCCGGTGGCAGGCGTGCTGGCCTTGCTGGGGGCTTTGCCGCCCGCTGGCGTTGGGCCGACAACGGGGCCCCGCTGTGCGCCCTCGGGGCCGCTGAGTTCGTCGGCGGAGGCGCCGCGCCTGATGCCGCGCATCATCAACTGCAGGTCTTCGGGCGAGGAACTGGATGCGAGCGCCTCGGCCTCGTTGATGACGCCCTTGCTCCATAGCACATGCAGGGCCTGGTTGAAGGTCTGCATCTTGTAATGCACGCCGTCCATAATCGCCCGTTCGAGGTCGCGGGTGGTGCCCTTCTCAATGAGCTCCTTGATGTGCGAGGTGTTCAGGAGGATCTCGATGGCGGCCACCCGGCCCTGGCCGTCGGCCCGTTTGACCAGCCGCTGGCTGACGATGCCGCGCAGCGTCAGGGAGAGCTGCATGCGCACCTGATTGGCCTCAGTCCCCTCGAAGGTGTCCAGAATGCGGTCCAACGACTGCTTGGCGTCGTTGGTGTGCAGCGTGGAGAAGACGAGGTGGCCGGTCTCCGCGGAAGTGATGGCGAAGTGGATCGTCTCGGCGTCGCGCATTTCGCCCATGAGGATGACGTCGGGATCCTGGCGCAAGGCGGCGCGCAAGGCGCGGTGCAGTTCGTGCGTATCCAGGCCCAGTTCGCGCTGGTTGATGGTGCACAGCTCATCCGTGTAGACGAACTCAATCGGGTCTTCGATGGTGATGATATGGTTCTGGTACTTGCGGTTGATGTACTGGATCATGGCGGCAAGCGTCGTGGACTTGCCGGACCCCGTCGGGCCGGTAACGATCACCAGCCCGTTGGGGTGGTCGCAGAGCTCCTTGAGCACGTCCGGCAGGCCGTACTGCTCGATCGTCGGCACCTCGAGCGGCACCAGACGCATCACCGCCCCGATCGCGCCGCGCTGGATGAACGCGTTGACGCGGAAGCGCGCGTACGCGGGGATCTCATAGGAGAAGTCGGCCTCCAACTCCTGGCTGAAGATGCGCATGCGCTCCGGCCCCATGAGGCGCAACATGGTCGCCTTCATGTCCTCGGCCGTGACCTCGGGATAGGTGGTCTGAGGTATCAAGTCGCCTGAGATGCGGAAGAGCGGCGGGCGGCCGGTCTTGATGTGGAGGTCCGATCCGGCACGCTGGCCCAACTCGACAAGCAACGCATCCAGGTCCATGACTCAGCCCTTAATCATGCATGATGACTTGTGAATGATGAACGCTGAACCCCGGGCAGTGTTCATCGTTCATCATTCATAGTTCACCGTTGGTCCTTAGTCTTTCTCTCCCCGCTTGGCCATGTGCCGGTCAAGGTACAGCAGGGCGCCGCCCTTCTCCGAGACCATCTTCAACTGTTCGACGACCAGAGATGCGCTCTTTTCCTCCTCGACCTGCTCGTTGATGAACCACTGCAGCATGACCTGCGCCGGGTAATCCTTCTCCTGCAGCGCCAGCTCATAGAGCCGGTTGATGAGGGCGGTCACCTTCTTCTCATGCGCCAGCACCTCCTCGAACATCTCCAGCATCCCCTTGTACGCGGCAGGCGGCTGCGGAATGCCCAGCAGCACGACGCGCGCGCCGCGGTCAACAAGGAAGTCGTAGAACTTCATGCCGTGCGTCCACTCCTCGTGGCTCTGAACCTTCAGCCACTTGGCGAACCCAGGCAGGTTCACGGACTCGCAATGCGCAGCCATGGCCAGGTACAGATAGGCCGAGTAGAACTCATGCTTGATCTGCTCGTTGATCGCTTCCTGCAGCTTCTTGCTCAACATTCCCGCCTCCTCGTTCCAATGCAGACACCCGCCGACGAACAGCGTCCCTGCTGGCCTTCTAACCGCCTCCAAGGCCTGCTGTCAAATGAACTTCGCCCCCTTCGCCCCCTTCGGTGGGGCGCGCGGTTGCGTGCCCCCCATGGAGCCGCCCCTGCGATGACAAACACGCGCGGAAAGCGCGGCGTACAGCGACATAATAGGAAAGGCCGGCGTCAGCCGTTTGCGTCTGCTACATGAACTCCGTCGTCCCCGGAACGGCGACTGGTGGCACAGGCAGCTTCATATCCCATTCGAGCTTATCGGGCATCAACTTCTGCTTGGAGTTCAAGGCCTGGTCCCAGGCGATCTTCTGGCCCGTGTACGCCGACATGCGCCCCATGATGGCCGTCAGGCAGCTCTCGGTGCAGGTCTTGAGTTCGTTGAGCGGCTCGCCCTTCCGGATGCTCTCGATCAGATCGGTGTGCTCCTGCGTGTAGGGGTCTTTCGCCTTGCCCTCAAACTTCCAGATGACCCCTCCCTTCTCGTCCCGGATGGCCATATTCTGGGCGCGGCCTTTCCGGCCAATAACGTTCTCCGATTCGTTATTGTGGCAGCCCTCGATCTGGCGGCACATGCTCAGCATGAAGGCCCCGGTTTCGTACTCGAACTCGGTCACAAAGTGGTCGTAGATGTGCCCGAAGCGCGGCTCCACGCGCACCTGCCGCCCGGCCAGGGAGACCGCGGACTTCGGATGCGCGTCCATGTACCAGTTGATCACATCTATGTTGTGGACGTGCTGTTCAACGATATGGTCGCCCGACAGCCAGAGAAAGTACCACCAGTTGCGGATCTGCCATTCCAGGTCCGTCATCTTCTCGGTCCGCGCCACCGACGCGAGGTCCCCCTGCATCCAGTACGCCCGGCCCGCAACGATTTCGCCAATCGCCCCATCCCGCACCCGCTGGACCGTCTCCCGGTACGCCTGCGAGTGGCGCCGCTGCGTGCCGCAGACGATGGACAGCTTCTTCGCCGTGGCCTCTTCGTAGGCCTCGAGGCACTGGCGCGCCGTAGGCCCGTCCACGCAAACGGGTTTCTCGGCGAAGATGTGCTTGCCGGCCTTGACCGCCGCCTTCAGATGCAGCGCACGGAACCCCGGGGGCGAGGCGAGGATGACGTAGTTGACCTCCGGCAAAGCCAGCAGCTTCTGATAGGCGTCAAACCCGAGGAAACAATGGTCCGCCGCCACCTCCTGCCCTACCTTTTCCGCCGCCTGCTTGACGCGGTCCAGCGGGCCCTGGAAGACATCGGCAAGCGCCACGAGCTTGACGTTCGGTGCGGCTTTGAGCGCCTGCATCATGGCCCCGGTGCCGCGCCCGCCACAGCCAACCTGGCCGATCCGTATCTCATCCGCACCCTCGGCGTAGGCCTTGGGCAGCGCCGGCAACTGCGTGGCAACAACCGCTCCCGCTGCCACCGCGGCAGCCTTCAGGAAGTCGCGCCGGGGATTGCCTGCTTGGCCCTTCGGCTTGGTCTCGTTCATTGTGCGCTCTCCCGCTATGCCGGCGATACCGCGCGGGGCTCTTGGGCAACTCGCCCCGCCGTTCTCCACGCGCTCAGAAGCAAGGCCAGCACTCCTGCTGGCCCTGTCTGCATCGCTCTCACGTCAGCTTCGCCCGCGCCGCCACGCTGTTGCGCGGTTACGCCTTGCCGGGGGCGCGGATGTCTCCATCCTTCAGCATCTTCACATCGCCCTTCTCGAAGTCCTCGGCGGTGGGCGACAACTGGAGGTCGAACCACTTCTTCGGGTCCTTGGGGTTGAGCTTGTCGTACATGTCGGCCCAGGAGATCCGTTGGCCAGAGTACGCGGACTCGCGTATCATGATCGCCACGGCCGTCGCCCAGGCCACGTTCTGGGCCTCGTTCAGTTCTTTCTCCTTGACGAGGGTCCAGAGCAGGTGGGCGTGCTCCGCCACATAGTCGCCGCCTTCGTAGCCGGGTTCCTCGTAGGGGTCGGGCGTCTCGTTCTTGAACCCGTTCGGCTTGTTCTTCTCGTACGTGAACTCCTCGCCCACCCAGTCCCAGCATCCGCCGATCTGCCGGCACATACTGTGGATGTGGACGCCCTTGGGGTACTCGAGGTCGCCGCTGAAGAAGTCGTACATGTTGCCGGCCTTGCGCGCGATGCGGTAACCGAACCCGGCGGCGCTCAGCGGGTGCGCATCGAGATACCAGTTGGCGATGTCAAGGTTGTGGACGTGCTGCTCGCAGATGTGATCGCCGGACATTTCCGACCAGAGCTGCCAGGCGCCCGACCCGACCAACTGTTCCGGCTTGGTCGCGTTGATGTCCTTGTTGCTGAAGATCCAGCCCATGTTCCAGGCCACGCGGCCGCCCATGACGCGTCCCAAGGCGCCGTCCTTGATGTCGCGCCAGCGCTCGTTGTAACCCTTGCTGTGCCGCCGCTGCGTGCCGGCGACGACAACCAGCTTTTTGGCCTTCGCGGCCTCCCCGGCCTTGATCACGCGGCGCACGCCCACGGGATCAACCGCGGACGGTTTCTCGAAGAACACGTGCTTGCCGGCGGCGATGCAGGCCTCGAAATGCAGCGGCCGGAAGACCGGCGGCTGGGCCATGAGCACGATCTCCGGGCCGGCTTCGATGACCTTTTTGTAGCAATCCGCGCCGCCGAAGCACTTGTCGGCTCCCAGGCCATATCTCTTGCCCACGCCCTCGGCCTTCCCCTTGACGAAGTCCCCCGTCGCCACGACCTGAATCTCGAGGTTCCAGCCAAGCTTCTTGTTGAGGTTCTTGGCCGCCTGGTGGTGGTTGTTGATGAGCGCGTCGCTCCCCCGCCCGCCGCAGCCGATCAATGCGACTTTGAACGCCCTCTTCACTTCCTCGCCCCGCAGGATGGCCGGCGCCGCCGCCGCGGCCGCTCCCGCGATGGCCGTAGCCTTCAGGAAACCACGGCGCGACGTATCCTGCTTCTTCCCCTGGTCTTTCCCCGTCATAGTCCCATTCTCCTTCCGTGAAGCCCTCGCTGCTTTCTCGTTGCCTCTGCAGGCTAGACAAGCACACATGGACTCATCCGCAGTACCACACGCCGCAGGTCGGCGACCGCTTTTGTATACACCGCCAACGCGGTTCGGGCAATGACTCACGCCTTTTTCGCGCCTATTCCTGCCGCGAGGAAGTCAGTTGGACCTTGGACTTGAGGCCCTTCAGGTTCTCCTGCTCCTCCACCGGCCGCACCACGCGGAACCCGACGAATTTGGCGTCGGTGTGCCACCACACGCTCTTCGGGAACTGCGGATCCTGCATGCTCCACTCCTCATCCGACCCCTGCCGCGCGGCGCTGCGCAGCGCCTGGACCTTGTCGCTCCACGCTCCGCCGCGAGCCACGTAGGAGTACTCTTCCCCATCCGGCAGCACCACCGGCTGCACGGCCGGCGCATCCTTGAACTTCGCATAGAACTTCGGCTCGTAATGGTCCAGACACCACTCCGTGACATTGCCCAGGATATCGTACAGTCCGAACGGGTTGGGTTTCTTCTCGCCCACTGGATGCGGCTTCTTCTCGGAGTTGTCCGCAAACCAGGCATAGTCACCCGCCTTGGCCGGATCGTCGCCCCAGAAGTAGGCGGTCTTGGCGCCGGCGCGCGCCGCATATTCCCACTCCGCTTCCGTCGGCAGGCGATACGCCTTGCCCGTCTTGACGGACAGCCAGCGGCAGTATTCCATCGCCGCGTGATGGGTGAAGCAGAGGGCCGGCTTCCCGCCCTTTCCCCAACTGAAGGTCATGTCGGTATAGGGGGCTGTGGGACGCGAGACGCCGTCCGCCAGTTTCTCGCTCTCAGATTGCTGCGCCAGGTTGACGCCCTGCTCGGATTTCCTCCTGACGTCCCGTTTGAACGCGAAGATGTCGAACTCCTCCCACGTCACCTCGTACTTGCCCATCCAGAATGGCTTGATGACCACTTCGTGCTGCGGCCCTTCGTCCTTCTTGCGTCCGGGCTCGGCCTCGGGACTTCCCATGAGGTAGGTTCCACCCGGAATCGGCACCATCTCAAACTTGACGTCGAAGCCCGGGATAGTCTCTTCGTAGGGCTTCATCTCCGCGGGAGCGGCCTCGCCCGCGCACACCCTCGAACACGCCAGCACGCCAGCCAGCAGCACAACCGAGATCATGAGAACACGCGCCAATGTGAATCCTCCCTGAAATGGCATGGGCCGGAAGCCCCTGTTGCCCTGATTTCCCCTGAATAATCCCCCCTCCAGCACCGCCTATATCTACACCAGGGACGGAAGTTGCAAATCCAAATCGGAGGTCTAGCGTTGAGGTCCGGGGGAGGTGCGGGGTGCGAGGTGCGAGGGACGAGGGGCGAGGGGCGAGGGGCGAGGGGCGAGGGGCTAGACGCCGCTTGGCTCTTAGCTCTTGGCTCCTGGCTCTTGGGCTTGCCGCCCGGCAGTGTCAACCAAAAGCCAAGAGCCAAGAGCCAAGAGCCGTCTTTGGTGCCGTGGCCAGACTCAGCCCTGCACCTGGAACCAGGATCCCTTTCCTTCTCGGCCTCTTCGTGTTCTTCGTGGTGAACACGGCCGTTGCCGGCGAGCCGCAACGTTTTCAGTTCGCGCAAGGCCACATGGGCGCGCTGTTCCGGATTGTCCTCTACGCGCCCGACGAGACGCTCGCTAAGAAAGCCTCCGACGCCGCCTTCGCGCGGATCGCGCAGCTTGACGGCATCATGAGCGACTACAAGCCGGACAGTGAGTTGATGCTGCTCTGCCAGCGCGCGGGCGGCGATCCCGTGCCCGTCAGCGCGGACCTGTTCGAGGTCCTGAACCAGTCGCTGGTCGCCGCGCGGCGCTCCAACGGCGCCTTCGATATCACCGTCGGGCCTCTCGTCCGGCTTTGGCGGCTCACGCGGCACAATCGTGAGCTGCCGCCTCCCACGGTGCTGGCGCGCGCCAAGGAGCTTGTCGGCTACGACAACGTGGTCCTCGACGAGAAGGACCACACCGTCCGCCTGCTGAAACCGGGCATGCAGCTTGACCTGGGCGGCATCGGCAAGGGATTCGCCAACGACAAGGCCATGGCGGTGCTGAAGGAGCAGGGCATCACGAGCGCTCTGGTTGTGGCCGGGGGCGAGATGACCGCCAGCGCCCCGCCGCCCGGCCGCGAAGGCTGGACCATCGGCATCGCGCCGCTCGATAACCCCGACAAGGCGCCTTCGCTGTACCTGCTGCTGCGCGACGGCGCGATCTCCACGTCGGGCGACGCGGAACAGTTCGTGGAGATCAACGGCACGCGGTATTCGCACATCCTCGACCCCAAGACCGGCCTGGGACTGACCGGCCACAGCAGCGTGACCGTTGTCGCGCCCAACGGCACCACGTCCGACTGGCTGGCCACGGCGGTCAGCGTCATGGGGCCGGAACAGGGCTTGAAAATGGTCGAATCTTCCCTCGGCGTGGCCGCCCTCATCCTGCAGGCCACCAAGGACGGCGACAAGGTCTACGAGTCGCAACGGTGGAAGGACGTGCCGAAGACGGGGCCCAAGACGGAGAAGGCGGAGCCAAAGGCGACAGGGGCGCACTAACGTTTTGCCGCAATCGCCAGCCATTCCTTGGCGAGCGCAGGCAGCCTGTCCACGACCTCCCGTCCGAAAAGGACCTCGTCAATGCAGCCCATGTGAAGCATGTCCACGATGCGGCACAGGTATGAGCGTCCACATTCCCACCAGGTATAATGTGAGTCCACGAAGAGGTAGTGCTTGATGTCGTAGCGCTCGTGTTCGCGAAGCTCCTCAATCTCCATCCCATCCAGCAACGTTTCATAGACACCGTCGGCAACACGGCTGCCGAACGTCGTCGTGTAGTAGTACTCCTTGATCTCCCACACGGCGATCGGGTTGACCGGAGAAGGAAAAGCACCGTCCACCCAGCGTGCGAGCGTGCGCAGAGGGGCGCCGCCGCGCGTTACAGACGTGAGACTACGAGGGTTGAAGTCACACGGCCAGCCCCTTGTATGCGCCTCGATAAGCAAATTCACCATTCCCGTGAAGTACGCTGGTTTCCTCTTGCGGCCTTTCTGCTTGTTCATCGGCACGGGAAACCTGGGCTTGCAGGTGGCGCACAGTTCCGCGTATAGCTGCTTGGCTGCAGGCGCATCCATCAACTGCGCTTCCACGAAGCCGTTAAGCACATCGGCACGATACTGAAAGTAAGCGCACAGACTGGTTCCAAGAGCGGTTGGATTGCGCCGTGCGTCCATAATATGGTCTGAGGTAAGGTCCCTCGCCTTCAGCGCGGCGAGCATCTGATCGAGCGATGGTACCAGAATCTGGCCACGGCGTTTGATGGTGTAGCCGACCTTGGCGCTGATAAGGCGGACGTTCGCCCAGAAATGTTTGGGCTGGTTCAGAAAACGTGGTTCGGCCTTCACCGCAGGATATCCTCCAACCTGGACACAAAGTCCGTGAGCGAGATCCCCGCGGCTGCGCATATCTGGCGGATTTCGAGCAGGTCAAGCCGCCGTTCGCCAGCCTCATACTTGCTCACATACGACTGCGGGCGTCCTAAACGCTTTGCCATGTCCACCTGACGCAAGCCAGCGGCGACGCGGACTTGGCGGAGAAGGGCTTGCAGTCGCTCTTGCTGAGGCGTATAGATGCTCTTAGCCATGGGCTGTAAGCCACATCATAATCCGGCTTGACAATATCCCAAAATAGGATACTCTTCCCTTATGGTGAGGCCGAGTGAACCAGAGATGCAGCTTCTTCTCTTTGAGAAGGCGGCGGAACGTCAGGTCGTTCCCTTCAGAGGACAGCTCCTGAAGTGGGTCGGAAACAAGCAACGGCTGGCCCACCAGATCGTGTCGTTCTTCCCTGCGAATGTCGGCAGGTACTACGAACCATTCCTCGGCAGCGGAGCGGTGTTGGCGACCCTCAAGCCTGAAGGAGCTCTGGGCTCCGACACCTTCCGGCCGTTGATGGAGATTTGGCAGGCACTGAAAGACAAGCCACAAACCCTCGTTGAATGGTACACGGCGCGCTGGAGGCAGATGCAGTCCGGGGACAAAGTCGCGGAATATGAGCGCGTCAAGGCGTCCTACAATGCTCATCCTAACGGCGCCGATCTGCTCTTCCTGTGCCGGGCGTGCTATGGTGGAGTCGTGCGCTTCAGGCAGAACGATGGCTACATGTCCACGCCATGTGGAGTGCATTCGCCGATTGCGCCTGATGTCTTCGCAGCCCGGGTTGCTGAGTGGCATCGTCGTACAGCCGGCGCGCAGTTTCAGGTCATGAGCTACGACGAGGCCATGAGCCGCGCGGAATCCGGCGATCTCGTGTACTGCGATCCGCCGTATGCCCATAGCCAGTCCATCCTCTACGGGGCACAGGCATTCGACTTTGCTCACCTGCTTGACGTCATCGCCGCGTGCAAACAGCGGGGCGTTAGAGTAGCGCTAAGCATGGATGGCTCCAAACGATCAGGCGCGCTACTGTGCGACCTGCCGATACCCACCGGGCTGTTTGAGCGAGAGGTGTTCCTGAATTGCGGCCGGTCAATGCTCAAACGCTTCCAGATGCAGGGCAGGACGCTCGAAGAGGAAGTCGTGTCTGACAGGTTGCTGCTTACGTATTGAGAGTGCGGGTTCGCTGTACGGGTTATCCTTGAGCCGCCTGCGCCGCGCCCGAGCGCGCCAGGTTGCCGCGTGCCAGCGAAGCAAACACTCCCACCAGACACAGTGCGGCGAACACCGGGAAAGCGGTCCTCAAACTGGCCAGGAACTGGGGGTAGATCGCCGGGGTCATCTTCGCGCGGCCGAAGAACAGCGATAGGATAAGCGTCACCACGCCCATGCTGAACACGTGCCCGAGCAGCCGCATGGTGGCCAGGATCGCGGAGGCAACGCCATACGCCGGCCGTTCCACGGAACTCATGGCCGCGTTGGTGTTAGGCGACGAGAAGAACGCGAAGCCCAGGCCCAGCAGCACCAGGCAGGCCACGATGTACCACAGCGGCGTGACGTCCGTCACGAACGCCAGCAGCACCAGCCCGACGGTGATGATCCCCATGCCCGTCGAGGCCACAAGGCGCGGCTGGACCCGGTCCGAGAGGCGCCCGGCCAGCGGCGAGAGCACCGCCATGACGACAGGTTGGGAGAGCAGCACCAGGCCGGCATCCTGCGGGCCGAGACCTTTGATGTGCTGCAGGTACAGACTGAGCAGGAAGCCGACGGCGAACGTCGCGCCGTAGTTGATCAGCGCCGCGAGGTTCGAGAAGGCAAAGACCGTGTTGTGCCAGAAGAGGTTCATGTCCAGCAGCGGGCCTGTGGCCGCCCGCTCAAAGAGCGCGAACACGGCCAGGCCAAAAATGCCCGCGGCAAGCGCGACGAAGCCGTCCGCGGCCGGCAGCCACGAGAACGCGGCCGCGAGCGCGAGGAGGGACAGGCTGTAGAGCGCCGCGCCGGGAAGATCGAAGCGTTCGCGGCGCGCGGCCGCCCATTCGCCCTTCAGTTTGCAGAGCGCCAGCACGAACGTCACGGCGCCGAGCACGCAGGTGAAGACGAAGATGCTCCGCCAGCGGAAGTGCTGCGTCAGGAAGCCGCCCAGCACCGGGCCCGCTGACAGGCCGAAGTACACCGCCGCGACGTTGACGCCCAGGGCTCTGCCCCGCTCCGACGCCGGAAGCACCGATAGCAGGATCGCCGTGCCGGTGCAGAAGATCATCGCGCTGCCCACCCCTTGCACGGCGCGGAAGATGAGCAACACCGGCGCCGAAGGCGCCACCGCGAGGCAGACCGAGGCACAGGTGTACATCACGATGCCGGTGTGGAAGACGCGTTTGCGGCCGTGGATGTCGGCCAGCCGTCCCAGCGGCACAAGGAAGATCGCGGACGCCAGCACGTAGGCCATCGGCACCCAGGTCAGCGCCACGGCGCTCATCTGGAACTCTCTGCCGATGGCCGGCAGCGCCACATTCAGCGCCGATCCCATGAAAGGCGTCAGGAAACTGCTCAACGCCGCGATCAGCAGTACCGCGCCCTTGCCCGTGCTCTGCTCGCTGTCCATGCTTGCCTGGCGCCCGCACCCCGTCCCCGCGACTCGGAACGTTATGTACCGGCAGGCGCGGCCCTGCCACAACATTTCCCGGCGGCGTTCTACCACGCGCAACGCGGATTTCGCCGTGCGCGCGGGCAATCTGAGCGTATGATGGTGGGGCACCGAAGAGTCGCACTGACGGCGGACGACCCCTAGAGCACCGTGCGTCCAGCAACCGCCGCCCCCGGGAGGCAGAAGGAAGTTCACATGGCAAAGAAGAGAAAAATAGGCCGCAACGAAGCGCATAACGCTCTGAAGACGCTCGAAGCAACGTGGCTGAGAGACCGGCGCTTGCAGGAGGTCCAGCCCATCGAGGCCAAGGTCATCGCGGCCAAGGCGGCGGCGTTGCTGGAGTACGTCGAGGAGAATCAACTGCCGGTTGAGGTCAATCAGTGGCCGCTCGGCGGCGTCGAGGACCTCGTGAGATTCGACGAGACCGGCTTCAAACAGGCGCTTGTTGACCTGCAGCGCGTCGGCGTGCTGAACGACAACCTGAAGCTGCGGAAGGTGGTGAGCGTTCGGCGCGCGCGGGGAAAGGTCAACCTCAGATCCGAGAGCGGCGTGCTGCACTATCGCTGCGCCAAGCCGGGCGGCGTGAATATCACGGACCGCGACGAATACGTGGCCGAAGACCAGGAGGTCGCGTATACGGAGGAAGAGATCGGCGAGTCGCCCAACCTGCAAATGGCCATCGCCAACGAATGGCTGGTGCGCGTTGATGGGCCGAAGACGACGGCGGAGAAGGCCAGTAGTCAGTAGTCAGTAGTCAGTAGTCAGTAGTCAGTAGCCAGTAGCCAGTAGCCAGTAGCCAACTACCACTGGCGCGCTCACGAAGCAGCGCGTGCTTCGCGGCAACTGACAACTGACAACGGACCACTGACATCGGTTGCCTCTTTACTCTATCGCCCGGTTCTCCCCGCGGTGTAGATACAGCAGGCTCGTTGCTGGAGTGCTCATGCATTCTCTCGCTGCAGTCTTGGCAGTGTGTTGTGCCTGTGGAGGTCTGGTCATCGCTGCCGAACACCCTCGCTTGCTGTTCAGCAGGGATGAGATCGCCGCCATCAAAGCGCGCGCTCAGCACCCGAAGCTGAGGCCCGTGGTCGAACGCCTCATGGAACGCGCCGAGGCCCTGCAGAAGGCCCCGCCGCTGCTCGTGTCGCTCACCAAGCGCGGCGAGAAAGATGCGCCGGGTGAGATGAAGGGCCTGAGTGCCGCCCGAAACCTCCAAGGGCGAACGCTCACCTACTGCATGGCCTTCACGCTCACCGGCGACAAGAAGTACCGCGACGCCGCGGTCAAGGAACTCGACCACGCGCTCACCAACTGGAAGGTCTGGGTGGATACCGCCCACGCGCCGCCCTACGACCTGATGACCGGCGAAGTCTGCATGACCTTCGGCCTGGTCTACGACTGGCTCTACAGCGACCTCACCCCCGACGAACGCCAGCGCCTGCGCGAAGGCGCGGAACGGCGCGGCCTCAAACCGTACCTGGAGGGCCTCGCCAAGAAGATGTTCTGGACGAACTGCCATCACAACTGGAACGCCGTGTGCAACGGCGGCGCCGCGGTGCTGGCGCTGGCGCTGGAAGCCGAATGCGACATGAGCGCCAAGACAATCCAGAGCGCTGTCGCCGGCATGAAGGAGTATTGGGACTCCTTGCCCGACGACGGCGGGTGGAACGAGGGAACCGGCTATTGGACGTACGGCCACCGCTACGGCATCCTCGCCGCCGAGGCTCTGCGGCGCTGCGGCAATCCCGGCGGCGCGGAAGTCTTCCAGCGCGAAGGCGTGAAGAAGACCTGCTACTTCCCCATCGTCTTCAACCCGGGGACGAAGCTGTCGGCGAGCTTCGGGGACGCCAGCGGGCGCGCCGGCGATCCGTTCTTCTACCTGCTGGGGCGCGAGTACAAGAACGCCGACTTCATCTGGTTTGGCGACCGCGCGGGGCTGCGCGCCGTGAAGAGTGAAGGCTGGCCCGGCGAACCGCTCATCCTGCTGTGGCGGCCGGTTGATGAGCCGTGGCTGCCGGAGGCCAGGCAGGGCTTCATACCCGTGTTCGATCCTGTGTACACATTCCCCGCCATCGGCTGGGGGCTAATGGCGCCTTCGCAGCCCGACCCGCCGTACTTCCTGGGCTTCAAGAACGGTTCGCTGGCCGCCAACCACACGCATCTCGACCTGAACCACGTCAGCGTGGCCTGCGGCGACACGATGCTGCTGGTGGAACTGGGCGCCCGTTCGTATCCCGCCGACTACTTCGGAGCCAAACGCTACACCTACTACGAACTCGGCACGCCCGGCCACAACACGGTGCTCATTGGCGGCAAAGGCCAGACGCCGCGCAAGGCCGGCAAACTGCTCGGGCCGTTCCCGCCGAATCCTCAGTCCAGCGCGCCGCGTCCCCCGCTGCAGGAGTTCGTCGGCGTCGCGGACGGCGCGTACGAAGTCCCGGCGACACGGGCGCGCCGCCACGCGGTGTTCGTCAGGGGGCGCTATTGGGTGCTGCTCGACGACATCGCCACGCCCAGGCCCGAGACGGTGGAACTGCGCTTCCACACGTACGGGAAGATCAGCGGCGACGCGAAGAGCGGCTGGACGTTCGAACAGGACAACGCGGCGCTCGATATCGTGCCCGGGACGGAGGGCCTCGAAGCTGAGGAGCAGTCGCCGGACGGCTGGATCAAGCCCGTGAAGGTGTTGAGCCTGAAAAGCAAGGACGCCGCCGACAAGCACGTTCTCGCGACGGTGCTCTACCCGCGCGCGAGCAAAGAGCCGCACGCCCCGCCCGTGCAATGCCAGCGGCAGCCGGAGAAGCTGACCGTGAAGGCCGGCGCGGATGAGGTCCAGTTCGAACTGTCGGCGGACGGCTGGAAGCTTTCAGGCGTGAAGTAGGGCGGGTTGCCAACCCGCCCCACACCGGAGTTATGCATGCTCGCCATGGTCCCGGTCGTCGCCGCTACCGTTGCCGCCGTCTGGGCCAACCTGTTCCTGCAGTACTTCGTGCTCATGGATGCGATGGTGGAGATCAAGCGGCTGCGCACGGAGCGGGTCAGGAAGCGCCCGGTGCTTATCTGGGCGGCCTGCGCCTTCATGGTCCTCGCGGCGCTCTGCCAGTTCTTCTTTGAGCGGCCGATTGGCGCCACGAACACGACCATCCTGGCGCTGGCGGTACTGTGCATCTGCGGCGCGCTCGGCTGCTTCTGGCTGCACATCTGGGGCGAATACAAACAC
>JAPLOD010000671.1 GCA_026692735.1 Planctomycetota bacterium | reverse complement strand
ATGTGGAACGTTCCGTCCGGCCCCTGCAGAAGAGACGGATCGCGCATCAGTTTCCCGCCGACGGCCGGCTTCAGGAAACTCCGATCGTTCTTCAGCGCCGTCCAGGTGTAGCCGTCGCGGCTGTACGCCAGGTGCAGGCCGTCCTCGCCGTTCCCGCGAAAGGACGTGAACAGCAAGACGCCTTTGGCGCCCTCCGCCGGCGCCTTCTCTCCGGCGAACACCTGCGCCGCAAGGCCGCACGTCAGCCACGGCAACATCCAGATCGCGGGCTGCATCTCAGTTCTCCTTCTCCTGTTGTTCCTCCGGCGGCGTGTCCTCAGCCAGCTCTATCTTCGGCGGAGGCACCATCGCCGGAGGCAACCCATAGCGCCCCACTGGCTGGCTCAGGGACTTTGCGGGGGCCGCGGGCGCTTCCGGCCCCGGAACTCCTTCGAGCGGCTCTGCCGGCGGCCGCACCGAAGGGGCTTCGGCGCGGTGCACCGCCGCGAAGACGTACTTCACGCAGAAGTAGTTTGTGGCTAGGAGCGCGACGAGGGGCGCCACGTTGAACGCCGCGCTGGCCGCCACGGGCGAGCGCCACTGCAGCAACAGGCCGCCGGCATAGAGGACGAAACACACCGGCAGGCTGAATATGCCGATGAACGCGCCCATCAGCAGGCCATGCAGCGCGGCGCGCGTGCCCGCCATGCAGGCGTTCCAGATGCCTGGGAGGTCGCTATCCAGAGGCATCGTGGCGGTGACAGCGCCGCACACGAACGGGTACGCGCTCAGGACGCACAGCGTGACGTCGCCGCCGCGCAGGCCTCCGGCAGCGGCCGCGATCATGAAGGCGATGAACACGAGTATCAGCAGACCGCAGCCGGGGAGTGCGCGCACAAACCCCCTCACCATTCCCGTTATCACGAGGATGCCGAGGAACAGCAGGTAGACGACGTTGGCCTCCTGGTGCTTGAACACTTCCACCGCGACCACGCCCGCGACGGCGCCGACGGGAATGGCAATGACGCTGCGGCCGAAATCGCCCACGGCCATGGCGAACAGGTACGCGTTCCCCGCCGCCAGCACGCCGAAGAACACCACCATGGCCTCGCGCTTGTCGGCCGACTGCGACAGCGCCAGCAGCACCGCGACCAGGGCCATCGCCGGGACCGCCAGCGCGGAGACTTTCCAGGGCCAGAGGGTGAATTCCGGTTGCTTCATACCTCGGGAACTATTAACACATTGCCTCGCTTAACGCCAAGGAGAACGAGCATGAGCAACGCCCGGATCGCCGTTTCGCTCGACCAGCCCATCGCCACGATCAACCCGAACATCTACGGCCACTTCGCCGAACACCTTGGCGCGTGCATCTACGAGGGCGTCTGGGTGGGCGAGAAGTCGCCCATCCCCAACACGGGCGGCATGCGCAACGACGTCATCACCGCGCTCAAGAAGATCGCGCCGCCGGTGGTGCGCTGGCCGGGCGGCTGTTTCGCCGACGACTATCACTGGGAAGACGGCATCGGTCCGCGCGCAAACCGTCCGCGCCGCATCAACGTGTGGTGGGGCGACGCCATCGAGACCAATGAGTTCGGCACGCATGAGTTCGTGCGCTTCTGCGACCTGATCGGGGCCGAGCCGTACATCTGCGGCAATGTCGGCAGCGGCAGCCCGCGCGAACTGCGCAACTGGGCCGAATACTGCAACTTCGCCGGCGACAGCACGCTCGCCCGAGCGCGCGCCGCCAACGGCCACGCCGAGCCGTTCAGGGCAAAGTTCTGGGGCGTCGGCAACGAGAACTGGGGCTGCGGCGGGCATTTCAGCGCCGAGGATTACGCCAAGGAGTACAAGCGCTTCTCCACCTACCTGCGCGACTTCTCCGACAACAAGCTCTGCCTCGTCGCCTGCGGCCCCGCCGGCAACAACCCGGACTGGACGCGCAAGTTCTTCTCCACGCTCGGCACCTACCACAGGATTCACGGCTTCGCCGCCCACTACTACTGCGGAACCGCGGGCACGGCCACGGAGTACACAGTGGACGAATGGTACCATCTGCTCTGGCGCAGTCTGGAAATGGAGACGCTCGTCAGACAGCAGCGCGCGACCATGGACAGCTTTGACCCCGAGCGGAAGATCGGCCTGTTCGTGGACGAATGGGGCACCTGGCATCCGGCCGCCAAGGGCCGCAACCCGGCCTACCTGTGGCAGCAGAACACGCTGCGCGATGCGCTCGTCGCCGCGCTCACACTGGACATCTTCAACCGCCACGCGGACAAGGTCGTCATTGGCAACATCGCGCAGACCGTCAACGTCCTGCAGGCCATGATCCTCACCGACGGCGCGAAGATGCTCACCACGCCCACCTATCACGTGTATGACATGTACCAGGCGCACCAGGGCGGACAGAGCGTCTGGATGGCGTGCGAGGCGGAGGGCATCACCTTCCAGTCCGGCGGCAAGAACCAGCGCCTGCCCAGCCTCTGCGGTTCGGCCTCACTGAAGAAGAAGGTCCTGACGCTGAGCATCGTGAACACGCACGCGACCAACACCGTCGAGGCCGCCATGGAGCTGCGGGGCGCGCGTTGCCAGGAGGCAACCGTCACGGAACTGGTACACACGGATATCCACGCGCACAACACCTTTGACGCGCCGGAGACCGTCAAGCCGCGCACGCGCAAGCTACAGGTTTCAGGCCCGGAATGGCGTTACGCGTTCCCGCCGGCGTCTGTGACCGTGTTCAACGTGCCGCTGTAACGGGTTCCGGATTCTGAGCCCTGGATTGCCCGCATTCTTGTAAGCGCGTCCACCGTGGCGCTCGGCCGCCCCGTTTTTCTGGCACATTCATGTGGAATCACCTTAAGTATATGTTAGGATAGCCTAACACAAAGTGATTTGGGGTCTGGGAAATGAGCGAGTTCTCGAAGATCGAATGGACCAACGCCACATGGAACCCGGTCACAGGGTGCACCAAGACCAGCCCTGGCTGCAAGAATTGCTACGCAGAGCGGTTCGCGGAGAGGTTTCGCGGCGTGGCAGGCCACCCGTACGAGCAGGGATTCGATTTCAGATTGTGGCCTGAACGACTGAAGCAGCCGCTGGCTTGGCGTGAGCCGAGGTTGGTCTTCGTGAACAGCATGTCCGATCTTTTCCTCGATCGTGTGCCGTTCCGGTTTATCCAGCAGGTCTTCGCGACAATGCGTGAGTCAAAGCAGCACACCTTCCAGATCCTGACCAAACGGGCCGAACGACTCGAACACTTGGCGCCGCACTTGGACTGGCCGGCGAATGTGTGGATGGGCGTTTCCGTTGAAACCCAGGACTTCGGGTGGCGTGTTGATTCCCTCCGCAGAGTCCCGGCAACGATCCGTTTCCTGTCGTTGGAACCACTCCTGGAGCCGCTCGAGCTTGACCTGACGGGCATCCATTGGGTCATCGTCGGCGGAGAGAGCGGCCCCGGTGCGCGCCCAATGCTGGCAGATTGGGTCCGCGCCATTCGTGACCAGTGCCAAGCCGCAGAGGTGCCATTTTTCTTCAAGCAGTGGGGCGGCGTCAGGAAATCCAAGGCCGGGCGGATCCTTGACGGACGCACATGGGATGAGTATCCACATGAAGCACGGGAACTGGTAGCCCAGTAGGCTTGCGGATCGCACGCCATGTCTAACGAACCGCCCACGGACGAAAGCCAGAGTCAGCCATTCTTCAAGAGTCCCAAAGACTGGTCTCGCATAAAGATTCGTGTCCTCGACAAATACCTTCAGCCGTTCTGTTACAAGCTGGGCAGCACCTATCATGACGTTTTCCTCGTTGATGGATTCGCCGGTGCAGGTAGGTACGAAACGGGCCAAGACGGATCGCCTCTTGTCGGCGCGAAATGGGCGCTCCGGATGCGCGATGAAGGCCGCCCCTTCCATCTCAGGTGCATCAACGTTGAGGCGGACGAACTCATCCACCGGCAGCTCGCCCGAAACCTCAAGCCCTACGCAGATTCGGGCTTGGTCAAGACCTATAAGGGCAGATTTGAAGACCACCTTCGGGGAATACTGGCCGAGGTGGGCGATAGTCCCACGCTCTTCTTCATTGACCCCTTCGGCGTTGAGCACATTGACCAGGATAGCCTCGCGCCGCTGCGGCTCCGTACGGCGAAGACTGAACTGCTACTCCGCCTTGATACGCCTTACATCCTGCGAATGCTGGGACAGGATAAGGCGTTGCGCTCAGATAGCGAGTCGGTAAGGCGGGCGGCGCAGACAATCCTGGACAAGGTTTCGTCCATCTTCGGTGCCGACAAATCCGCTTGGTCTGAGGAACTTCAGGATCGGTGGCAGCGACAGGCGGCGACCGCAGGAGGCACGCAGAAGGCTAAGCATGCCGCAATATTGGGCATGTATGAGGAATCGCTAAAACGCGCGTTTGCCTATGTCATCTGACTGCCCATCAGGGAGAGCTTCAGCAGCAATCCCGAGTATTATCTGACCTTCTGCAGCCGTCATCCCGACGCTCTACTCTTAATGTCGGATTTCATGTATAAAGAAGAGCAGTCGCTGTTCGAGGACGAGGCCTGCGACAAGGAACCACTGTTCTTCGATAGTGCCACAGCGGACTGGAAGCGCGAGCAGGATGATATTCTCAGAGACGCTGGGAGAATGCTCCTGGCGCAGGTCGGACTCTCTTACGAAGGGGCCGCGGGTCCGCTCGCGAAGGCAACGATGGCGATCGGCAAGCCAATCCCCATGAAGGCTTGGAGGACAGCACTTGCAGAGCTCGAAGGAAAGACCCTGGTTATTGAGAAAGGAGGCGCCACGCACCCGGAAAGGTGGCGCATCAGGCGGCTGGTGAGCCCTTGATCTAGCCTGTTCCGACAGCACGCCGCGTGTCTGTGGTTCGCGTCACTGCCCCGTTGCCAGCGCCTGCGAGAGGCTCTTGAGGAACGGACCGAAGCGGGCTTCGTTGCGCTTGTCTATCTCGATCAGCGTGTCGTGAGCTTTCAGGATCAGGCGGTGCTGCTCATCGGGGGGCAGGTTCTTTTCGGGAAGGATCGTCGTCTCCAGTTGCCGCAGGTCGTACGTGCCGCGAACCTTCACGAACTTATCCGCGCCCAA
The DNA here is from genome assembly GCA_026692735.1 of Planctomycetota bacterium. Lineage (GTDB taxonomy): Bacteria > Planctomycetota > SZUA-567 > H5-PLA8 > H5-PLA8 > JAPLOD01. The sequence continues at coordinate 4,242 of JAPLOD010000671.1, read as the reverse complement.
CACCGTCATCAGGTCCGCGATCTCCTTCGGCACGTTCACGGCGCTCACTGAGCCGTCGCCGGCCTTCCATGGCGGCGGGGGCCGGGCCACGGAGACGGCCTTCTCCGGCGCCGGCGCGTCCGCGACGGCGGCAGCCGGCTTGGCTAGCAACTCCCTGAGCGCCGCGACGGCCTCCGCGGGCGACATGGCTTCGACCGCCTCTGCCTCCGCAGGCTTGTTCTCGAGAGCGCGCGCGCCCTCCGGTACAGGCTGTATGGCCGAGTCGCTCCGCAGCGCTGTCTGCGTACCGACCATCACGCCCATGAACGTGCTGTCGAGGCCGCGGCAGCGTTCCAAGTCGAAGACGAAGCGCCGGAAGCCGGCCTGGCGCTGCTGGTCGGCGAACTCCGCGAGCGCGGGCGCCGTCAGCATGCTGCCTTTGCCGACAACGCGGATGACCACGAGGTCAGAGCCGCGCGCGACGGCAATGTAGTCCCGGATCACTCCGGTCTCTTGCCTGCTACCGTTGAGCTTGCGCGTGCCGTTCGCGGGAGGTGGTACAACTTGTTCGTCGGCCATGATTCCTGCGTGCACTTCTCCTCTTCTGTGGGTCGAGTTGGCAACTCGACCTACGGCGCAGACCGGATGATGCCACGTTCCCTGGAAAAATCCACTTTCTTGGCGCACCGGGGGCCGGCAAGATGCCGGCGCTCCCAGCTTGCGGGCCGGCGAGACGCCGGTGCTACATCTCTCCCGGCGCCGCCACGCCGAGCAGACCCAGGCCCTTTGCCAGGACCTCGCGCACCGCGTCCACCAGCGCCAGCCGCGCCTGGCGCAGAGCGGGCGGCGAGTCCAGCACGCGGTGCTTGTTGAGGAAGTTGCCGAACGCGCTGGACAGGTCCAGCAGGTACGTGGCGATCAGCGACGGCTCGTACTCGTCCCCGGCGCGCCGCACCGCCGCCGGGAAGCCTTCGAGCGCTTTCACAACCGCGGCTTCCTCCGGCTCGACCAGCAGCCGCAGGTCTGCCGTGCGCCAACTGCCCGGCTGGGCCTGCGACTTGCGTAGAATGCTGCAGGCGCGCGCGTGGGTGTATTGCAGGTACGGCCCGGTGTCGCCGTTGGGATCGGTGGCCTGCCGCCAATCAAAGACGAAGTTGCTGGCCCGGCGCCGCGCCTGGACCCAGTAGATGATCGCGCCCACGCCGACGGCTTCGGCCACTTGCGCGGCCTTGTCGGCCGACAGGTCGCGGTTCTTCTCGCGGACGATGTCACGGACGATCTGGACCATGCGGTCGAGCAGTTCGTAGAGCGGGATCATGCGCCCGCCGCGTGTCGTCATGGGCAGGACCGTGTCGCCTTCCTTGATCTGCATGATCCCGAACGCGACGTGGCTGCAGTCCTTGTGCCAGGCGTGGCCCATCTTCGCCAGAGCCTTGAAGAGCATCTGGAAGTGGGTGCTCTGCCGCACGTCCACCACGTACAGGTTCTTGTGGAAGCCGTACGTTTTCTTGCGGTACAGCGCGGCGGCCAGGTCGCGCGTGCCGTAGATCGTGGCTTCATCGCTTTTGCGCAGGATGAAGGGCGGCTTCCGCTCCTTGCCCGGTTTTGGCGGCCCGTCATCCATCGGGATGACCAGCGCGCCTTCGCTTGCCACGGCCACGCCGGAGGCCTGCAGCTCGGCCAGCAGGGGCTTAAGCTGCGGCTCGTAGAAGCCCTCGCCCGCGTCCGACTCAAACTTCACGCCCAGCCGGTCGTAGGATTTCTGCAGGTAGCGCAGCGTTTCCTTGCGGAAGCGTTCCCAGAGCTGCTTGAGCTCCGGGTCGCCGTCTTCGAGCCGCTTGAACAGCTCACGAGCCGCAACGTCCCGCGCGTCCGCTTCCGGCTTGGCCGCCGCGATGCGCTTCTTGATGCGTTCCCGCTCTTCCGGGTTGACGACGGCCTCCTTGTCGGCCAGCTCGGCTTCGAGCACGCTGACTTCGCGGGCGGGGGCGTTGATGTCAACGTAGAGGTCGCACAGGTAATCCAGGCCGCGCTCCGCGAGCTGTGTCTCGCGCTCCACCGGGCCGGCACGCTGCCACGCCAGGAACTGGAACCCGCACTGCACGCCCCAATCGCCCAGGTGGTTGACGCCCACGACAGCGTAGCCCAGCGCGCGGAACACCCGGCCGAGCGACGCGCCCAGGATGGTGCTCATCAGGTGCCCGACGTGAAACGGTTTGGCGATGTTGGGGCCTGAGAAGTCAATGACGACCGTCTTCCCCGCGCCGGCGGCGCTCTCACCGAACCTGCCCTCCGCTTCCTCGATCATGCGGATGATGGAAGCGCACAGTTCGCCGGGCTTGACGCGCACGTTCAGGAACGGCCCCGCGGCCTCGACTTTCTGAACGAGGGGGGCGAGCGTGGCGTCGGCGGCAAGCTTCTCCGCGAGCTGCGACGCGGCAGCGGGCGGCGGGACTTTGTTGGCCTTGGCGTAGGCGAAGCACGGGAACGCGTAGTCGCCCATCTCCGGTTTCGGGGGGCGGCCCAGTTGCGCGGCCACCGCGTCGGTGGATAATCCGGTGGCCTTGGCCAGCGCCGGCACAAGCGCCTGCAGAACCTGATGGTTTGGCGTGTCGCTTTTCATGGGGGGTTTATAACAGCATCCATGGCGAAGAAAAAAGCGAAAACGCTCCCCGCGGTGCGCGTCATCCTGGTCACCGCGCCGCCCAAAGAAGCCGAGAGGATCGCGCGCCAACTCGTGGCAGAACGGCTGGCCGCGTGCGCGAACCTCGTGCCCGGCCTGACGTCGCTGTACTGGTGGGAGGGCAAGCTCAACCGCGACGCTGAGACGCTCGTCATCCTCAAGACGCTGCCGCGCCATGTCCCCAGGCTGCTCAAGCGTCTGAAGGCCCTGCACAGCTACCAGGTGCCGGAGTTCCTCGCGCTGCCGGTCGTGGCAGCCAATGCGGATTATGCGCGCTGGGTCGCGGACGTCTGTTCGTAGCGCGGGCCTCTCGCCCGCGTGCGGGCTGCAAGCCCCGACGACGGCTCAGACAACGCTCTTGATGAGCTTCCCGGCGAACGCACGCGCGCGCTTCTCCACGTCCGGCCCCAGCGCATCCGGCTTTGTGCACGACGGCACCAGAAGGGTCCCGGCCTGCTTGCACTGGAAAAACTTCGCGAACGCGCGGAAGGGCGGCACGGCGAGGTCCAGGTTTCCCTTCACTCCCCCGCCGCCCGTCACCACGAGAGCCAGCCGCAGGCCCGCAAGCAGCGACACGTAGTCATCGCCCTCCTCTTTCAGCATGCAGTATGCGCGGTCAATGAGAGCCTTGAGCTGCGCCGAGATGCCCCAGCAGTACAGCGGCGAGGCCAACACGACGACGTCGGCAAGCAACATATCGGAGAGAATGTCATTCGTGCCGTCATCTTGCGCGCAGCCCGGCTTGTCCGGCGTGCGCTTGCAGCGGCGGCATGCCACACAAGGCGCAATCCTGCCGTCACCCACGTTCACACTCTCGACCGAATGTCCCCGCGCGCGCAGCTCGTCTTCGATCCACGAAAGCACCTTTGCGGTGTTGCCACTCCGGTTGGGGCTGCCAAGAACAAACATGGTCTTCATGAGCCGGATTCCTTTGCTTTGAGCACTGCGGCCTTCACGCCACACGCGCCTTGGTCTTCAGGAACAACAACGTGCCGCACAGAGCCATGACAATCGGCCCCTCCGTCGCACTCCAGGGCGGCGGCAGGCCGATCATCCAGTCCATGACCAGCAGCCCAACGCCGGCAGCCAGGCCGGTCCAGATGACGAACGACAGAACAGGCGCGAAGCGCCGCACGTCCATCGAGATCAGCAAGAGCAGCCCGCCGTGCAGGGCATAGAAGACCGACGTGGACCGGGCGAGGTACTCGACAATCGGCCCACCAGGGAACGGCCCCAGTCCGAGTTGCTCATGGATCGCCGCCATCCAGGCCCGCGGCATGAACGCCGGCACGATGGCCAGCATCGGCCCCACGGCAAACACACGCATGACGACCACCAGACACCGTTCCCAGCAGTTCGGCGGTTGCGCCGCTGCCTGCTCAACATGTCCCGCTGCCATATCGCTTGCCCTCCCCGCCGCCTACTTGTTCGGCTTGGGTGTCTGAAGCACCGTCCTGATTATGACCTCCACGGCGCGCGCGAGCTTCTCCGCATCGAAAACCCCACCGGCCGGATCGGGCACTCCGAAATCCGGCACGTGCACGAAGCCGCGAAGAGCCGGCGCGCCCTTGGCGCCCATC
>JAPLOD010000670.1 GCA_026692735.1 Planctomycetota bacterium | reverse complement strand
TTCGCCTGCTTTCTCCTCTGGATTGTCCTGCCGTGCCGCGCACAGGAAGTTGAGCCGCTCAAAGTGGTCGGCGTCCTCGGCAACACTGCCGCGCTGAGCGATTGTCCCGTGCCGTATGCCTTCTACAGCGGCATCGCCGTGCGCGGCATGGGCGCGGTCTACCTGGCCGAGGACACGTCCGTCGGGCGCAAGGTCGCCGTCAAGGTCCTGCCCAAGAAGTACTCCGACGAGCGCGAGTTCCTGACGCGTTTCCGCCGCGAGGCGCAGGCCACGGGCAGGCTCACGGGCACGTACAAAGGAATAGGAATGGTCGTTTGCGGTCTCGGACTGTTCCTGGGGATTGCCTATTACGGCAAACATCCTGGTTATACAACTTATCAGGCATTGATTGTCCTCGGCCCGATGGGGGTGTGGTTCCTGCTTATGACGTTTGCCGGACTTACTCGACTCCTCGGCAGTCATCGGTTGATGATTTCGCCCGAGCAGATCGCGTTTCGGAGCACGCTGCTAGGCATCTTCCCCTTCTACTGGAAGACGTTACGGACCGCCGAAGTGATTAGCGCTGGCTCATCTGTGATCCGTACAGCGGCCAAACAAATCAGCTTTGGCGACTACGTCCGCGATGCGGTGCGCACCGACGCCGAACGCAGTTGGCTGGCGGGAGAAATCGCCTTGCGAATTCAGGCTGCACGGACGGGTACGCGGGTGCCCCCGCTTGGGAGTCGTCGTTAGGCGCAGGGGTCCACAGGCATGACAGAAGGAGACGTTCAAATGCTACACACGACACAAGGCGCAACATTGTTCACGCTCGCCCGCTCACTGCTGGTATCGGTGTGCCTGCTGAATGGTGGCTGCGGTGCCAATCCACAAAAGCCAAAGATGTTTGGACCATTGAGAGTCTACGAAGTGGGACATCCTGGCGTCGTTGTCGGGGTCGTCACGAGGCCGACGGCACAGGCGTCAGAATGCACTTACGTTCTGTTGCTGAAGCCGCCTGCCGCTGGAGTCGCACATGTGCAACAACAAACTGGCCCTGGAAAAACGGCATACGGTGAATTTTCCAACGGTGGTGGGTACTTTGAGGAGACGTCAGACGTAGCGCTCGACGGCTGCCGTATGGACATTCACCTCAGGATTGATTTCCGTAGTGGGAGCGAGACGCTCTCGCTGAATGGTTCGAACATGGACTTGGCAAAAGGGCGCGTGTTCCTGGTTGAGCAGACGGCCACGGGGCCGGTCTACACGCAGAAGAATGTTCCGCTCTCAATGCTCGGCGTGCCACGATTCGACCCTGATTTTGCACACAAGGCGGCAACGACGCTGTCTGAGCTTGATCCTGGAATCAAGCAGTTCCTGGAAACAAAGTCGCAACTAGCCCCTGGGAGGTGAGCGGTACCATGGCCAACAGAACGCTGACTCTTCAGGAAGAAGTCTTACTGGTCGGGCTCAATGACACAACGGGCAAGGTGCACCGGGGCTTCAACTGGCTCTATCCGCTCAATGCCGCCGCGCTGGCTGAACTGGTTCTGCGCCGGCGGATCACGGTGAACGCCGGCCAGGTCGTAGTGTCGAATTCAAAGCCGGTAGGCGATGACGTTCTTGATGTGGCGAGACGGGGCTGAAAGCTCCCGTCAAGGAGGGGCGTCTCGGCATCGCGTAGCCACATTCCGTGGATGGTCGTGGCCCACAAAATGGCTTGGCGGGCCGCTCAAACGTCCCCCGCGGGCTGGCTTGAATCCAGTACGCCGGAGTGGACGTTCTTCAACCCTTCTTTCTCCAGTACCGGAAGGCGACGGTGGCTCTGCGAGGGGGCCGGGCGGCGTAGTTTCCGCCATGCCCCTTGAACGCCGAACTATGCCTTGCACTTTAGCACCAAGGCGCTAAACAAAAACGACTTCTTCCAGACCCAGCAGCGTCATTACTGGGAATAGGACTGAAACATAGGAGGTGTCGCCATGCCTAACAAGACAACCGTCATGCTGGACAGACGGCATCGTGCCGGGAGCATCCTCCTGGTTCTCTTCGTCGCGGGCTGCGGGTCGCCGCATACTGGCTCCAGTTCAACAAAGAGCCGGTTCTATGAGCAGTGCCGCGACGTCGGCACAATGATGGAGCGATGCGTTACTGATAAAGAGGTCGTTCTGGAGAATCACAAGCAGCCTGCCAGTGCTGTGGAGGGCGGACACACAGGTCTATGGCACAACAAGTGCAGTTTCGTCTGCAATGTTCACTGTACTGATGAGCGCATTGGCCAGTTCATGCAGTCGTTCAGGGCGGAGTTGCGGAAGGCGGCTCAACAAGCAGGTGCTGAACTCACTGTGGAGGGCGAAGGTTCGGCGCAAGGCAGCCAGCAGCTCGGCATGTTCGAAATTGAATATGCCCTAGGGACAGCCCACGGCGAAGTTACGGTGAATGTGGATGCTGGCAAAGCGGAGCCGGACAAGCCAGGCACTAAGGTCTACAAACTCGTGGTCAAGACCGACGAGTGGGTTCATTGAGCGAATGACAAGAGGCGGTCCGCACCGAGCCACATTGGCGAGAGTCCTTTCTGAAACTGTCCTTATTAGCGCCTGATGGCGGGTGACTGGCGACTGGGGAACGAGGCCGACAACGAGCCAACATCAATCCCGGCGTCTTCCCGGAATTCCTCGCCGACGAGACCGCCGCTAACCCGTCTCTGTCCCCCCATGTCCCGCCGCGGATGCATGCCGTGGTCCACAAAATGGTCCACATGGGGTTTTTCGGGAAAACAGCGGGGAAGAGGCGTTACCGCAAACGCATCGGGCCACTGGCTTTGAAAAATCGGGGCGGCCGGATTTGAACCGGCGACCTCCTGGTCCCAAACCAGGCGCTCTAAACCAAGCTGAGCTACGCCCCGTAACGACTTACATGAATACAGGCTTGCCAGGGACTGCAATCTGGGTACGCGATTCCCCCTTCGGGTACGCTATTCCGGAGTCGTTTTCCACGCAGAGCCCTGCCTGAGTACACCCTTGCTCTGACCCCGCGGACGATCCTACTCGGCCACCTTCTATACCGCAAGAGGGAAGCGCGTCAGACGCGGACGGGGCTGATCTGAGCCCCGGTTAGACCGTCGCCAGCGCCACAGCCTGGCTCAGTCCCTGCAGCGGATCGCGCGTCGGGAGGAACTCATGGCCGACATAGCCGGTGTACTTGACATCCGCCAACGCCCGGAAGACCGCGCGGTAGTTGATCTCCTGCGTGTCGTCGAGTTCGTGCCGGCCTGGATTGCCGGCCGTGTGCACATGTCCGATGTACGCCGCGTACTGCCGGATACGAGCGATCACGTCGCCGTCCATGATCTGCACATGAAAGACATCGAAGAGCAGCTTCATCCGCGGCGAACCGACCTTGCGCACGATGTCCGCGCAGTAATCGAGGTGATCGCCCTGGTACCCGGGCACGCCGATCATGTCCTCGGGCACGCGGCTGTTCAGCATTTCGAGGACCAGCGTGACCTTCTTCTCCTCCGCATAGCCGACGACCTTCTTGAGGCCGTCCACGCAGTTCTTCGCTCCGGCATCGTCGGCGATGTCTTCTCGAAGACCCGTGAAGGTGATGACATTGGGCACGCCCGCCGCCGCGGCGAGGTCTACCGCTTCGCGAATCTTCGCGAGGCACATCTCGTGGTACTTGGGGTTATTCATGCCCTTGTCGAACCAGTGGCTGCCCGCGAGAGCGCAGGTAAGGCCGTGCCGCTTGAGCGTCGGGTAGTCCGAGGGTGCGACCAGCTCGATGCTCTCACAGCCCAATTCCTTTACCACCTTGCAGAGCGCCTCCAGATCCCAGTGCTTCTGGAAGCACCATTTGCAGATGGACTGCTTGAGGCGCCCGCGGCGCACACGCGGTTCGGCGCCGCGCACGAACGAGACGTTCGTGCTACCGCCGCGGTCTTCCTCGTTGCAGCCAGCCACAAGCGCAGCAACCGCGACCGCCGCGCCACTGCCCAGCATCCCACGGCGGCTCAGCGGACGTGCGTGGTTCGGCAGTGAGTTCACGGCGGCATCCTCCTGCGATCCGCGGATGGGCGACGACGTTGAACCACGAAGAACACGAAGAACACAGACACGGGCGCAGTGTTGTGAATCCTTGTTTCCGGTCTTCGTGTGCTTCGTGGTTCCCCCTGGCGCGTGTGTGCTTCGACGGCGCCCGTCAACGAGGCTGCTTATACGCCAGCGCACGGAGGATGGCAATGACCTTGGATGGAGACGGCAAGGCCGAGGAGCACCACTGAGCGCGGCGGGGAGCAGCTCGCATTCTCGACCGCGACTGTCACAATCCCTTTGCAGAGCGACGAGCCCGTCTGCTATACTCCCGGCGCCACGGGTTCATCCCACGAAGGCGAGGGAGGCCAAGCGAATGAGAAGGATACTCGCAATCACGGCGATGACGCTGGTCGCCGGCACCTATCCCTTCCCAGGAGACGGCGCGGCAGCAGGGCAGGCCGCTGCCGCCGACGAGGTGACCCTCAAGGGCATGGTGCTGAACCAGGTCCACACCGGGGAGAAGGAGAACAGCGTCTTTGTGTACGCCCTGGACGGGCCGCCCGAGATCAAGGCGGAGTTCGACAGGATCATGACGGAGTACTACCCGGAGAAGGGCCTCGACGCCGACGCGGCCCGGAAACTTCAGGACCAGTTCACGGCGCGGCTCAAGTACTACATCGCCGGGCCGCTCGCTGACAAGCTGTGCAAGGACGCGACGTACGGCGCGCGGGAGGTGAAGGCGGTGACGGGCGCGATCTATGAGAAAGACGGGAAGAAGTGGATCACCGCCAGCAAGTGCGAAGGAACCAAGTACCAATACCCGGCCATCATGCTGGCGCCCGACAAGCCCTTCGTCATGCCCGATAAGGAAGCGCTGATCCTGAAGGTCAACGACGAGCTGTCGCTTACGTGCATCCATGTGGCACCGGGAAAGTTCTTCATGGGCGAGCCGTATTACATGTGCCCGCACTGGCAGGAGGACCCTCCCCACGTGGTGACCCTGACGAAGGGTTACTCCATGGCCGAGTGTCCCGTGACCTGGGAGATGTACGATGCGGTCATGGGCGTGGCGACGCCAGCCACCGACCCGATGTTCACGGGACCGAAGGCACCGGCCAACGTTTCATGCCAGAACATCCAGGAGTTTTGCCGGCGGCTGTCGGAGAAGTCCGGGAGGAAGGTCCGGTTGCCCACGGCCGCCGAATGGGACTTCGCCGCCCGCGTGGGCACGTCCAATCCGCCGTTTGCACAGAAGTACAAGGACCGGGAAAGCGATGCGACGAAAGCCGTCAAATCAAAGCAACCGAACGCCTGGGGCTTCTACGACATGACCAGCACCGGCTGGGAGCGTGTCGGCGACAGCTCGAGTGTCCTGGACCGCCAGGAGACGGTTGATCCGCAGCACCTCCCGCCCGAAGACACGGGGCAGGCCGACAAAAACCACGTGCACGGGCACTTCGGCAAGGGTTGTGCAGGTTACCATATTGGCGAAATCGAGTACATCCACAGCACGCCGTCTCCGCCGAAGACATACCCGGGCGTCCTGCGGTTCCGCGTGGTCGTGGAGGCCGACGCTGCGACGGCCAAGTGAAGACGTCGCAAGACCGTTGACGCGGCCATCCTGAATTCCGGGTCCTGAATTCTGAATTGCCGCAGTTCATCTCGTGGCCATGATCCGCGGCGTCAGGCGTTCCAGAGCCGCATGCCTGTCTCGTGGTCCATCCGTTCCGGATACCCCGGCAGGCGGGACAGGTGATGGAAGGGATCGTCATAGCGGTTGCTCGCCAGGATGGCACCGTCCGGGCCCGCGAGCGTGAGGCACACGCGGTACCGTTCCTCGCGCTTGACGGGGAAACTCAGGTCCGCGACGCGCACACGACAGTCGGCGGGGATGTCCAGCACCTTGGAGCCGCGCGCGACTTCCGCGCCGGACTCCGACGTCGCCGTCCATTCCACGCGGCAGCCGCTGAAGCTCCGCGCGAGGTCGTTCACAGCCCAGAGCGCCACCGGCTCCTCGAAATGCTCCATGAAGACGCCGAGCGGCGCGCTGCTCTCCAGAAAAGCGCGCAGGCCTCCGCCTTGCTCTCCGACCTTCGGGCAGCCCCAGTAGTCGTACACGCCGTAGAAGCTCTGCGGGCACAGGTCTATCCACATGAACTGGAAGAAGCCCGAGCAAGGGGCGTACTTCTGCATGCGCAAATGCTCGATCTGATACTTCAGCAGCCTGTACTGGTAGTCGTGCAGGAAGGGGATCTGCGGCAGGAGCTTCGCGAGCTTGCGGGCAAGCTCGGGCACCTGCCGCAGGTTCGCCTCACATGCGGGCGCGTCAGCACCGAACTCGCTGAGGAGCTTGTACTTTTTGCCGCGGACATCCGTGTACGAGCCTCGACTGAGCGAGCCGGCGTAGTCGTGGGAGTCGCCGCTGGCGAGATCGGCCGCGTCCCACGTGTTGCGGATCGTCGGGCGCGTCGGGTCGAGGCGCTGCGAGAGCTGTTCCAGCGCTTCGCCCATGCGGATCACCGCCGGGTCCTTGAGCGGCGCTTCGTTGATGCAGATCCACGCGGCGATGCATGGGTGCGGCTTGAGCTCCTCAATCGTGCCGGCGAACGCCCGCTCCGCGCGCCGGCAGAACGCGGCGTCCGTCGGGAAATGCCAGTTCAGCTCGTTATCCTGGACGACGAGGATGCCGAGGCGGTCGCAGATTTCGTAGAACTCCTGTTTCTCGGCATGGACGTGAATGCGCACGGCATTGGCCCCGGCGGCGATCATCGCGCGCACGTCGCGCTCGTACCGCGCGCGGTTCATCTGCGAGACGTAGGTGTCCGGGAAGTAGGTCGTGCCGCGGATGAAGAGCTTCTCGCCGTTGAGCCAGAAGCTGGTCTCCTTCGGCGTGCGCTGCAGCGCGACCGTGCGGATGCCGAAGGTGCTGGCGCCGACGAGCAGCGCTTTCCCGCCGGCCCGGAGTTCCAGATGCGCACGGTAGAGCGCCGGACCGCCGCGGTCCCAGGTGCTCCAAAGGCGCGGAGACGCGAGCGCAAGGGCCGCGTCGAGGCGGTTCTCTCCCTTGGCCAGCGCGAGCGGCTTGGCGGCGCGGACGACGGTCAGCCCCGTGGCCTGGTCCTCGATGCGGACGACGAGCTCGGCGTTCCCGACCTCGCGCGCCGAGCCGACCGTCCAGGACACCGCGAGGTCCGCGCGCGAACGGTCCGCGCTCAGCGCGCTGGTCACGCAGGGGCGGCCCGCGGGGTAACAGCAGTCCGAGAGGAGCAGCTTCACGGGCTGCCAGATGCCGACAGGGTTCACGTCGCGTTGCACGAACGTATCGCTGTGCTCGTAGGTTCCTTTGATGAGATTGCGGACCACCTCGCCCGTGTGTTGTGCTTCGCGGCCCGGGAGGACCTTCGTGTCCCAGGGCGACGAGACCTTGACGACGAGGGCGTTCTTTCCGCCGCGCCGGACGACGGATTCGATCCCGAACTCGAACGGCTCGTAGTACCCCTCGTGCTCGCCGAGCAGTTCCCCGTTGAGCCACACCTTCGCGAAGTAATCAACGCCCTCGAAACGCAGGCGCAGGACGGCAGCGTCGCCGGCCGGGCATTCGAAGTCGAGGCGGTACCACCACGCGTGCTCATTGAAGTAGCGCAGTTCGCGCCCGAAGTACGGTTGCCGCGCCAGGACCGTCTGCAGGTGCGCCAGGCGGGGCAGCGGTTCCCACTCGGAGACCGCATTGCCGATCGTCGCCTTGAAGTCAGGCGTGTGCAGGCCGATGGTCTCGCCGTTGTCGTGGACCTCCTGCAGAATCTGCCAGCCTTCGGAAAGCTCGATCTCGCGCATGGAGCACGCCTCCGTAGCTCGTCCCCTGTCCTACCGGACGCGCGAGCATAGGCCGTATTGCGGGCAACCGTCGTGAACGACGGTGCCGCCATCCGTATCCATCGCCCACCCCCGGCTGAAGCCGGGGGTTAGTGGGTCATGGATTTCCGCAACCCTGTACCGAGGACACGTCGTAACGCTGCGGGCGCGGAATTGCCAGCGGGTAATTCACGAGCGAGCTAACTCCCACGGTAACACTCTGGCGCCGCCGCGAAGCAAATGGCATACTGCCTCCACGCAAACGGGGTAAGTATGGGTACGAGTACACTTGCAGACGGGGGTGAAGCCCATGCGTGAAGCAGTGCGAGCAACGCGCCCGACAGGAATGTCGGGCCTACCGGCACTGATGCTGGCCTGTGCCGTGGCCGCTGGAGCGGCCGAAGTGCCCGGGCCCGCGGCAGCCGCTCCACCCGAGGTGAAAGTCGCGGACAAGTATCTCTTCGCCGGCCAGAAGGCTCACGGCGTGGCGGTGTTCAGCATCCCGGCGGGCTTTCCCAAGGACGGCCTCGTGCGCATTACGCTCGTGCGCGAGACCAATGTGCCCGACGACCCCAAGGCTCAAGCGAACACGGGGGTTGAGGAACTGGTGGGCCGGCCTGTGGGCGACCAGGCGGGGACGGTGGAAGTGCCCTTCGACTTCGGCGCTGCGGGAATGCTCGAAGGCCAGTTGCGCATCAAGGCCGAACTGCTTGAAAGCAAGACCGGCCAGGCGCCGGCGGCGGCGTGGGCGCCCGCCATCAAGGTCGGCGTGCGGCAGCGCGTGAACCTGGCCGGCGAATGGAGCGTGACGAACGTTGACCTGTTCAAGTACGAGAACCAATGGCGGCCGAAGGACTGGAAGATGCCGGAGAACGTCAAGACGGTGGTTCTGCCGGGAGCGTTCGACGGAGCACTGACGGAATGGTTCCGCGGCTGGGTGACGGTCAAGCGCGAGATAGCCCTGAAGTGCGCGGACGGCCGGCAGCCGCGGCTGATGTATCTGTCGGGCGTCTCGGACAGCGCGCTGGTGCAGGTGAATGGCGAGACAGCGGGCGAGACGTTCCCGCTCGACGACATAGCCGTGCTGACCAAGTGGGTTGAGTTCCACAGCCCGTACAAGGGCGACGAGAACAAGAAGAAGCGCATGATGTTCCTGGACATCGGCGTGCAGCCGCCCAGCACGCTGGTGCTGCCCAAGGCGCTTCCCGCGGAGGGCAAGGCGGAAATCCAGATGACGATCCGCGGCAGCAGCGGGCTGTTCTCGCAGAAGCCGCCCTACGGCATCCTGGGCGAGCTGTACCTGGCGGCGACGCCGCCCGTGTACGTGAAGTCCGTCACCATGGATACGGAGAAACCCGGTCCGCAACGGCGGTTCAAGTTCCGGCTGGCGATGGGTAATGAGTCGGGCAAGGAATTCAAGGGCAAGCTGCGCGCCGTGTACGGGCGCTACACGGGCAAGCTCGCCTACACCGGTTCGTGCCCCGCGTATGCGCAGGACGAGCAGCCGATCAGCGTGCCGCAGGGCGGAGGCGTGATCGAGGTGGTGCGCGACGAGACGCCGCGCTTCGACACCTGCCACGCGACGTTCGTGGTCCTTGACGGCGCCAACGTGCTGGACGCGGAAGGCGTGGACTTCCACACGGTCACCGTCGAGATACGGAACCGCCGCGACCTGTACCTGAACAACGAGCGTTTCTTCGTCAAAGGACAGGGCAGTTGGGGCGAAGACGCGAACTCGCGCCTGCAACTGCGCCTGAAGGGCGGCAACGCGTTCCGCTCGCACCGGAGCGATCCGTCGCGGCTGTACCCCGGCATGATGAGCGCGGCGGACAACATCAACTCGCGCCTCGCCGACGGCCTTCTGACCAGCGCGGGCGGGGCGTTGCTGGCGTCCTGCGAGAAGTGCTCGTTCTGGAACCCGCAGGACACATCCAACATCACGAAGGCGGTGCAGTTCCACGTGCGGCTGCTGCAGGCGTGCCCGGGGCTCATCCAGTGGGAAGCCACGAACGAATTGTACGGCGAGTCCGAGGAGTGCCGCGTCGCCATCCAGGAGGCGTTCCACAAGTTCGATCCGTACCACCGGCCCATGTGCGCGACGAAGGGCAGCGGCGAGTGGGAAGCCGAGGCCAAGGACGGGCGCGTGGCCGGCGTGGACGTGGTCGGCTGCCAGTACCTGCTCAGCGTCGAGGCGCTCAACTCCGTGACCGCGGCGATCACCGAACACCCGCTGATGAGCACCGAGGTCAACTGGAACGACCAGGCGCTGCTGGGCAAGAACCTGTGGAAGGCCTGGCTGGACAAGGGCGTGTGCGGCTCGCTGCTGTTCGATTACAGCGGCGGAGCGCTGGACCAGCCCGTGCCGATGGTCCCGCCGGCGGACCAGGACCAGAACCCGCCCGGCGTCATTATCCGGCAGCGCGACAGGGAACTCTACCAGGACGTGGTCGCGCGTGCCGAGCGCCTGACTGACGGGCGCGTCCGCCTGAGCGTAAGCAACCAGATGCCGTACGCGCTGCGGCAGGTGGCGCTGAGCGTGAAAGAAGCCGCGCGGTTCGATTTGGGCGACCTTGGGCCCGGCGATGCGGCCACCGTGCTTCTGCCCACGGAGCAGTCGCCACCTCTCAAGGCCACCGTTGTGCTGCGCGCCGAATACCAGACGCACGGCGGCCTGCCACATCTCGTTGTGCTGACGCCGACGGTGACCGCTCCCGTAACGGAAGGAGGGAAGAAGTGACAACAGGATTGCCGATTGCCGATTGGCGATTGACGATTGCGGCGCTTATGACCGTCGTCGCCACATCGTTGTACGCCGAGTGCAAGGTGACGGAGTCCAAGCGCAAGTTCGAAGGCGCCGAACGCACGATCGTCACCCTGGAGAACGAGCGTATCATTGTCGAGATCGCGCCCGACCTGGCGGGGAAGGTGTTCCGCTACCAGGAGAAGGACAAGAAGACCACGCCCTTCGAATGGCTGGACGACTGCCCGTACCACTACGGCGGGCGCTGGGAAGGGAAGCCGTTCACCTACCAGATTGCCGACAAAGGCCCCAATCGCGCCGCGGTGACCGTGAAGGGCGGCGGCAAAGTCGCCGTCGCGCTGCTCCGCGGCCTGGGCTTCAACCTCGCCAGCGCGCTGGACCTGGCCATCGAGCGCACGGTTTCGATCGAGCCAGGGACGACGCGGATGCGCGTTGACGTGAAGATCACCAACACGGGCGACGGCGTGGCGCCGGGCTTCCGATACATGGTTCACGCCGTGTACGGGCAGGTGCCCCGCGACCCGCTCTACTGGTTCCTGGCCACGTCCGGCGGCATCGAAGTATTCGATCGCCAGCGCGGCGATGCGGAGATGGGCGCTTCGGCCGGGTCGGGCGGCGCGCCGGTCAACCACCCGTTCAGCCGATTCATTCCCGGCCAGAAGGCGGACAAGCCGCGCTACGAAGCCGGCGGCTGGGGCGCGATGATGACGTCCGTCGGGCCGGCGTTCATCTCCTACGACCCGGCGCAGTTCGACTTCATGCAGTTCTGGGTCGGCGGCGACGCGGAATGGCACTACACGTTCGAGCCGCACAGCAAGCCCGTGGACCTGAAGCCCGGCGACAGCGTGGCGTGCAGCTTCACGCTGGCGTACGACGCGAAGGATGTCCCGTTCAGCGGCGAGGTGGTCGCATATCGCGCGCCGGTTGTGCCGGCCGAGGCCACGCCGGGCGCGGCACTGAAACTCAAGGCGCAGGCAACCACGGTGAAAGACCAGGGGGCGCCCGTGGCGGTTGTCTTTGAGGTCAAGGACCCGCAGGGGAAGGTCATCCTTTCGAAGGAAGTCGCCGGCGAGGCCAAGCAGTTCCAGTTCACGGACCTGACGGCTGAAGTCCCGCTGCCCGCGGACGCGCCGCTGGGCAAGTACGCGTGGGCTGCCAAACGCAAGGCGGAAGTTCCGCTGCCCGCTGGCAAACCGCTCGGCTCCGGGACGCTCACGCTGATGACCGCGGCGCAGGTCGAGCAGGCCAAGATGGAGCGCGCCACGGCCGAGCTGCGGGCCAAGGCGGAGGA
Organism: Planctomycetota bacterium; assembly: GCA_026692735.1. Taxonomy (GTDB): domain Bacteria; phylum Planctomycetota; class SZUA-567; order H5-PLA8; family H5-PLA8; genus JAPLOD01. Next base: position 397 of record JAPLOD010000670.1, on the reverse strand, counting down.
AACCAACCGGAGGCTGCAACGGCACGAGCAGGAGTCGCGCGTTGTCGGCGACCTGTGGAAGAGCGGCGCCAACATGGCCCTGACGTTCAACGACCCGCGCGTGTGGCCCGATTTCCGCACTGGCGCCGCGAGCGTCACCATAGAGCGCGCGAAGATTCCGGTGCTCGGCCAGTGGATGGAACGGGAGGACATGCGCCTGCAGAAGATCATGCCGGGGCCGGTCGCCGCGTGGCCCGACGATCCGGAGAAGCTGCTGGGGGCGCTCAAGGAGAGCCGCGCGTTCGTGCGGGACGTGGTTCCGGATGCCGGCGGCAAGGGACTGGTGGCGCTGGTCGTCAACGCGCAGCAGAAGCGCGCGGAGATCGTCCGCCTGGGGGAGGGCGGCGTGACGAAACGC
>JAPLOD010000669.1 GCA_026692735.1 Planctomycetota bacterium | reverse complement strand
GTGGCGCTGGTGGGGGAGGTCGAGAGCGCGAACGCCGAGAAACTCACCTCCGACCTGCAGAAGTGCCTGGAGAAGCTGCCCGAGGTCAAAGATGTGCGCAGGAAGCTCAGCACGGCGCCACCCGTAACGTATCCCGAACCGGCGATCACCTACGTGTGGGGTGGCACGCTCAAAGTCGCGGGTACGGCCGCGCCGGATGCCACAGCCGCTCCTGCCACAGGCACGCCCGCCGCAGGCGCGGCCGCGGCGCCGAAAGATGTCACCTACACGCAGTTCAACGTCGTGTTCCGCTGGAACGACCCGTCTGACCCGGACCGCGAACCCGTTGAAGTGGCGGCGCCTGCCGCAAGCGCCAAAGCAGACGAGCCGAAGAAGGGGAAGTGACGCGCCGGGCCGCACGCACGCAAGCGGCTCACAGGCAAGGAGATTGCTGACGTGGACTTCATCAGGAAGAACGTTTTCTGGATTGGCCTTGCAGTGCTCGTGCTGGCGGGGGTCGGCCTGTGGGCCGCCGTGGTGCCAGCCATCGCGAGCACTGCGGACGAGTACAAGAGCAAGTGCAAGGAGAAGGTCGGCGACTTCGAGCGCCTGGCCAAGAGGGCTGAGAGCAAAGACGACTCGGCGCCCGACAGCATCAAGAACCCGAAGCATGTTCAGTTGGCCAGCGAGTACGGCAAGAAGGTCAAAGAGCAGCTTGACGCTCTGCGCAAGGACTTGGGCAAGAGGAAGCTCGAGCTGAAGTTCGACGTCTCGGGCATTACACCGTCCGATTACGACACCAAGCTGAAGGAGATCCGGGACAACATCTGCAAACAGGCTGAACAGGCCGGCCTGGTGATCCCGCCCGACGAACGAAAGAGACTCATGTTCGAAGGGTCCACGACCGACGATAAGTCCGACAGGCCTGAGCTCCACTGGAACTACCGCCTGCGCCAGATGGCCATCGTTGACGAAATCGTCAGCATCCTGTGCAAGAAGCCGGTCAAACAGCCGGTGTGGCGGTTCGAGCCAAAGAAAGAGGCTGCCGAAGCGCAGGACACGGTGGACGCCGGGGCGCTGGCCCTGGAACGGCTGACGATTCTGCCGCCGGCGGCGCCGGGCGCCTCCAGAGGGCCCGCGGCGAGCGGCGAGCTGCGAGCCGGGGCGGCGACAGCGGATGACCGACAGCGGCTGTGGGTGGAGGAAGCCTGGAAACGCAGCGGCCGGGAGGTGAAGATCGCCAAGACCGGGAAATTCCAGGAACTGCCGTATAGCATCACCAGCATTGACGTCCAGTTCCTGGCCCCCCTGATCGCCCTGCCCGCCATTGTCCAGGCGCTCGAGACCAGCGACCGCTACTCCGCGGTGGTAACGCGGGTCGAATGCCTGCGCGCGGTGCGTCCGTACCCGGATGAGAAAGACGCCCGTCTGGCCAAGGCTGAGCCCGTGCCGGGCCTGAACACTCGCTATCAGGAAGGGCCTGTGCGCGCCGTGGTGTCGCTGGACCTGTACGAGTACGACGACGCCAAAGCGAAGGCGGCCGAGGCGGCGGCAAAGGCTCCGCCGCCGGCGGAGAAGGACGCCACCAAGAAAGGCGCCGAGCCCAAGAAGTAGGTGGAAGGCAAGGACGGACGAAGGATGAGGGCCAACGGCCGATAGCCGATAGCCAACAGCTAATGGCCAGTAGCCGAGGAGAGAGAACCATGAGCGTGCTTAAGACCCATGGCGAGAAAATCGTGCTGGCGGTCGTCCTGCTGGTGTGCGGCGCCTTCGCGTACCGGGAGTGGAGCAACGCGGAGTCGGACCCGGCGGAGTTCGCCGACCTGGCGAGGTACTCCCAGGCCATCCAGAACGCCACGAAGGGAGACTCTGTCGCCGACAAGTACCCGTACAGCGCGAGCGGCGCCGCCAACCTCAAGTACGCCGAGGCGCAGAAAGCCAACATCGAGCGCGCCACCAAGGAGCTCGGCCCCGCCCTCGCCACCAATATCGTCTACCCCCGGCCCGGCCGGCCGCTGGTGGATGAGTCAACCAAGCCGACCGATCCGAACGCCCTGACGCAAAACGACTACGCCGAAGTGCTGCCGCTCAGCGACGTCAAGGCTGACGCCGACCACGGGCGCGTGTTCATCGCCTTCCGCCTGCCGCAGAAGATGAAATACATGGACCCGGTGCGCGTCGAAGTCTTCCGCGGCCCGTCCGCCGATAAGATTGACACCGCCAAGCCCTACAACACCGTCGAGTTCGGCCCTGAGGAGCTGGCGTCCGCGGAGCCCGCCGCGGCTGCCGCCGGCGGGGCCACAGCCGACACGGCGGCGGCCGAGGGCTCGGCACTGAGCGTGGGCGAGAAGCGGCGCTCGGAGCGCGCGGGGACTGCTGAGAAGGAAACGCCGAGAGCCGCGACCGGCAGGAAGGAGAAAGAGGAAGTGCCGGCGGACTACGCTGACGTCAAGGTGTTCTCCGACACGCGCGTGGAGCCGAAACAGACGTATTTCTACCAGGTCCGGCTGGTTACGCGCATGAACGTTCTGGCCGGCAAGCGCATCGAGCAGAAGGACCCGCAAGACGCGGCGAAGATGCTCAAGGTGCTGATCGTTCAGCCGCCGAAGAACGCGAAGAGCGTGCTGCCCAGCGTGCCGGGCTCAAAGGCGCTGTTGTACACGACGGGGCTGACCGAGGCCGTTTCGGCCACGCCGCCGGCGAATTTTGAGGTTCGCCTGTCCGGCACGTCGGGCACGATTGACCCGCGAGGCACGCCCGAGTTCAAGAAATCGAAGGACTACAAGGGGACCTTCGCCCTGCGCGTGTGGGTGACGGAGGCCCAGGACTGGATGCCGAAGACGATTGAGGTCAGCCCCGGCGAACGGCTCAAGGGCGCCATCATGTACAAGGACGCGGACACGAAGCAGAACAAGACGTATCAGTTCGATGCCGGGTACGAGTTGAAGGAGATCCGGATTGGCGAGATCCTCCAGGAGAAGGAGGTTGAGGAGAACATCCTGGACGAGAAGACGGGGGAGCCGATAGTGGTGGAGGGGCGGGTGCAGAAGCGCAAAGTGATCAAGAAGGGCAGCCCGATTGACAACGAGGAAGCCGTGCTGGTGAACTTGGCGGACAAAAAAGAGGAAGTCTTCCCGAAGCGTGCGGATTTCGGTATCCGCAAGAAGTCGCTGGCATACTACGAGCAGCTCGCCAACCAGCAGGCCAAGGAGCAGAAGGTGTTCAAGGAGAAGATGAAGAAGGTGGCGCAGCGCATCAAGGCCGACGACGAAAAGAGAAAACAGGAGGCTGAGAAGCGCGCCGCGGAAGAACAGCAGGCGCAGCCCGGCGTGGGGCCAACCCCGTAACGCAACGCGCTATACCGGAGACGCAACACGCACGGCCCTCGGCAGGGCTGTGCGTGTTGCGTTTTTCTTTGTGGGCAACGCCGTGGCGTTCAACAGCCCGGCACGCTGCCGGCGAGGCTCACATGCCGTGGGGGGTTTCCTCGAGGAAGCCTTCCAGCTTGCGGCTGCGGACAGGATGCTGCAGCTTGCGCAGGGCCTTGGCTTCGATCTGCCGCACGCGCTCGCGCGTCACCTTGAACTTGCGCCCGACCTCCTCGAGCGTGTAGGTGTAGCCGTCGCCGAGGCCGTAGCGCAGCTTGATGATCTCGCGCTCCCTGAAGGTCAGCGTGTCCAGGACCTGCTCGATCTTGTCCTTGAGCATCTCGTAGCTGGCCACGCTCACCGGCGACTCCACCGATTTATCCTCGATGAAATCCCCGAAGTAGGAATCGTCCGAGTCGCCAATGGGCCGGTCCAGCGAGATGGGGTGCTTGCTGATCTTCAGGATGCGGCGCGTCTCGGCGATGGAGAGCCCCGCCTCTTCGGCCAGCTCCTCCACGATCGGCTCGCGGTGCAACTGCTGCACAAGCTGCTTGCTGATCTTGCGCAGCTTGCTCATCGTCTCGATCATGTGCACGGGGATGCGGATCGTGCGCGCCTGATCGGCGATGGCCCTGGTGATGGCCTGTCTGATCCACCACGTGGCGTACGTGCTGAACTTGTAACCGCGCTGGTACTCGTATTTCTCGACCGCCTTCATCAGCCCGGTGTTGCCTTCCTGGATCAGGTCCAGGAACTGGAGGCCGCGGTGCCTGTACTTCTTGGCGATGGAAACGACCAGGCGCAGGTTGCCGGCGCTGAGCTGCTTCTTCGCGCTCTCGAAGGCGGCGTAGCGGCGGTCCATGAGGAGCACGCGGAGATGCAGCTCCGCGGGCGATTCCTTGACCGCCTCGACGATGCGGTCCACGCGCCGCTTGAGCCGTTCGAGCTTCTCGCTCTTGTCCGGGTTATTCTCGATGTTCGTGATCTCGGCCAGGTAGCTCTGTAACTGCCTGTCGTATTCCCGCAGCCGGTCCATCAGGGGCAGGAGCTTCTTGGTGCGCAGGCCGAGTTCCTCGAGCAACCGGGCGGCGTTCAGGCGCCGTTCCTTGAGCAGGAGCGTAATGGCCTTGACGCGCTGGGGCGGCAGGCTGGGATCCTTGAGCTGCGCGAGGTCTTCGGCGTTGCGCTGGAGGATGGCATGGAGGGTCACGAGGTGGCCTTCCTTGCGCTCGAAAATGTCGTCACGCTCCACGCCCGACGAACCCGAGGTCTGGACGGTCCGGTCGAAGGCCAGGTCCGCCCTGTTGAGCGCCTCGAAGATCTCGATCGCGCGCTCAATGACCCAGTCGTTGGTCAGGACCTTGCGCCGGAAGCCGTTGTTCATCAGCTCGATGGTCTTGGCCAGCTTGATCTCCTGATCGCGCGTGAGGAGCGGGATGGAGCCCATCTGGCCGAGGTACATGCGGACCGGGTCATGCAGCTCGCGGCCTTCGGCCTCCTCGTCCATCACCGGCTCGTCTTCGTTGACGATCACCGGACCATCATCGGGCGTCACATCGCGCGTCTCGGCCCGACTGCGAATCTCGACTTCCTCGCCAAGCTCTATCCCGTGCTCTTCCAGCTTCGTCAGAACGGCGTCAATCACCTCCGGAGACTGCATGTCTGCCGGAAGCTGCTGGTCGAGCTCTTCGTAGCTCATCAAACCGGAATCGCGATAGCGCTCGACAATCTTGTCAGTATCCTCTTCCTGTTTGACTGTTAATACTCCATGTGCTTGCACGTTTTTCATGATCCTCCGACCCGCAAAAGATTAGCTGTGGATGGCGGAACCGCCTTCGTTCCCCGGCGTTCCTCGTTGAGCCTTAATCCTTAGATCGTCTTCCTTTCTCCGGCCGGTCACCGGAAACTATGTAATATACCCCACAAGGAGGGTCCAACGCCACAAAACTGACACCGAAACACGAAATGCACAACGCAGAATGCCATTCGTAAGACGTTGCGTTAGAATGACTTACGCACGGCTCCGCAGAATATCGCGCCATCCGCGTTACATTTCGCGATGCTTCTTCTACTCTTGGTCCTTCATCCTTTTGAGCTGGGCCATTTCCTTCCGCAAGGCCACCACGGTACGGTAAGCCTCATCCTGAGCTGGCGCGTCGCCTTCCAGCCTGGCGTGTGTCTGCTTGCGTTCGGCTTCCCGTATCCTCACCGCGACCGAGGCCCCACGTATCCGTTGGACACTCATCCTCAGTTTCAACTCGGGGTCCAGTTTCGTCCCTTCAACCGGGGCTTCTGCAAGTGCAATGCACAATGCGCGTGCGCCATGGGCCTCGGTCACCCCTCCATCCGATGCATCCTGCAATCGTTCTAGCACTTCGCGCGCCACAATGCTGCCAGGCGCGCTCTCCGCCAACACATGGACGTCGGGCGGCAACCTGCCCTCGCCGAGCGCCCCCAAAATCGCCTGGCCGATCAGCCGCTCGGGGGTTCCGGACAGCGCCGCCAGATCCACTGCCGTCACGGCCTGCTCCAACCACGCGGGCTGATGAAAAAGGAACTTGAGCAGTTCGCGCTCCGTCCCAGCCAGCTCGCTCTCGGGAGGGGGTACAGCGCCGATGTCCTGTTGGGCTGCCTCGCCATCCGCTTGCCCGGCAGGACTGCTGCGGACCTCATAGCGCAGGTCTCGCTCGTCTATATTTAGACGCCGCTGGACCTCATACCGATAGCGGTTTTTGAGGAGCGGATCGGGAATCACCGAGATCAGTTCCATGAGCTCCTCGGCCGCCCCCTTCAAGCCCATGGGCGTGCGCACGTCATGCTTGCGCCGCACCATCTCGAACTTGTACTCGAACAATTCCTGCGAGTGGCTCAGCCCTTCGTCGAATGCCTCCTTGCCTCGCGCCAGCAGAAAATCGCAGGGGTCCTTGTCGGTCCCCGGCAGCCGCGCGACGCGCGCCGGCATCTCCTCCTGGAAGAGCACGGCCAGGCTCCGCTCGCTCGCCTTGGCGCCGGCGGCATCGGCGTCGGTGAGGAGGAGCAGTTCATCCGCCACGCGGCGGAGTTGGCGGACGTGATCGGCGGTGATGGCCGTTCCCAGGCACGCGACCACGTTCGTGATCCCGAACTGGTGGCACATCATGACGTCGGTGTAGCCTTCCACGATGGCCGCCCGCCGCGTCTTGACGATCTCCTCGCGTGCGTGATCCAGGCCGTAGACCGTTCGCGTCTTGCTGAACAACACCGTCTCGCGCGTGTTCAGGTACTTCGGTTCGCCGTCTCCGAGGATCCGTCCGCCGAAGGCGATCACGCGGCCCTGGATGTCCGTGATCGGGAACATGAGCCGGTCGTAGAAGAAATCGCGGCACGTGCCATCGTCCCGTTGCGTGGCCAGCCCCGCCAGCACGATCGCTTTGACCGGAGCGCGCTGGCTTTGCAGACGCGCCAGGAGCGGCGAACCGCCCGCCGGCGCATACCCCAGGCCGAAACGCTCGCAGATCGCGTCCGTGAGGCCGCGTTTCTTCAGGTACTCCCGGGAGGCGCGGCCCACGTCGGCAAACAACTGCTCGCGGTAGAACTTCCGCGCGGCCTCGTTAAGCCGGTACAGGTAGCTCTTCCAGTCGCTGGCCTTCTGGTACTGCTCCGCGGCCCGCGGATCGAACTCGATCCTGATGCCGGCGCGTTCGGCGAGGATCCGGAACGCTTCAGGGAAATCCACGCGTTCGTGGAGCATCACGAACGTGAAGACGTCGCCTTTCTTCCCGCAGCCGAAACAGTTGAAGTACTGCCCTTCCGGGTTGACGTTGAACGACGGCGTCTTCTCATTGTGGAAGGGGCAGCAGGCCTTGAGATTGCGCCCGGCGCGGATCAGCTTCCCGATGGAAGCCTGGACGACATCCACGAGGTTGTTGGCTTCGCGCACGCGGCGCTTCAGATCGTCAGAGTAAAGTCCGGCCATGCAGGCGCTCACCCATTGCGGATTACGTAACGCAATTCCCCAGACTGCGCCATAAGCCTTGCGGATTGCCTTGCCGCCTTTTTCACAGAATCACACGTCCGTGCGGATGTCAAGACTGGAAAACGTTAGTTGTCGCGTGTCTGTTGTCAATGGTCATTCGTCGTTGCTTTTCCTCTCTTCCCTCGTACCGTGGCCCTCGTCCACACGGAGAACCACCCATGCCGCCGACCCCGGATGATTTCACCCACCCGCTCGACCGCGCCGCGCTCGAGCGACTCAAGAGCGTCCCGCTCTTCCCGTCCTGCGTGAAGGCGTTCATGAAACTGCTGCCCGAGCGCGCACTCCACGGCCTGAACATGGCCAATAAGGTGCGCCTCGGACCGCAACAGCTTCCCAAGATTTACAGGCATCTGCCGCCGGTCTGCAAAGCGTTCGGCATTCCCGAGCCTGAGTTCTACCTGGAGATGAACCCCTTCCCCAACGCCTATACCTACGGCGACAAACGCGTCTTCATCACCGTGACGTCAGGTCTGGTCCAGCATCTCGAAGAAGAGGAACTGCGCTCGGTCGTGGCGCACGAATGCGGCCACATCGTCTGCCAGCATGTGCTGTATCACACTATGGCCCAGATGCTGGTCCGGCTGGGCGCCGTGGTCTTCGGGCCTCTGGCCGCGCTGTCCATGCCTGTGCAGTTGGCGCTGCTGTACTGGGTGCGCCGCAGCGAACTCTCCGCCGACCGCGCCGCGGCCGTGGCCATGCGCGGGCCGCTGCCCGTCATCCAATCCATCATCCGCCTGGCCGGCGGCCCCAAGGCGATCACCGAAGACATCAACCTGGAGCTCTACGCGAAACAGACCGAGTCGTACGACAAGCTGCTGGAGTCCACGTGGGACCAGATCCTGCAGGGCATGGTGATCATGGCGCAGTCGCATCCGTTCATGGCGGTGCGGGCGCGCGAGATCACGAAGTGGTGCCGGACGCCTGAGTTCCGCAAAGCCCTGCTGAAAGTAGACGGCCTGAAATATGCCGCGCGCTGCGCCAAATGCGGCCAGACACTGGCGCCGCGGCGGAAGACGTGCACGTTCTGCGGGGCGAAAGTGACGGGCCGCTCAAAGACGAAGCGATAGGTGTTGCGGTCAGGCGAGAGCGAACTTACCCCCGGCCCTCAGGCGCTTCACTACGGGTGACTGTCCAGCCTTGGCCCGCAGCGCCTCGAAGCCTCTCACCTCTCGCTCAAGCTGCCCGTCAAGCTCGGCCTGGTGATCATAGTAGTACGACAGAGCGGCGTGAATCTGCGCCAGGGATGGCTCCCCATAATGCTGAAAATGTATCTCCTCGGGGCTGAATCCATGCACTACGTGGTCAATGGCAATGTCCAGAACCTTATAGGGCGTGCCCTTGATCCAGGCTCGTCCTTTCCTGTCAACCCGGATGTGCGTTCGTTCCGCTGTTGCCAGTGCCATGTGCCATGCCCTCGATGCCAACCTCATTATGTCGGACGTCCCTTCGTCGTTCAAGTGTCATCATCTCGTCTTCTCCAGCCCCTTGCGGGCGTGTTCGGCCACGCTCTTCAGCAGGATGCCTTCGGTGATGCCCCGCAGAACGCCTTTGGACAGGGCGGCGAAATTGTGGGAGAGGAGGTAACTCCCGCGCTGCATGGGCTCCGGGGCCCCCGTTATCTCGGCCAGACACCAGAGGGCGAGCCGGCGCGAAGGCATGTCTTCATCGCCTAGTTCCAGCATCGGCAGCAGCGCACGGACAACGCGCGGCCGCAGGCTCCTGCCGCCCTCGCGGCAATCATTGATGATGCAATAGAAGACCTGCGTATTCTGCAGGAAAGCGAGCCGCAGGCCAGCGTCGGAGCTTTCGAGGCCGGCGGCCACCACCTTCAGGCGCGTCTTTGCGTCGCGGATGCCCGAGATGGCCGCGAAGGCCTGGTCGCGCCGCGCCGGATCGCTGTCGCCGAGGAGTTTTGCCCAGAGCGGCTCAATGTCCTGCGGCTTGCACAAGCTTGCCAACACACCGAGCGCGTCGGCACGAGCGGCCGAATCCGGTTCGCAGAAGCGCTGCACATCCGGCAGCAGATCGGCGCGCGCGCCATGGCGCAGGCCGTAAAGCAGACCGTTCATGAAATCGGACGGGGCCGGGGGCGAACGCGTGGCATCGAGGAAAGGCCGAATCTGCGCCGCCGTGCCACGTTCCGCCAGCACGCGCCCTGCCTCAAAGATGACGTGTACGGCCAGGCCTGTCGTCTGGCCGTTGCCGATGCGCTCCGCACGGGCAAGCACCGCCTGGCTGTCAGCCGCGAGCAGCCCCTCGAAAGCGCAATACTGGGCGTTCGCATCCGTGGAGAGAAGTTCCCGCTCAAGCCTGGCTGTGGACACCTTGCCGGTGAGCAGCGCACGCAGGTAGATGTCCCGTGCCATTGACCAGGAGGACAGGGACGCTATCCGGGCCGCTGTGTCGCCGATGAACGCGGGGGTATGTTGAACCACGCCGTCGCGCCAGTCGCGCTCGCCGTCGCGCGCATACCAACCAGAACGATGGTACGCACAGAACAGGAAAAGGGGGCAAGGCAAGAGCACGGCCACGGCCAGCGCCATGACGGCACAGTACCACGCCAGTGCCCGTTTCCAGCGGCGCCTGCGCGAAGGAGCCGCTGGCGCGGGCCACGAACGGGACGTTCGTGGTACCACGGGCGTCTCGCCCGTGGCGGCGGGCGCCGTGTCGCGTGCTTCCGCGCGCCTCACACGCCACCACGTGACTGGAACCGCGATCAGGCTCGCAAGGAGGAACACGGGCACAAAGACAGGCAGGCCCATGCCGACGGCCCAGCGCACGAACCCGCCGGACGACCCGCCGCCGGCCTCCCAGAAGAGGACGCTGACCGCGGATATCTCGAGAACGCCAAGCACGAGGACTATCGCGGGCCAGCGCACGCGTTCGCCTTTCCGCAGCGCGCGGATGGCGAGCACCAGCGACCAGACGCACAACGTCACGATAGCCCCGAAGCCCACGCCGAGGACCGCCGGCGCGGACTC
>JAPLOD010000668.1 GCA_026692735.1 Planctomycetota bacterium | reverse complement strand
CCGTTGTACTTGGCCTCGCCCATTTCCGAGACATCATCCTTGCCCGCGCCGTCGTACGCCAAGTTGGCCTCATCCGCCTGGCCATCCTCGTCGTTGTCCACCTTGTCATTGCAGGCGGTCTTCCCGTCCGGCCCCGCGGAGAAAAGATCCCAGCCGCCCCGGTTGTGGATCACGCGTCTGGGATCGCCGACGTATCCGATGGGAGTGCCCCACGCGTCCACCACGTACTTGTTCGTAAATTGGGCGGTATCGGGATAGACCGAATCCTTGTATGTGCGGAGCTCACTGCCCGAAAACCGCACATACGGCCAGAGCACCCGCACCACCGTTCCGTCCGCCCGCCGCTGCACGACCTCCTGTGCCAGGTAACGGTACAGCGAGCCGGGGTCGTACAGGATGGTGCTGCCGCTCTTTTGTGTATCCATGGCGAGCCCGAAGCCGGTGTCGGGCGGCAGGCAGCGGAAATCGGCCTGGTACCGCGCCAGGCCGATGCCGATGCGCTCAAGCAGCTTCTGCGTGGCCTTGGCACCGGCCGGCTTGGGGACCCCCAGAAACACGCCGATGATGAGGGCGGTCATGAACGTGATGATCCCGATTACCACCAGCAGCTCGATCAGGGTGAAGCCGGACGCCCGCCCGCGCCGCGCCATGGCGCGGCTCGTATGCGACTGGAGTGCGGAATCTGGTATGCGCATCGTCATGGCCCCTGGGAATCCCAGTTGTCAACACCGTCCAGCGTTTCGCCCGGAAGCCTCTCCCTCTTCGCCGCTGTCAGACAGCCGTCGTAGATGGCTTCGCCCATCTCCCGCTGCCGGCTCCTCAATGCCTCCACGACATGATGTTGTCATTGTTGTCACCGTCAATCGGCTGATCGTCCTTCTCCTGCGCGTAGCTGCCCGCGTCCCACTTGCCGTCAGACCCGTCAGAGAATACCTTCACTTCCACCACCTGCTTCTCCTCGGGCGTGCCCTTCGGGTACGGAGAACCGAGCCGGAGCACCTTGCCGACGTCCTTCGGATCGGTCGGGACTCCGTCTTTGTCCGCCGGGGTGACCTTCGTGTGGAGAGCATCCATGTGATACGGGTGGCTCCAGGGATCAATGTAGACCTCCTGGCCTACCCCGCCTTTGACGAACTTCAGCTTGAGTTTCAGGAAGGGGCCATACGTCTTGCCCGTGCCGATGTCGGTGCGCTCCTTGCCGAGGTACGTGACGATCGAATAAGGGTCAATGACCTCTTCAGGCGTATCGCCGGTCCCGAAATCGTCAGTGTCCGGCGGGAAGGCACTGAGCTGCTCGTGGTACAGTATCGCCGCGTCCCGAATGAGGGCGACCTCAGCCTCGGCCAGCAATTTTCTCTTCTTCTCATAAACGCTGGACAGGACCGGCAGCAAGATGCCCATCAGCACCAGGATGATGCCGACGACCACCAGCATCTCCACCAGAGTGAAGCCGCAGCGGGAAAAGCGGCGAGAAGTGTCGGGTGCGAAGCGCATGTCGTCATCCCTGCGCCAACAAGGCGCTCTTACCTCCAGTTGTTGATGTCGTCTCCCGGCGGTTTCGCCGGATCATCCTTCTTCCTGTCAGGACCGGTGGACCAGATGTCAAAGCTCGTGGGGTTGTGGCACTTGCCGTCGTCAATGTAGTTTGGATCAACGCGCCGCTGATCGGTGTATTGCTTGCAGTTCAGATAGCTGATCCGCTGCAGCCAGGGGTCAACGATATACACGTTCTTCCCTTCTCTTCTGACGTTCTCCGATGGCGGCGTGAAATAGGGCTCGATCTGCCGCACTATGCTGCCGGTCTTCTTGGCGATGCCTTTGCCGTCCTCGCCGCACAGGTACCTGTAAAGACTGTCGGGTTCCGCTTCCAGGCCCAGGTCGTTGCCCTCGACGTTGCTCTTCGGGTAATCGTCGAAGTCCGTAAGGTAACGGTTGAGCGCGGTGCTGATACCTTCTATCAGCGTCTGCGTGGCCTTGATCTTGGCCTTCTCCCGCACGCCGCCGACCACCGGCACCAGCAACCCCACCAGAATGGCGATGATGGCCACTACCACCATCATCTCGATCACAGTGAAGCCCGCCCTGTGGCCGGGCAGTGTGCGGCGCCGTTGAGACGCTGTAGCCATATCTTAGCCCTTTCTTCTACTCATCTTGTAGAAGGCGCACATGTTTAGCAGACAAAGAAATTGCCCTGGTGCAGCCCTCCTCACCCCGACGAACGCGGTCACCCCCAACGGCCCACGGTACTAAGGCTAACTCTAGCCCTCCCAAAGAGATGCACGTAGCACCCTTGCGGACAACCCTACCAGCCAAGCCTCCCTACTGGCTCGAGATCTGGGCATCCAGCTCGCGAGCCAACTCGCTGTTGGGTCCGTAGATGTTATCGTCCACCACGTCGCCTTTGTCGTCTTTCCCGAGCGGGAGCGTGGCTGAGGTACGGAACTCGACCGTGCCCGTCCCGGAAAGCACGTTCCCGCCGGCGCCCTTCCCGTGGTTGTCGGAGACGGCCCCAGCACCTTTTTTGTCGGCAGCAAGGGCCGTGTAATTCAGGGCCTCAGCGGAATGCCCGGGGTCATACCCGTACGAGATGCTGGCCGCGACCATGGCGCTGCCGGCGTCCGTCAGCTTCCCATCTTTGGTCGGCATGATGTCGGCCAGCTTGGAGCCCGCCACCGGAACGGACGGGCAGGAGAACACTCTGATGTCCTGGATGTAACCTCTGTAGAGCAGGTTCAGGTCAGCGACAGGGGTTGTTGAGGCAAAGGGGTCAGTCGGGTCGGCGGAGCTGGTAGGGAACCGTTTCGAGTTGTCGTCCGCATACAGGAACATTGCTTTCCCGATCTGGCTGAGGTTGTTCGCACACGAGGTGCGGCGGCCCGCTTCCCGCGCCTGCGCCAGTGCCGGGAGGACCAGCGCGGCAAGGATCGCGATGATGGCAATGACCACCAGCAACTCGATCAGGGTAAAACCCGGCCTGCCTGGTCGGATCATGCTGCACCCCCTTCTGTGCCAACCGGTCGGCTGGCGGCCTGCATACTCATTATACCAGATCAACCTATTGTGTCTCGACAAAGTACTTTCCGGACCCAAACAACCGGCGCGTGCTAGGGAGCTGCGCCGCCCCGCTATTCCGCAGCAGGTATGACGTATCTCTGTAAACCTTTATCCCAACATCCTTTGCCAGCCATCGCCGACCACCACTTGTACGCCACCTCAGTGCTCGACCATCGTACCAGAAGCACCGCTTTGCCGGAGGACGCCAGCTTGTCTTCCTTGGTCTGGACTTTGTGCGGCCCGGCATCCTTGACGGGCGGCGACAGTCCTTCGGGCAACTTCTCATACCGCGACGAATGCGCGGCCGAATCCTCGATCACGGTCAGATCGGATACCGCTCGCTGTGCCACCTTGCACACGTCGCCGTCCTTCTCCTGCTCCGGGTTCATGTGGCTGACGATGCGCTGAAACTCATCCGCCTCCAGTTGCCCGTTCGCGGCCAGGAAAAACGCGCTGTGCAGCGCGACCATCTTGGCGCTTGGGCTGCCGCTGGCCAGCGCTTCGCGGAAGATGCGCAACGCCAGCCGCGGGTTCGTGTCGCAGAGGGTAAGCAGGCGGGTCACGTCGCCCTGGTGATAGCGGAACTGCACCACGCCGTACGCGTCGCTCAGCCCGTCGGTCTCGGGCAGCGCCTTCGCCTCGCAGTCGCGCATCGCCGTTGCCACCGCCGTTTCAGTGCGCGTCTCGCGGGTGGCGCCTATGAGGATCCCTGCCACGGCAAACCCCAGGAACGCCACAAGCAGCGGCAACGGGATTCTCTCCCTGCGGGTGCGACGCGAGCCTGTATCAGGTCGCGGGGACGGTGGCGGCGCGGGGTCCTCGCGGTGCTGTTTCTGTTTGGACATAATGGCAAAAGTACCAGATTCGGCATGGAACTAAAATGGAAATTTCCGCGCAACCGCTTGCCGCGGCAGCCGTCTAAGAGTGTGGCAACGCACGGCGGCGACGGCTTGCTCGGATGACTCGCTTGCCGGCCGCGCGTGCATTGGACATGGGAGATGCGCGATGAGAACCGACACGAGGCTGCCTGCCCTGGCTTTGCTGCTGAGCATCGCTGTGTTCGGCGTGAGCGGGGCGCTGCGCGCCGAGGCGCTGTTCGTCCCGATTGTGAATGGCAAGGTGGCCAACATTCACCCGCCGGTCATCCCGCCGCCGCCCGATGACCGCGTGCGGCCGATCGTCCGGCCCGTGCCCGTTCCCAATGCCCTGCCGTTCCGCATCACCTCCTCACGAGTGGACGTGCGCATTGACGACACCGTGGCCACGACGTCGCTGGAGCAGTCGTTCCTGAACCTCAGCGGGCGCGACCTGGAAGTGCGCGTCATGATCCCGTTGCCGGCGGGCGCCGCCATCAACAACTCCGCCCTGTCCATGAACGACCAGATGGTCGAAGGCAAGCTCTACGACGCGCAGCAGGCGCAGAGCATCTACGAATCCATCGTCATGCAGCGGCGCGACCCGGCGTTGCTGCGCTTCGCGGGTGAAAACCTCTATGAAGCGCGCGTCTTCCCCATTCCGCCCAATCAGGAACGCCGCCTGAAGTTCAGCTATACGCAGATGCTCTCGCCTTCCGGCGGCCTGTATGACTACCGGCATATCCTCGCCGGCTCGCAGCTCTACCAGGGCGGGATCGAGAAGTTCAACCTCGAGTGCGTCGTGCGCTCCAAAGCGCGCCTGGGCCCCGTGTACAGCCCCAGCCATCAGGTGGCGGTGCAGCGGCCCAACGAGAACACCGCCGTCATCAAGCTCTCCGGCGCCAACCTGTCGTCCGACAGCGACTTCCGCCTTTATTACTCGCCCTCGACCGAAGACGTCGCTCTGCGCATGGTCGCGCACCGCAACGGCGACACGGACGACGGCTACTTCATGCTGATCGGGCGCGTGGACGAGCAACTCGAAAAAGCGCGCATCCTGTCCAAGGACATCGTCTTCGTCTTCGACACCTCGGGCTCCATGCAGGGCGAGAAGATCGAGCAGGCTAAGAAGGCGCTGCGCTTCTGCCTCAACTCGCTCAACGAGAACGACCGCTTCAACCTCATCACCTTCTCGACCGACGTCCAGGGCCTGTCGTCGGACAAGCTGCTCGACGCCAACAAGGCCAACATCGCAAAGGCCCTTTCCGCTGTGGACCAGATCGAAGCCACCGGCGGCACCAACATGGATGGCGCCCTGCGCGCGGCGCTCGGCAGCGATTTCGCTCCCGGCTCGACCCGCGCCAAGATGATCGTCTTCATGACGGATGGCCTGCCGACCGTGGGCGTGACCGATCCGCAGGCGATCCTGCAGGAAGTCCAGGCCGGCAACCAGAAGAACAAGGTCCGCATCTTCAACTTCGGCGTTGGGAACGACGTCAACACGCACCTGCTGGACAAGGTCGCGCAGGATGCCGACGGCGTCAGTTCGTACGTCTCGCCGCGCGAAGACCTCGAGATCAAGGTCAGCGACTTCGCCTCGAAGATCCGGCATCCCGTCATGACCGACGTGACCTTCGATTTCGGCGGCGCCGGCGCGAACAGCATCTACCCCAAGCGCATGCCCGCTCTGTACCGCGGCGGCGAGATCGCTGTTCTCGGCCGCTACAAGGGCGCCGGCCCGGGCGAGGTGACGCTGAACGGCAGTGTGGCCGGCGAGCCGCGCAAGATCGCGATGAAGGTCACCTGGCCCTCCCGGGACCTCGACAACTCCTACCTGCCCCGCGTCTGGGCCATGCGCAAGATCGGCTACCTGATCGAGGATGTGCGCCTCCACGGCCAGAACCAGGAGATGATCCGCGAGATCGTGGACCTCGCTCAGCGCCACGGCATCGTCACGCCCTACACCAGCCAGCTTGTGCTCGAGCCCGGCATGGAGAACGGCGGCTGGGGCCGGCGGCCGATGCCCGTCGCCGGCGGGCGCTGGCGCGGTGGCGTGGAAGACCGCGACGGCATGTCCTTCAAGGGCGGGCCGCCCGCGGCTCAAGCCCCCATGGAGGCGTTGCGGAGAGAGGCCGAGGGGCGCAAGAAAGCGCAAGAGGCGACAAGCGTTGCGGCCCAGGCGGCTCAGACCGAGACCAAGGGCGACATGGCCAACGCGCTCGCCAACTTCGAGAAGGACCTGAAGGAAGCGAAGCCGGCCAACGAACTGGCGATGAACGCGCCGGCCGATGCGCCCGGATCCGCCGGCAAGGACAAGGTCGCGCTTGACCGCGCCGAGAAGCAGCGGCAGTTCGGCGAGGCGCTGAAAGCGAACAGGGCCGTCAGCGCCGCGTTCGGCCCTTCGGCTCCGGCCAAGACGGGCGGCTTGGGCGGCGGCGGTGCAGTTGGGGCCGACGAGGTGGGGAAGGCTGTGCAGGAGGCCCAGGCACAGACGATCAAGCAGGTTGGCGACCGGACCTTCTACAACCGCGGCGGAGTGTGGGTGGATTCGACCGCCAAGCCCGATGCCAAGCCCGTCGAAGTGAAGACCTTCAGCAAGGAATACTTCGAGCTTCTGAAAACCGATCCGACACTCAACCAGGTCTTCGCTCTCGGCGGCAGCATCCTGGTGATGGTGAAGGACGCGCTGTACCAGATCAACCAGGAGTAGTAGGACAGGCTCGCAAGCTTGCCCTTCATCCTCTTGTGCATGGCCGTTGGCGGCGGCGCGTCGCACCTGCTCTACCGCTGAAGCACGGGCGCGCAACGTCACGCCGCTGCTTCATTCGACGAAAGCCCGATCGTCGGTACACTGCCGGGCAGCACGAGGATCCTGGGATGGCGCAGCCGGCAATCAGGCGTGACTGGGGAACGCTCTTCTACGATTCGAATTCCGCGCGCGTCCGGCTGTGGTACTGCCGCGGCAGGATCCACACCACGAACGAGCTCGCCGAAGCCAATGTCCATCCGTTGCGGGCGTGGTATCTGGGAGACTTCTCTCCTCAGGACTATGATGCCGACAGGGTCGCGGAAGCTGTCGCGGCCCTTGTCGCTGACGAGTACAAGCGCGGCGTGGATGTGGTGGAACCTGAGCGTGTGACGGAGAACCTCCGCTGGATCAGGCGGGCGGGCAACGCGGCGCGCTTCAAACTGACACCCGAGCAGCGGGAGGCCCTGCTGAGCGGCCGGGTCGTTGAGTTCGGCGACCTGTTCGGCGTGCTGAGGGCTCGCGCCGCGGACCGGAAACCAGGCTCTTGACCGCCTGGTCGCGTTGCCAACTCGACGCACCGCGGGAGGAGGCGAAATGTCGGCTGACGCGCAGCTTTGGGGCGATTGCCACACGCATTCGACGTACAGCGACGGCCTCTTCTCGGTGACCGAGTTGACTCGTTTCTACGAAGCCTTCGGCGACGATTTCCGCTTCCAGACGGACCATCTGCTCGTTGCCGTGCCTGAAGGCGGGCCGGCGGGAACGTGGCTGCATGCATCCCGGTGGCCGGAGTATTGCGCCGCCTGCCGCAGCGCCACGACACCCCGGCACGTCTGCCTGCCCGGCGTGGAGCTTGGCTGGCAAGTGGACGCCGACCGCGGCGCACGCGAAGGCTGGTTCCACACGAAGCTGTATCCGCCCGCAGGAGCGGATGGCGCTCCGCCCGCGCTGCCCGATGAGTCGTTCTTCGGCGGGAAAACATACCTGGAGCTGCTTGCCCGGGCGAAGGCGGAGGGCCTCCGCCCAGTCGTGGCTCACATTGACCAGGGGGCGCCGCTGGAACGTATGAGCGGCGCGGAAATCTGCGGCCTGGAAGCTGCGGTCGTCTCGGGGCGCTCGTACCTCTCCGGCACATTCCACGGCGACTGCTATGCGGCGGCCGGCTGGCCCGCGCACCCCAACAGGGTTGCCGGCGGGCAGACGCATTTCTCGCCGTGGTGGGATTTCCCGAACTGCGCGGAGTTGCGGGACCGGCCCGCGCGCGACCTGGTCGTGCAGATCTTCGAGGCTGCGCTGAGATCAGGGCGTTGCCGCCCCGAAGACTATCCCCTGCTGCGGGCCTTCACGGTCAACGGCAAAGGCAGCGGACAGGACACATCTGCCGGCGCCAAGGCTGAGATCGTCGCGGCCTGGCGCACGCACCTGCCGGTGCGCATCGCGCGGTTGATCGCCGATGGAACGGTGGCCGCCGAGATCGCGCGGACGCACCCGGCCTTTGGACAGACCGAAGGCGAACTGCGTGCGGTGCTCGATCTGCGAGGCAAGCACTACGTGCGACTGGAGATCGAGGCCGCTGAGCCCGGCGACGAGGCGAAGCGCGAGTCGTTGGTCGCCAATCCTGTCTATCTGATCAACTGAACTCAGGCCAGGACGGTATGTGTTGACTTCAACTGCGGCCTCGCTATCACAGGACTTGGCGCGATGAAGTGTGCGCGGGGGAGGTATGACCAAGAGGCGGACGAACCGCGGCGGCGAGTCCGGCGCGCGCCCGAACGGCCGTAGCGAACAGGCGCCCCGCGCCGCGCCGCCGGCGCCAAGGCGATCGTCTGCACGCTCGGCGTGAACCTGAAGGACTGCGCCCCGTTCGCCTCGATGGCCCGCCCCGGGCTTTCGCCCGCCGACGCTCAGCGATGGGCTGAGCTCTACCGCCAGGGGATTGCCGCGGAGTCGGGAAACAAGTTCGCTGAGGCAGTCGAAGCCTACAACGCGGCGGCAGCGGTTGACGACACATTCGCCGACCTGCAGTTCCGCCTGGGGCGTTGCATGGAGGGGTTGGGGCGGTTTGAGGAGGCTGCGAGACACTACACATACGCGCGCGATTGCGACGCGCTGCCCTTCCGCGCCGA
Organism: Planctomycetota bacterium; assembly: GCA_026692735.1. GTDB lineage: Bacteria > Planctomycetota > SZUA-567 > H5-PLA8 > H5-PLA8 > JAPLOD01. The sequence continues at coordinate 4,473 of JAPLOD010000668.1, read as the reverse complement.
CGGTCGTCTGATCGAGATCCTCCGGAATATCGCGGCCGATCGGGAGGCGGAGGGTCACTACCTGGCCGATGTGGGGCGCGCGTTTGAGCAGGACAGCCCGCATTGCCTTCCCGGCGATACGCTCTTCTACGAGCACGTGCACATGAACTTCCACGGCAACTACGTTGCCGCCCGCGCCGTTCTGACGCAGGTCGAGCGCTCACTCGGAGATGCGCCGGCCGGAGGCGAACTCGCCGAACCGGAGTGTGCTGAGCGCCTGGCGTTCACGGGATGGGATCGGCGCCGTACCTTGCGGATTATCCTCGATCGCGTGAAACGGCTGGAAAAGGAGATCGCCGGTCTTGCCGCCAGGACGCCATCAGAGCTCTCGAACAGCTCCAGCTTGCCCGCCGCGCTGTCCCCTTCGATCATCTGACCCACAGCAACCTCGCGGCGGCGCTCCGGGAGGCGGGCCGGCTCGATGAGGCACTCGCTTCATACCGGGAGGCGCTGCGGATCGCGCCTGACCACGCCGATGCCCTCTGCGGTTTGGGGGTGACGCTGGGGCGGCTCGGCCGGCTGGAGGAGGCCATGGGTTACCTGAGGGAGGTGTTGCGGCGGCAACCAAACCACGCGGAGGCCCACGCCGTTCTTGGCGGGATCCTTATGTCACGCGGGCAGGCTGATCGCGCCATCGAGCACTTTGAAAAGGCGCTTCGAGAGAAACCAGGCCTGGCTGAGGTGCATAATGACCTTGAGGCGCCCGCCGGAAGCTTCGCGGCGGAGCTCTGGGACTTCCTGAAGCACAACAAGAAGTGGTGGCTGACGCCGATCATCGTCTTGCTCGTGCTGTTGGGCATTCTGATCGTGCTTGGCGGCACAGGCGCGGCGCCGTTCATCTACACACTGTTCTAGCCTGCGGGATCACCGGGGCCGGCTCTTTGCCGTGGATGGCCTGGTCCCTTCGTCATAGCCTGGCTTCTCCGCACCGCCCTCATCTCCGGTGTGGGGTTTCTCCTGGGGCTGAGCGCCCTCCGGCGTCAGCGTTCTCGCGGGCGCGACAACTGCGCGGGCCAGTTCCTCCGGCTTGACCGCGACCGGTTCTCGTATCAACTCGGGCACGTTGTAGGTCTTGATGAAAGAATCGTAGAAGGCAGGATCCTTCTGCGGCAGGATGAACGGTTTCTGCACCTTGCCCTGCTCATCCACATAGCTGAAGTGCGGACGGGCGAAGAGCCCATCGAGGCGTTTGCTGCTGAAGACGATCCAGCGGCTGTTGCTGGACCAGCAATGCCACGACTCCGACTGCTCGCTGTTGATCTCGAGCCGGCGATACTGGCGAGTGGTCAGGTCCATGAGAAACAGGTCACTGCTCTGCTGGTAAATCGGAAAACTCCCGTACTTGCATATGCAGAAGAGCAGATACCTGCCGTCGGGCGAGACCCGCGGCTGAGCGGCGCTGCGGCCGGTTTGCTCGGCCGATACCAGTGTCTCGAGTGCGCCCCAGCTATCCTTCTCAAGGTCATACGCAACGCGCATGAGGCTGTACCGGACTTCGCGGAACCGTTCCTGCGGCAGCTTGGGCGCGCTGCAGAAGTACAGATGCCTGCCGTCCGGAGACCACGATGGCCACGTCTCCAGCATCTCCGGCTGGGCGATGCTCGGCGGGTTGACGATAACGTTCGAATCCACCCGGTAAATGGCCAGACTGGACTCCGCATCGAACACGTCGCGGCACTCGCCGACCGTGTGGAAGAACTGCGTGAGCTTGTTCTTCGAGAAGGCGATCAGGCGTCCGCTGGGGTGCCAGGACATGTAGCCCGCAGTGAAGGAGGTTCTGGCAACCTCGCCGTTCCGGACCAGGATCATCGGATTGCCGCAGGTGATGCTCCGGACATTGAACGACATGCTCCTGGGAGAGTGATTGAGGAACGTGTGACAGTTCAGACAGCCGCTATCAATGCGCGTGTTCGCCAGGACCTCAGTCTCCTCGAAAGTTTCAAGGTTCCGCTGGTAGATGCCCATAGTGTGGTAAATATTGAACAGTGGCTTGAGGAGGCGGTAGACAAGGAAACCGTCTATGTCTTCCCTGGCGATGGTGTTCGTGATAGTGCCAAAAGTGGTCCAGGTGCCCTCGGCCGTCTGAACTGCGACATCCACGTAGAGCGCTTGCCCCGTGTTGGCTCGCAGCAGTTCCTTCCATGCCTTGGCAGGGATGGCCACAGACGGGTCGCGGCTGGAGAGTTCAATGGGTCTTCCCGCCGCTGAACGAATCGTGACCCGATACCGCTTCCCCGGCTCCGCTACTGTGAAGTTCAACGGAGCGATATTCGGCGGCAGAACGACCCCAGTATAGTCGGGGGAGATCCTGGGAGGCCGCGCGGAGGCAGCGTCCTTCTCGGTCTCGGCCGCGGATGAGTGGGGGCGCACAACCATGGCGAGCGACGCCAGAACTGCGGCTGCCCGAAGAAGGGAAACGCAGGCGGCTGCGTTCATGGTTTGCCCTCCAAGGCGCGTACTGCCTCCCGCCCCGGCGTGTATCCGTAGAGGGCGAAGAACCAGAACGTATCCCCGTATTCCCGGGCCAGCGACGGCTGAATGGAAGGCAGATCCCGCAAGTGGCGACGGGCGATCTCGTCAAACTTGGCGAAACGCTGCAACGTTTCAGCGCGGATCGTGCGCCCGTGAAGGTCCACCGGCGGCGGCGGCTTGGGCCGTTGGTAGATGAGGATGGCCTCTTCATAGTGCCGTGGGATCGCCGGATAGTCGAGACCGTCCATGCGTTCCAGGTTCTTCGCGAACTTGTCCAACTGCTGCGCCAACAGGAAGTGGGCCATCAGGTACTCAAAGGCCATCTTGTTCCCTTTGTTGGTGTGCAGGAGTTGCTGCAGCAGGGAAGCGGTGGGCGCGTGGCTGCCGGCAAAGTCGGTGGTCACCATCACTGAGCGGATACGGGCAATCTCCTTGTCCTCCGACATCCGCGGATCGGCGTCGAGCGCGCGCAGGAATTGTTCCGCGCGCCTGCGATGAAACGGGCTCTTTTTCAGCAGGTTCAGGAAGATGCGCGCGGCTTGCGTCCGCCCTTTGAGGACGTTAACCGTGGCCAGAAGCTCGAGCGTCTCCGGACGGTCGCCGTCGTGCTCCAGGGACTCATGCGCGTAATGCTCCGCCATGTTCACCTGGCCCAGTTCAAGAAACGTGGCGCTCAGCGCCATACAGAAATCCAGGCCCTCGTCTATCTCCGGCAGCAGCTCCTGTCCCTCCCTCTGCGGAAAGGCAAACATGCCGTCCGCCAGATGGCCGGTGTGGTACAGGGCCCGAAGCGTGTGCAGCCGCGCGGAAGCGGTCTGTTCGGAAAGAGTCGCGGCGACCTCGAGGAGTGGCTGCCATTGCTGCTGCCGTGCGAGGCATTCGACCTGGAGCAGCGTTTTTCGGTTGCGGTCGAAGCTCCGATGCAGAAACACCGCGGCGGCAAGCAGCGCGCATGCCAGGAACGTCCACTGGACCCTGGTTGAACGGCAACAGGCGAGGCACTTCGTCCTCCAGGATGCCTTCGCCATGTCAGGGCGGCCTGCTGCCGGCGCGCCTCCCAATGCCGCAAGGATCGCCGCCGCCAGCGGGATGTAGAGATATGCGGCGAGCGTGGCGGCCAATGAGTGGCGGTCCTGCCAGCTCGCGAGAGCATTGCCCGGCATGGTTCCGGTGATGTGCGCGACGGCCACGGCGAGCGCCGCGCCGGCGAGGAAGCAAATGCTCCCCGCCAGCCAGCGTCTGCAGCGCATCAGTTCGAACATGCCGCTCAGCACAGCGAAGAGCAGAGCGGGGCCAGGACCCGCGACGTAGCAGAGCCCAACAAGAGCAACGCATGACGTGGCGGCCCGCAGCCAGGTACTGAGGAACGGCAGCAGCACGTAGCCGGCTGCCAGGCCCGTTGCCAGGGCCAGGCCAATACTGATGCTCATGACCGGCGAGTCGTACCGGTTATGGATGACGAGCAGGAGCAGGGCGGGAATCAGATGTGCGGCCTTCACAGGCCGGCCAGCGATCCGGCCGAGGAGAACCCGCGTTGCGCCGCAGATCAACCACGCCATGACGGACGCGATCGCGGCTCCAAGCCAGCCCAACTGGCAGCACTGCAGGAGAAAAGCGCTGGCATAGTTCACCAGACCGCCCGGGCAACTCAGAAACCCTTCGAGGAAGTCCGTGCCCGTGAAGAACACCGGCCCGGCGTTCTGGTACAGCAGAACTGGATCCACCCACAGCCAGACGTAGAGGAAATATCCCGCGAAGAACAGGGCCTCGACCACGAGGGCGCGAACTCGGCTGGGAGCCGTAGCAGGCGCGGCCCCGCGACTGAAGCCCTTGTCTTTATACACATTGTTGGTCCCCTTGGGCGAGGAGAAAACCTTGGACCATGACCGTCAGCGTGTGCCAGCCGCGCCAGATAGAGATCCAGCCGGGCGGGCCGTCGCCCTTGCGCGCCAGGAAGCCGCC